>JAJTBN010000144.1 GCA_021286895.1 Bacteroidota bacterium | reverse complement strand
GAATCCGAGATTCTTTCGTGTTTCTTCCGCCTCTTCCTGAGATGACTTTTCGAGGTATTCAAAATCATATCCGTAATAATGGACTATTACGCGTTTGGAACTTATCCCGTTTATATTTATCAAGAAATCCCGGGTTTTTTTACTCAAAGCTATAAACTTATTGATCCTGCAATTTGCAATACGCTGGAAATATTTTGTCATGAGCACATACTTTCTGTGCTGATTTTTTTTGAGTTCGGCTTTCAGCGCAGGATCGTCAATAAACACTGCCGTTTTACCGTGGACAGAAACTATTATTTTACATTTTTTCCGGAAGAACAGTGACAAAGGCACATAGAAATTTGACATATCGAGACATGTGTGAATAACATCGGAATGTTCGAGCGCTTTCCTTAAATGCACAAACCTTTTCCGGAATGACAGTTTTTCTATATCAAGTTCCACGAATTTAATTCCAGGCGAAATACGTCCGATAATATTGTCTTTGAGTTTTGTGGAATTGAAAAGACTGTAAAAAGTAACGTTAAATCGGTTTCTGTCAATCCTGTTTATAAGATCTACCGTAATTTTCTCTGCCCCGCCCGGAGCAAGCGAATCAATTACAAAGCTCAGATTAAGCATTTTCCTTTTTATCTTTTTTGAATACCGAATTAACAATAAGCAAAGCTTTATTAACGTCTGACCGGTTAATAACCGCAAAACCCCATGCAATCAGCAGCGAAGGGGCAGCATAGTAAGCCATTCCGATATTATACTGAGAAACGGAGAAAATAAGCAGCAATACTGCGGTTGAAATAATAAAATTTCTGGCATTCACGTCACTTAGCCTGAAATTGTTTTTCCTCCTGATATAAAAATAATTGAACCCCATAAATATAAAATTCGATACAAGATACGCGAGTGTAACAGAATTAAGATCAAGCCCCGTGAAATTAACGAAGATATAGAAAAATATCACCAGATTAATGCTGAGTGTAATTTCGAAAAACAGCCAGGCTTTCATCTTATAGCATGGTATCAGCCATAGTCCGAATATCCAAGCAAAAACCCTCAGATAATCGCCTAATATATTGAAAAAGAATAAATCGGCCGCAGGCAAAAATTTCTGCGAATAAAATACGCTTATCACAGGCACCCTCATTACGAACACTAAACTTAAAAATGGCACAAGGAAAAAAGTCATAATCCTGAAATAGTTTGTAATTTCTTTGTTTACAAACTCTTTTGAATTATTTTCCGAAAGAACGGGCAACGTGTATGCACCGATAGTCATAAAAAATAAGTTCAGATAATTATTTGAGATACCGTATATGCACTGATAAATTCCGTTTCCCTCAATTCCATAAATCCTGATAATCATGCTTCTTACAAAAAGAAGCGAGAATTGTGCAAGCGAACCAACAAGAAGAGAGCTCAGCCCTATCTTGAAAACGTGTTTTATATTATCGCTGAATTCACATTTTGTTCTTACAACACTCAAAATACTGATAATTCGGTTTTTCTTAATATAAACAATATAGAACAGAATATTCATCACGGGCTGAAGTACCATAACGATAATTATACCTAACAGATCCAGCCAGTAAACGAATATCAGCGCCATTACAAGACCGAGGACAGTAAGAAGTACCGTTAAAATCACATAAGAATTAAACTTCTTAATGCCACGCATAAATGCTTCAAAGATAGAAAACGCCAAAGTAAAAGGCAGGGAGAATCCGAATAAAAAAACAAGACCCGAATACTTATCGGTGCCGAAAAGCCACTGAGACAAACCACCTGAAAAAACGAACGAAAGAATCAGCAACGCCAGCCCTATTGAGGACGTCACGATAAATGTTGATTTAAGTAACGGTTTAATATCGTCCCATTTGCCGTCTTTTTCCAGCTGCGAAATAAGTTTCGTAAGCCCAAGCGGGAATCCTACGCTGCCGAAGAGCATTATAAAAGTGTTCAGATTTACAAACTGTGAAAGTACTCCCATTCCCGACACCCCAACCACCAATGCATAAACTTTAACGCGGATAATGGAAGTAATTATTATTGATCCGGACGCGAAAGATATTTTGAAAATATTTTTTAATAAGTCTTTTATATGCTTGTATATTTAAGTTGATATTGACACCGTGAAATTTTATTTATTTTTTCCCAGTTCATAAATTTTTAAATACGCACCTGTCAAACCGCACAACATCCCGAATTGCAATTCCGGGAAAAAAACCGGGCTGAACAAACCGAAAAAATAAAATGAAAAATTCATGCCGAACAAAGCGATACCGGCGAATTTCATAACGCCGTCAGTTGAATTATTAATATTCCTGACAAGATCTCTGAACATAAGGTAAAGAAGCCAGAACAGCGATAATATACCCATAAGTCCCTGTTCCGCAAGAACGGAAAACAGCCAGGAATGTACCACGGAAATAGTTGTAACCACAGGTATATCCAATGGTACATAACCATGGTTGATATATACGTTGTAGAAATTATGATATCCGATACCAAACAACGGATAATCGATGAAGATATTGAATGCGCCAACATTTAATGCAAGACGCGTCGCATTGGACATATCGAGAAATGAAGTCAGGAATCCCGCTCCCAAAGCTCCTTTAACTGCCGCGGCATATGCCAGGAAAATAGCCACTACACTAATACTGCCGGCGATCAGAGTATATTTTAGAACCTTATTTCTGCTGAACAACGACATAAGGATTATCACAAATCCGAGCGCCAATATTGCGGCCCTGGATGATGAAAGCCTCAACAAATTCGCACTTATAAGAATAAGAGCAATATTTATCAACTTATATTTCAGTGTAAGCCTCCCATAGATCAAATATGCGAGTGATATGACAATAAGAATAACTTCGAACCTACCAAAATAATTAGTGTCATCGAAAGTCCCTCCCAATCTGTTTTCAACAAGTCTCCCGCTAAGGAGGAACAGAAAAGAAATCACATTAACCAGTATACCGCTCAGAAGTATGCTCAGAATATAGGCTTTTATATCATCCATACATTTAGTATTTACATATATTGTATAAATGAGCAACAGCTGCATGGGGCCGAACGTCATGAACTCGATAAAAACCGAATCCTTGGAACTTTTATATACCGTAAACTCAAACAATTCCTTGTATTCAAGCCCGAATATCATCGAAGTAAAAAATGACGCCGTAAATACAACAATCGGAATAAGGTAATTTGTCCTGAGGATTTTTTTTTGGCCGAAATAATTACTGAATGATATAAGAAACGTAATACAGAGAATTCCCCAGGAGACATAGAGATAATTAAAACCGAAATTGCCAAGGGAAAACGGAGTAAGGAATATAAGGAATATTATCATATTCCGAGGAGAAAGAGAAAAAGCCAGTGAAGAAAAAACCGACCCTAATACCTGATCCTCCTGCGGTTTAGCGTCTTCCTTAGTCAACCGAATCCTCCGTATCGGCAAACATGCTCTTAAAATCGATATTCTTGTACCTATCGTAAACCATAACGCAACCGGAACCGATAACGAACGCGATAAAAAGACTGATTGCTATGGTTTTAATTCTTTTAGGTTTTGCTTTCTTTTCCGGAAAATTAGGAGTGTCCATAACTACAACCGTCGGTGTCTCTTTCTTCTCTTCAAGTTTCGCCTGTTCATACATTGGAAGCAGGAACGCCTGGATTTTATTCTGAATTTCCACTTCCTTTTGGAGACGCATGTAGGACATCAGGACTTCTGAACCTTTTCCGAGGGACAGCCTTTCTTGTGGATTGACTTCTGTCGTAACGATATCGACCAGTTGTTTTTTCAGCATTGCTATTTTTTCTTCCTGAAGTTTCACCTCGGATTCATTTGGGGTAAGGATTTTATGGAGCAGATCAAGTTTTATTTCCTCGGATTTTATTTCCGCTTCAATCTGGACCTGAGACTGAGTAACAGCCTTCAAAGTCAGATCCGGAGCAATTCCGTACTTATCCTGAAAATTTTTAAGGGTATCTTCGGATTTCTTGAGGTCCTTTTTAAGCAATTCATAACGAGATTCAATAAACTCCCTGTAACTTTTGGCATTCTGTACATTCATTTCCGTGAACAGCTTATTCAACTGATAAATCATAAAATCGGCAATATCTTTAGCTCTTTTCTGGTCGATATCATAGATACCAATTTCCATGGTACCTGCAATTCTGTCTTTATTTATTACAAGAATCTCATCCTTAAAAAACTTAACTGCATCTTCCAGGTATTTAAAATCCCATTCAGTATTAAGATTAAATTTTATTATCGTCTCCTCGATATTACGTCTGCTCAAAAGTATATTTTCATAAAGCGCAAGTTCTTTAGAACTGCTGCCTCCTGCCAGTTCTCCGATTCCACTAAGATCAGAAAGCGATCCAGAAGCACCCAGAAGACTGCTGAGTGATGAAGATTTTGACGCACTTTTTACCGACCCCATTGATAAAAAAATGGGTTTCATGATAAAATACAAATAAAAAGTTACAAGAAGACCCACAGAGAATGTAAATATAAATATAAATTTCTTGTATTTCAGCAAAATCTTTATAAAATCTACAACCGTATTCTCTTTATTTTCAGTTTTGGACATTTTGTTCAAAATTCAAAAAATTATAAAAATTTATTTATTCGCGCTCTTTACAAGCAGATAAGTCGAAATAATGCTGACCAGTGTACCTATGATCGTCGATATTAAAGTTAGGTTTTCGTTGAAGGGGGTTTTGACTACCTTCGGAACATATATAAAATCACCCGACTGCACGTTCGTTTTATCGGCTTTATACCATCCCCTGGAATTGAACCTTATAACACGAGTATCCCCCTCTTCAGCGGCCAGGGAGTAACCTCCTGCCTTATTGATATAGTATTCATAATTTTCACCCTCTTTATATGGTACGTAACCTTCATTCTGAACCTGACCGTAAACATATACGACCTTTTTATCGTCATTAACGTATATAACATCCTTGTTCTCCAGGGCTACATTCTGGCTAAGGTCGTTTTCCTTAAAGAGTTTTTCGAAATCAACAATCATCCTGTATCTGCGGGACAAAACGTCGATATCGAAGTTCTTGCGGTCCTGTTCTTTAACTATAAGGTCATTGGCGCGAATATTCAGCATGATTTCGGCCGTATCCTTTTTTGTGTACTCATCATCGTACTTTCTCATCAGAATGCTGAGAGGCAAATAAGCATTACTCTTAAATCCTCCGGCCATTTCAATAGCTTCTTTGAGTGTAGTATTTTTCTGAGAAATCGGATAAATGCCAGGCCTGTTTACTTCCCCGAGAATTATAACGCTGTAGTTTTTGATGTCCTGAGATTTAAACTTCACGAGCACCCTGTCAAAGTTTTCAATCCTGAAATTTTTGTCATTATTAAAATCGAGTGTGAATATGTTGTATCTCTTCGTGATGGGATCAACTCTGAAGACGGTTACACTGTCAATTTCCGCATCTTTATCAAACCCTCTTCCCAGCGATATCGCGGATTCCAGATTATCATTCGGGTTATATTCATAGACTCCCGGGAGCTGAACGGCACCATCAACCGAAATATAATTTTTAATAAGCTGACCGAATGGGATTTTCAGAAGGTCGCCTTCCTGAAAATAAGGATTAAATTCATCGTTATTGGTATTGAAATACCTGTACAGGTCAACGTTAACGGCAGTCCCGTTCTTTCTTATTATCTGAATATTTCGCAAAGAGATATCCGGGGAAAATTCACCCTTTGGGTTCATTTTATCATATTTAATTCTCTGTATGTTCAAGGTATCGAAGAAAATAAGGCTAAAGATATCGCTTGTTCTTGTCAGTGGAGTTACCTCAATTTTTTTCTGAATAAGGCTCGATACGCTAATAAGAAAAAATCTCGGCATAGAAAGTGTAAGGCTGATTTCGCTCGAATAATATCTCTTCTTAACAGCTTTTATGACCTTTTCTTTGGCTTCCGTAAGTGAAAGACCATTTACTTTTACTTCACCTACTGACGGAATAACCAGCGATCCCTCAAGATTAACAGTTAAAGAAACCGTCTGATTTAGAAAACCGTAAATCCCGAGATTAAATACGTCATTGGGCCCGACAAAATACAAATCAGGGTTTATCGCTTTATCCACAGGAAATGTTTTCTGCTGCATACTCTGGTTCTGAACTGACAACTGTGACAAAATATCCGTGGCATCAGCATTTATTTTCATATTTTGATTTCCAGTCGTATTGCTTAAAATATTAGTATTCTGTCCTGTTGTCTGCTCTTTTTGCGAATAAACTCTCGTACACGAAAACAAAGCGACGGATATGAACAAGAAAAAAAATAATCTTTTCATTACTCTAAATTAAAATTTGAAATTGTTTTGTTTAAAACGTCGAGTGTATCGTCGGTTCCCTTTGTTTCACAATAGAATCTGAGAAGGGGTTCGGTTCCCGATGCCCTTATCGTTATCCATCCGTTGCCGAAGAACAGTTTATAACCGTCGAGCGGGTCTATGCTGAGAATTTTCCTGCCTGCTATATTATCACCCGGCTTCAAATTCCTGCATGCTTCAAGCGTTTTGTTTTTCTTTTCATCCGTCGTATGTATGTCAATTCTCTTGTAGAAGTATTTTCCGAATTCGTCTTCGAGTTCCTTTTTCAAATCCGTTACGCTTTTGCCAGTTGCGGCGAGCATTTCAAGGTACAGAAGACCGTTAAACAGCCCGTCGCGTTCGGGAAGGTGGCCTTTTATGCCGATTCCTCCGCTTTCCTCAGCGCCTATCAGCACATCTCCTTCTATCATTTTCTTTGAGATATGCTTGAAACCGATAGGAACAGTTTCGAGTGTAAGTCCGTATTTATCGCAGTACTCCTTAATTATTTCAGACGCCGAAAATCCTCTCACCACCGTGCCCGTGAATCCCTTGTCTTTATGGAGAAATTTCAACAGAAGCGCGAAGGTCTTCTGTGCATCGAGGAATTCTCCGTTATCATCGATTATCGCTATTCTGTCCGCGTCTCCGTCTGTGACTATGCAGATATCATACTTACCGTCTTTAACCGTTTTACACGCAAGCCCTAAATTCTTTTCAACAGGCTCCGGAGCGCCGCCTTCAAAATAAGGATTAACCGAGTTATGAAGCTGGTCAACTTTTATAAGTTCGTTAATCGTATTCTGTCCCGCGCCATACATTGCTTCGTACAGAACTTTCATATCAGCCTTATTAATAACGTCAATATTAATTTTCGCCTTTAGATTGTCGATGTAATACTGTCTTCCGTCGATATACTCAATCAGCCCTTTATTTTTGTAGAAATCAAAAGACTCGACTCCCTCGACTTTTGTAATGCCCGGAAGTTCCTTTTCCACGAGAATAAGTTCTTCAGGATTCATCGAGCCGCCATAAGAGTCCTTAAGTTTGAATCCATTATATTTATAAGGATTATGCGATGCTGTTATTACCACACCGAACGCGAGGTTTTTATCGCGCGACAAAAGAGAAACCGTAGGTGTTGTCACAAACGAATCAGTGATAAGCACTTTTATTCCTGTGCTGGCGAACACTTCGGCCGAAGCATGAGCGAATTCTTTTGAAAGGAATCGCGTATCGTAACCGATAACGATGCCGTTTTTAATATTTTTATGATTTTTAAATACTTTTGCGGTAGCAAGCGACACTCTTCTTACATTTTCAAATGTATAGGTGTCACCGATTACCGCTCTCCATCCGTCTGTCCCGAATTTTACTGGCTCTTTCAAATATGTATGATTAATTTTTAATAATTTCTGTTTTTGGAAACCCATTCCCTGACGTAATCGACTGTTTCCTGAGTCGTCGCTCCCGGTGTGAATAATTTCCCGATGCCAAGACCCGTCAGTTCATCGATGTCATCCCGCGGAATAATGCCGCCGCCGAATAGCAGGACGTCGTTTAGCCCTTTTTCGTCCATTAGTTTTTTCACTCTCGGAAAAATAGTCATGTGCGCGCCGCTCAGAATACTAATTCCGATAGCATCGACGTCTTCCTGAAGTGCCGCCTCCACCATAGTTTCAGGTGTTTGCCTGAGACCGGCGTAAATAACCTCAAATCCTGCATCTCTGAAAGCCGCAGCTATAACTTTCGCTCCCCTGTCATGTCCGTCAAGGCCTACTTTTCCTATTAAAACTCTTATTTTT
>JAJTBN010000143.1 GCA_021286895.1 Bacteroidota bacterium | reverse complement strand
TATATGTATCAACGTAAAAAGTTGTAATAAAATCCTTTACTTTTTCGAAAACCGTTGAAACGGTTTTGGTTTTCTTCTTATTCTGTTATCCCACGGTTATCCGCCGCGGCGGACGTGGGCTACATTGTATTTATTAACCCCGCCTTTTAAAGCGGGAGTCAAAATAACCAAAAACACTCATTATTTGTTGCAGGAAAGACGCGATTGGTATTCAGGCATTTCCGGCAAAACAAAGTACTACAGGGCTTTAATAATCTTAACGAGTATCTTATTAAGTTCGCCCTGGGCGTATCTTCTGTTGTTGAGTTCGTCTTTCTGCTTCTCGGATTCGCCGCGCTTGTCTTCGAGCATCTTGTCGGCAATCAGTTCCCTTGTAATGAGTCCGACAGCCGCGAACTTAACGCCCGTATGCACCGCCGTAATGTTTTCCGGCGCGAGCGAATATCCCAGCACGTCGCAGCCGATATCGCGGTAGAATCTCGCTTCAGCTTCCGTTTCGCTCTGCGGTCCGATTATGCTCAGATAAACCGATTCGTTTATTTTTACTTTCTGGTCCTGAAATATTTTGTATATTTTCTCGTAAAGCCTTCTGTCATAAGCGTTGCTCATGTCCGGAAACCTGATTCCGAGATTCTCGTCGTTCTCGCCGATAAGCGGATTATCGCCCATGAAATTTATATGGTCGTAAATCAACGCGAGTTCGCCGCAGTCAAACCGCGGATTCAAAGAACCGACTTCGTCTATGGAAAGAATTTTCTCGATGCCGAGATGACTCAGCAAATATATGATGTGCCCGATATCGCGCATTGAATAGCCGTCGTAAAAATGGAACCTTCCTTTGAATATAATCATATCGCGCGAGCCCGCCTTGGCGAAATAAAGTTTGCCGTGATGCTCCCTTTCTACCCCTTCAAACTTAGGAGGAATATCGACGTAGTCGAGTTTCTTCAGTACGTTAATGCCGTACGGAAGCGGGTAATGGTCTTCAACTATCAGCCCGATTTTGGGATTCAGTTTCGCGGGCATGTTTTTCTTTACCGCCTTTACTGATTCGAGAATCCTTTTTCTTTGTTCTGTCATCTTCTTTATTTATAGTTCTTTTACGAGATTTTTAATTAGAGTAACCATCTTCGGCTCTGCCAGCGAAGCGGATTCGAGAATGTGCCGCAGTTCCGCGACTCTCAGCGTATCAGGAAAACCAAGGTCCGTAATAATCGAAAGCCCAAGAGTCCTGATTCCGAGCCTGTGTGCCACAAGGACTTCAGGAATAGTCGACATCCCGACTGTGTCGGCGCCGATTTTCTGCATCAGCCTGTATTCAGCCTTCGTCTCGAGGTTCGGTCCCTGAACGGAAGCGTAGCAGCCTTTCTTTACGTTTATGCCGTTCTTCAGCGCGACTTTCGACGCGAGTTCTATCAGTTCCCTGTCATAAAAATATTTAGAGCCGTTCCTGCCCGCGTTGTTCATCCCGATAAGCGGCGAAGAGAAATGCAGGTTGATGTGCGAGTTCATTATCATCAAGTCCGCTTTCTCCAGTTTCGTGCTGACCGCTCCGCATGCGTTCGATACGATAAGGTATTTAACGCCGAGCATCTTCATCACCGGAATGGGATACGTAACGATATTGTGACTATATCCCTCGTAATAATGGAACCTGCCGGACATGGCGACGACGTTCTTTCCTGAAAGTTTGCCGAAAATCAGTTTGCCGGAATGCGATTCCACTGTGGAGACGGGAAAGTTCGGAATATCGCTGTATTCAACCGACTGCGGTTTCTCTATAAACTTGACAAGACCGCCGAGACCGGTACCGAGTATGATACCGATTTCGAAATCGTCCTTTATCGTTTTTCTTATGTACTTATATGAATCCGTGTATCTTTTCTTCATCATTCAAATTTTGCGGAAAACTATTTGGCTTCAAAACTGTCTTCAAAAGACTGTGAATCCTTGTTCAGCGACTGCGGAGGAAACGAAATCTTCTTCATCGTTTTCTTTTCTTCCTGTTCATCTTCCGCCGTGTCTTCCGGCGCGAGTTCGATTCCCTTAACGTGGCTGAGTTCCATCGTGAGAATTTTCCTGTTCTTGAAAAACTCGTCGAGTTCGTTGAGTTTGTCGATAAGGAAATTCTTCACGTCGTCGAACGTCTTTTCGTTCTTCTGCTTTATCATCTCAAGTTCCTGACGCTTGTTGAGAATCTCGTCCTCGAGGTCCTGCTTGACTCTGCGGGCGTTGAGTTCGGCTTCCTGCGCAATAACGTCGGCGCGCTTCTTCGCCGTCGCGATTATTTCCTCGCCGAGTTCGCCCGAACGCACTATCGCGCGCTGCAGGTTCGCTTCGTTTTCCTTGTAAATGTCGATGTCCTGAAGAAGCGATTTGATTTTCTCCGCCTGGTTCTTGTTCTCGACGAGAAGTTTCTCGTAATGCCCGCTGACGGTATCGAGAAAAGCGTCGACCTCGTCGGCGTCGTATCCTCTTAAAGACTTCTTGAAGTCCCTTTTCTTTATGTCTTTTGAAGAAATAATCATTTGAAATATATTTTAAATTTTCGAATAATTTCTGTAACCGAAAATCGCGCTGCCTATACGAAGCATGTTCGCGCCCTCCTCAATCGCTATCCTGTAATCCGAAGTCATCCCCATAGAAAGATAAACAAAATCTTTGTGTTTTTCCTTAAGCGCTTCAAAAAGATTTTTCAGAATCCTGAAATTGCTCCTGATAATTTCCTCATCATCGGTGAACATTCCGATTGTCATAAGCCCGCGGAGACGTACGTTTTTCAGAAGAGAAATTTCCTCGCACAACTGCTCCGCCTCTTCGGGCTCGACGCCTGACTTCTGGTCTTCGCCGCTCGTGTTCACCTGCACGAGAACGTCAATCACGCGGTTATGCTTTTCCGCCTGTTCGTTTATGACTTCGGCAAGTTTAATGCTGTCGACCGAATGAATCAGACTGACGAATTCAGCAATATACTTGACTTTATTTGTCTGCAGATGCCCTACGAGATGCCAGTTTATATTTTCGTCTTTGAGGACATCGTACTTTTCCCTGAGTTCCTGAACCTTATTCTCGCCGAAAACCGACTGCCCGAGGCTGTGCACCTCTTTAATCTGTTCGGGCGGAAAGGTCTTGCTGACCGCCACGAGAACGAGTTCGTCGAAATTTCTGTTGTTTTCCTTGCAAATTCGCCTGATATCGCCAATAAGTTCTTCGTAATTCGCTTTTAAATATGAATAGTCCATCTTTGAAAATTATGTTTATTTTCAAATAATATCAATTTAGAATCCTTTGCCAGAATATTTTCCGTAATATTATTTAAAGAACAGACAACAAAGATTTATTTTTCGAATAAATCCACATAATTTTTAAAAATAAAAATCCGGTTTCTTGAATATCCGGTCACTTCGGTTAAATACCCTTGCTTCTCGAATATCGTGACTAAATCGCCTGCTGCTTTCGGAGTCAGATTGCATACTTTGCTGACAAGTTTCACATTCACAACAGGATTATCGAACAAATACCTGAGAAGAATCCGCGCCTGTTTATGTCTTCTGTGCAGTCCGCCTATACACGCTTCGATTTCCTCTCTGAGTGAAATTATTTTTTTTAGTGTTGCTATACTTTCGGCTGAAACCTGCTCCACACCCGAAAGAAAATACTTCAGCCAGTTCATCAAATCATTCTCCGTTCTTACACGCGTCAGTTTTTCGTAATACAGGTTTTTATTTTTTTCGAAAAAAGCGGAAAGATACAGAAGAGGTTTGCCGAGTAATTTTTCTTTAATAAGAAACAGTATTATCATGAGCCTCCCAATTCTCCCGTTACCGTCAAGAAAAGGATGAATTGTTTCAAACTGATAATGAACGATTCCTATCTTAATGAGATTCGGTACGGGAATTCTTCGGTTATGTATGAAATTCTCCAGATCGCTCATTAGTTCATTGATTAATGCATGCTCCGGAGGAATAAATACCGCGTCAGCAAGCGAAACACCGCCAATCCAGTTCTGGCTTTGCCTGTATTCACCGGGCAGTTTATTTGCTCCCCTTACTCCGTCCATAAGTTCAGAATGAATTTGTTTCAGAAGAGGCGTCGACAGTGGAAAATCTTCCATTTCACATAAAGACTTATTCAAAGCGTTCGTATAATTTCCAACTTCGCGCCAGTCATTCTTTTTCTCATCAGGTATTTCGTCTTCCGGAAACAACGCTTCGTCGAATTTTGTTTTCGTCCCTTCTATACCGCTTGAGGTAACCGATTCTTTAGTAACGTGAGAATGAATAAACATATCGATACCGGGAATGAAATTCGAAAGAGAATTTAATTCGCCGAGTTTTAAAGAAGCCCGTTCAAGCAATACCGATAACTGAGAATCATCCCAACTCCATTCATGATTGATTTTCTCCGGAATAAAAAACTTATATTGATATCCGGATTCATAATGCCCTGATTTAAAATCTTCAATTTTCATATATGTCGATTTAGGTGCATTATAAGTATATTATATTTTATTACAAAGGCTAAAAATATAATAAAATAATTTATACTATAGTTACACTGTTTATACTATAATATAAAATATTGTATTTTACTTCCTTTATCAAAAATGTATTTGTTTGCGATTACTTCTTTTTCCCTTTTCCCGTTTTCTGTTTTTACATAATTTAACACATTGTTAAGGGTAAAATAAGGAACTTTGAGAGCAATCATAAGGAACATACCGGTTTTTCTTATATTTATTTCCGCCGCGGTATATTTATATTCATGCGATTCCAAAGGCGGCTCGGTAGTTAATCCTCCAGTATCTCACGACACAAATATTTACGGAACAGGCAACGGAAAAATCACTTTCTACAGGACAAAGCAGATTGAGGGTATTGTTTCAATCAAGGTCAGTTCCTACACTCTTTCCGACACAACTGTCCGGCAATCGGCGCCCCCGTGCGACACGGCGGCGGCGGTTTCGAAAATCCTGCCCGCTGGAAATTACAAAGTTACGATTGAGGGGACTTCGTTCCTCTGCAATTACGACGTCAAGGTCGAGGAAAAAATCTGTAAACTTTTAAACTACACGGACTGCGCGAACGGTTACGTCGGCTGCTACCCGCTCGACGGAACATGGCTCCGCACTTCAGACGCTCCCTGTCCGAACTGCAAGGGACTTAAGGTGCAGTTCTCCGACGGTTTCGGCGAAGTGATTTACACTCCGCCCGGATGCAGGTTCCCGCTTTCGGACATCAAATGGAAAAATTTCAACATCGGTGACTGCACGGTGCTCGACCTTGCGCGCGACGATTACGGCGGCTCGCCGGAATTCCAGCAGGCGAACCTTCAGTTTTTCAGCAAGGATTCGCTGATGATAAAAGGCCCTTCGGGCGATATACCCTATTCAAGAATTTCATACAAGAATGTTAAGAAGCATAAAAATATCGGTGATGCTCCTTTTGACAGCGGCGTTCATACAAACGGGCTGCAAAAAGGAAGATGACCTTGTCGAGTATCCCATAAATATTGACACAAGCACCGGAATGTACTACGTCGGCAAACTTGAGAGCGCGGGCGACGTCAGGTACGTCAAGGGCTACACAATAAACAAAGTCCAGTACGCTTTCATGGCTTGCGGCGGCGGCGGATTCAGCATCGCGAATGTAAGTAACGGCGAATCGCCGGCTCTTACGTACAGGAACACGACCGGGGGTTTTCTGAATGAAGTATTCGCCGACTCCGTGAAAGGCGTTCATTACGCGTTTCTTTCAAACACGTTTTACGGCTTATCTATCTTTGACGTGTCCGTTCCGTCTTCGCCTGTACAAAAAGTACTGATAAGCGGCGCGGGAGTGACCTCAATGTGCAAGAAAGACAGTTTACTATACGCGGCAACCGATAACGGATTAAATATATACAACACGAATTATCTTCCCGATTCGATTATCCGGGTAGCGTCGTACACGCCCGCGAATACCGTAAAACACATCGAGATTTCAGGAAACGTATGCTGTCTTGTTGAAGTCACAACAGGACTGGAATTCGTGAACATTACCGACCCGTTGCATCCTGTTCAGTATTCGACATTCGGAACGCCGGGAGCCTGCAATGACATTAAGATTGCGGGAAACGCTGCTTATGTCGCAGACGGCATGACGGGTGTAAGTGTAATCAACATATCGAACCCGTCACAGCCGTATTTTGTCCGCTCAATAAACACAAAATCAAACGTGCTGAACGTGGACTACTCGCCGAATTTTCTTTTCTCGGCTGACGGCACATACGGACCGGAAGTATTCAATCTTTTTGACCCGTCAAAACCCGATATGATAGGTTATTACGAACCCTCGGGCACGAGTTATTCAGTTCATTATTACAAAGCAAAAGTGCTCGTTGCGAACGGCACGAACGGATTGCTGATACTGAGATTTTAATAAATTCAAAATAATGTTTTTATAGTATTTGCACTATCGTCAGATACGCATAGAAGTAAAAATACTATAAAAAAACCGTTAAGTAATAGAGTTTTTTATTGTTTGCTTTTTAGATTTCAAAAAAGTATTTTCATAATGGTAAAATACGTAAAAACGGATTTTACTTTCTTTCGTCAGTACTGTTTGCAATTGCTCAAACAGTTGTAATAACATGTAAAAGGATAATTTAAAAATTTTCATCCATCATAATGAAACGAGCAACCATTTCGATGATGTTGTTTCTTGCGTTTGTATCTTTTTTGGTCCTTTCGGTACAAACAACGGTTTCGGCACAGGATTCGTCCGCAAGTGAATTAAACAAAGAAGGCTTGAAAGTGGGTGTGGTAAAGAACTCAAGTCTGGTGAAGGTTGAAGTCAGGGGAAAATCGGAAGTGCTCAACCTCAAGGAAATTTATACTTATCTCGGCATAAACAAACTCGACAGGACATACCGTTCAATAGTATCTCTCGAAAAAATGAAAGTACAGGGCAGTTCCGTTATGATTGACGGCGACGCTCTCCTGGCTGTGATTTCCGGAAATGATGGGATTATCATACTGATTGCCGACGCGAACGAACCAAAGAATTATACATACACGGCGCTTAAGCAGAAGATAGTGCGCAAGGGCGACCAGAAAAACCTTTATCACTCTCAGGAGGAAGGCATTCAGCGCCCGGACCTCGTTACGATTTCCAATTCGGGAATTGCATGGGTGAGTTACGCGGACAACGGTCTCTACAGCCTCAACTATGTTCCTCTCGTGATTCCCAAGCATATTTCGACTACATTCGAGGGAAGCAGCAACACTTCCGAATGGGATATAAAAGTGCTTGAGGGAAATATAAGCGTCATCGACGGAGCAAAAACGCTCCTGAAAGCGAGCGTTTACAACGGATTCAGCGATGCCGCTGACAATATTAAATCGCTCGTAAAATGGAGCGGCAAGCAGAGGAATGTAAGTGATTTCACTTTTAACATCGTGGAAGATACGAGGAGCATGGCCGGAAACGACGTTCTGCTTGAGTTCTCGGAAAACGATTTCGCGAAACTGTTCGGAAGCACGGGCAGAACAAACGCTTGGGAAAGCGTTGAAATCGTAAAACCGCTCAGCAACATTCAGCGCGATAACGTTTCATACATACCGCATGTTGTTCTTGCAAGAAACGGTATCGGTATCGTAGAAGTCCCTACTGACGGCGACGACATACGCTATTACCACCTCGGCGGCAAGCCCTACGACCCGAACGAGAAGGATAATCCGAAAATTTTCAAGCCCGCGTTTTCGATAAATACTTTCGGAACGCTGTTCGGCTATATAGAAGTTTCGGAAGCAGACGCGAAAACACAGTATCTCGCGCTGTTTTCATCCACATACAAATTCGGGATTAAGGTAGAACTTAGTTTCAATGTTAAAAAAGATTTCTCCGTATTCGCCACAACAAACTATCTTAACCTCAAAGAAGGCGACGGTAACGTCAGGGCAATGCTCGGAATAAACAATTTACAGATGAACTGACGGATAAATAATACGATTTTAAAAAAGGAAGCGGTTAGCTTCCTTTTTTTATATACGTGTTTACCTTTGCAGGCGATTCTTCCTCAGAGAATACTTCAAATCCTTTTGTTACAAGCATGTCAATAAGCGGCGCGGGAGTGAACGGGGTTACGAGCAGGTACACTCCGCCGGGTTTCATCTGCGAACTTTCTTTCACAACTCTGTTAACGGGATGCACGCCGGATTCAAGGTCTTCGCGCGCATCGTATACGACT
>JAJTBN010000142.1 GCA_021286895.1 Bacteroidota bacterium | reverse complement strand
AGCAGTCGCGAATTCGATTTCTTTATGAACCGCCTTACCCTCGGCGGACATGAACGGATTGATTTCAAGACCGGTGCATTCGGACTTTTCAAGGCTGGCAAGCGTTTCTCCCGTGCCGCAGCCTATTTCAAGAACCTTTGAACCGGAAGGAACGACAAATTTTATGAAAGCGGCGATTGAATTATGATAATACCTGTTCCTCCTCCTCCAGTATCTCTTGCTTTCGGCATATTCTTCCGACGCGAAATCCTTATATGTAAAACTTTTTGATGCCACTATTTGTAAATTAGATAAAACTCCGCGAACCAGATGACTAAAAAGAAAAGGTTCACAAGAATTCCGAATATTTTCTGCTTCATGCTGAAATGCGAAAACCTGAATCTGTTTTCAAATGCAAACTTGACGGCGCCCATTACAAACAAAGGAATCAGAACGTAATGATAGCGCGCCAGGGCGACAAATATAAAAAAAGTAAATAGGCAGGTAAATATATAGCCGTAAAGTATGAACCTGCGCTTCTTCATCAGCATCAGCCCCCAGGTGCCGAGTATCATAACCGCGAAATACGGAATATTGACAAGCGCTATAATAAAAGGATTGATGGATTTGTATACTTCGGTAGATGTCCTCGCCCTTCCCTCTCCCGGTGTAAAGTAAAGCAGCGCCATTCTTTCGCTCGAAAAAAAGTACACAAGTTTTTTCACTCCGAGTACCGCGAACTTATGCGGATTTTTGATGGCGTAATCCATGCCCGCTTTGTAAAATGCCTTGTCTCTTTCGGCTTCGTCCTGAATATTGAAAATCGGGTTTGTGTCCTCAATCTTGTGATACCACGTCCCTGTCGCGTCGGGATTGCTTCCCGACCAGAACGTCGAGCCGCCGTGAGTGCCCGTGCTGAAAGTGTTCAGCACGATTTTATTTCTTATGAGCCAGGGCAGCACGACTATTGCGGCGCCGGCAAAGAAGTAAACTGTGTACTGAACGGCTCGCTTTATTCTTTTAGACTTATATCCTTCAAAATAATTTCTGTTATAAACAAACAGAGCGAGCGGAAAAACAAGTATGGAAAACATGAACGATGTCCTGACAAGAAACGCGTAACCCGTAATCATTCCGATAAAAAATATTTTCCCGTCGATTTTTCCGCCGTAGAAATAATACAAGATTACTAGCGCGAGCAGACCGAACAGCGCCTCGCTTAAAAGAGTCTGCGAATAAAGTATGTTCGATGGAAAGAATGAAAACACGGCAAGCGCGATAATGGATTTTTTGATATCGAAGTATTTCAGGCAGAAGATGAAGAACATAATGCCCGTAAAAATTTCGAGAATAGACTGCGCTATGCGCACAGACAACTGGTCCGCGCCCGCAAGCGCGTACACACCCGCGATGAAAAGCGGATAACCGATTGTCGAAGACGCTGTTGGTTTTCCGTCGAGAGAGTATTCACCCGCTTTCACCATACTTATGGCGAGTTTATGGTAATCCAGGCTGTCGGAACGCAGGTCGGCGCTGAGAGTAAAAGCGAGTATAAGTTTTATAATCAGCGCGGCCGCCAGAATAAGCGCTATATTCCGTTTGTCTTTTCTGTCTAACGATATATTGTTTATGTCCGTCAGCATCTATTTTTCCGCAACGAGTATGACGCCCGTTCCTTCTTTGTTTTCCGTTTTTGTGTCGAGCCACATGAGTATAAGCACAAACCACAGTGTGAAGAGGTAATAGAAAGGAAGAATCAGTATTAATATTTTCGAAGCGCCTGCAATAAGTATCGGATATTTTATTCCGAACCTCCAGGATATAGTGCCGAACTTTCCGTAAGCGTACCTGAAGTTCTTTACCTTAAGCCCCGCTCTTTCGACCTTAGAAGTAATGTCTTCCTTCGAGTAACCGTTCCGCGCGTGCTCTTCTATGAAACTTTCGTCGTCGTGGTCGTGCGCGTCGCTGCCGCCGAGGTCGGAAGGAGTATTGATAAGCAGTTTCCCGCCTTTTCTTAGCGCGTTAGCGAAATTTTTCAGAACGAGTTCGTCCTCGACGATGTGTTCCATTACGTCGACGTTGAGTATGAAATCAAATTTATCCCTGTAATCTATTTTAGTAAGGTCTCCGATTTCGAATTTCGTGTTTGTATATCCGCATTTTCCGAAGAAGAAATTGCAGTCTTCCACCTGTTCGTCTTTGACGTCGATTCCGAAAAGCGAGCAGTTCCTGAAGTACCTCGCCATGAAATACGAATACTGTCCGAATCCCATTCCCGCGTCGAATATATCTAGTTTGTCGTTCCTTCCGTAGAGTCCTTTTATTTCCTTCTTCACGTGCCACGTTCTGAGGAACATTAAATCGAGGAGGCGGTAGAACATTTTCCTGAGGAAAGGTCTCCTCGCCACTATATCGCCGAACACTCTTTTTACCGGATCGTATTTCAAATCATTTCCTTTCTTTTAATGTGAGTTTTTCGAGTTGTTTCACGTACTCCTCCCAGGTGTACTTAACTTTTTCAACTTTTATGTTTTCGGAAAAATCTTTTTCGAGATTTTTACCGTAAAAATCTTTTACAGCGTCCGCGAGATGCTCCGTATTTTTCGGCTCGACGAGTATTCCCGTTTTGCCGTCGATGACGACTTCGCCGATACCGCCGACGTTCGTGGCGATTACGGGCTTATCGTAATAATAACAAATCTGCACTATGCCGCTCTGCGTCGCGTCGAGATACGGCAGTACGACTGCATCCGCCGCGGAAAAGAAATATTTTATTCTGTCGTCAGGAAGAAAATCGGAAACAAGCAGTACATCGTCCTTTATACCGAGGTTTTCGATTTTTTCTCTGTACGGTTTTTCATCGTCGTAAAATTCGCCCGCGACAAGAAGTTTAACTTTATCAGTCTTCAGTATTTCCGGCATCGCGTCCAGCAGGTAATGCAAACCCTTGTACTTCCGCACGTAACCGAAGAAAAGTATCACCTTGTCCTGTGTTATATCCCTGCCGTATTCTTTTTTGATAAACTCTTTCGCTTCATTCTTATCGACCTTTCCACCGAAAATATTGTAGAGCGGATGCGGTGTAAACACATACGGTTTATTCTTTTTGTTGAGAAGTTTAAGGTCATTTTCAACTGTCCTCGACTGTACTAAAAAATAATCAGCGGTTGAAAATGCCATTCTCGTCAGAAATATATCTCCGAATCTCTTCTCGTGCGGTATAACATTATCACAAATGAAAAGTACTTTTGTTTTCGTGAATATTTTTGCGATGAAAGCAATCGTGAAGAAACACGGCGCGAAGAATGGAATCCAGTACTTGTAAATCAGCAGGTCGGGTTTCTCCTTCCTGATTCGGAGCGCCGTAAAAAACCAGTTGAATGGGTTTACCGAATCGACTTTAATTACGTTGTCTTCATCAGGAATTCTGTAAGCCGGCTCGGAGGTTTCGTACTGGGTTTTGCCCGGAAAGAGAAACTCGGGATACTGACGCTTAAATGAAAATACTTTGACCTTATGCGAAGCCGCGGTAAGATACTTGTACAGTATGGATGTGTACTGGGCTATTCCGCCTCTCATCGGATATGCAGTCGATACGATAACCGCCTTCATCAGCCTTTCATTTTATTTACCGCTTCGAAAACATCCGACGGAAGCAGGTGGTCCATGCACTTATACTCTTCGTTTCTGCACTTCGGGCTGAAATAACATTTGCATTCCTTATCCGGCTGAACTATTACTCCGTTGCCGTAAAGTTCGAACTCGTTCGCATTAAAAATGTTGTTCAGAAGAACGACTTTCTTCCCGAGCGCTATCGCTATGTGCAGACCCATCGTTACCTGCGTAACTACAATATCGCATTTGTTAACAAGATTAATAAAAGTCCTGATGTCGAAGTGCCCGAAATACTTGCTGTTAGTGAGTTCTGCGAGATACGTATTGTTATCGTGTTCCTGCTCGCCGCCGAGAAGCACCACCTCATAATCCGAGTCCTTAAGTTTATTAATCAGTTCAACCCAGTAATCATTCTTCCAGAGCCTGGAAGTCCAGCGCGAACCGCAGCCTGTGTTGAGTCCTGCGACTTTCTTCTTTTTATTTATATCCCATTCCCTGTCGGAATTTTTATCGACATCGAGCAGGTATTTTTCCTTTTTGAAATTATATCCGCATATTTCGAATATTTCTTCGGGATAACTCTTCATGTTTTTCTTTGAGTACTCGTCAAACATGCCCGTAAGCAGTTTATGCTCGGCGTCTTTATTCACGGGATAGCATGCGCCGTTAATAAGCGTGTAACCGAATTTTTTGAACGAGTTTATTTTTGAAGCAAGCGCGACCGCCTCCCTGTCCTTATCGAGATTGATTACAATATCGAATTTTGTTTCCTGTAGGAACAGAACATTTTCAAGATTAAACCTCAGCGGTTCGTCCACCTTTATTTCCGAATCGACGGGAAGAAGTTCGGGGAAATTCGTGAGCCAGTAAATTTTAGCGTAATGGCATTCGCTCTTAATCGGATAAAGCAGGGGTGTTGTGCGTATTACGTCACCCGCCGCGCCAAGTTTGATTATGAGAATCTTCTTGCTGAACTTCTCATAGTACTTGCAGTCGGAGCAGTCAACGCCGTAGAGTTTTGACGGTTTACACGGAACGTCCGCGCGCATGAACCTGCAGTCATATTTTACTTGCTCGAATTTAATCATAAGAATAAATTAAATAATAAACAGCCATGCCATTCCGCACGGCGAAAAAGCCAAAAATAAACGAATTTCAGGGTTTTCGCCAGACTTCGCGGAAACCCCCAAGTTTATAAAAATATTGTAATATTGTGAGAAAACAAAGTCAAAGGAAAAAACATGAATTGTTATTTTATCATGCTATTAAGTGAAGATTCCGACATTTAAGAATGTCTATTTTAGTTCTACGGTATTTAATTTTAATGTGGAATCGGGAAATGCCGAACTTGCGCATTTTTTATCCGCGTCGGGCAGTACTAATTTGCTTGAAGAAGAACAGCCGCCGACAAACATTAAAGCCAAAAGCATGAAGTATATAGTTTTCATAATTTTTGTTTTTATAAGAATGGGAATTATATACTGATTATTATTATCATAGCATGATAATTATTCTTTTCGGCGAACAAACTTTATGACTTTAAAAAAACGTAAAAAATAGACTTATTGATACAATATTAATTCCGAATTAAATATCATTTAATGAAGTTATCTACAGTTATAATGGCTGCCGGAAAAGGGAAAAGAATGAAGAATCCGAACAAGTCAAAGGTCATGTTCGAACTCTGCGGAAAACCGATGATTGAATACGTTATAAACCTTTCGCTGAGAATTGATTCCGAACTTATCATCCCCATAGTGGGACATCAAAAACAGAGCGTTATTGATTTCCTCTCTTCCAGATTTAATGACAATATCGACAGGATTAAATTCGCGCATCAGGATGAACAACTTGGCACCGGACACGCGATTATGCAGACGAAGGAAATCCTGAATGGATTCGATGGAGACGTCCTGATTCTTTCGGGCGACGTTCCCCTTCTGAGATACGAGACGGTTATGAAATTTATCAAATACCACACGGACAACGAATTCCGCGCGAGCCTCCTCTCCGCGATTTTCGACGACCCGTTCGGATATGGCAGGGTTATTCGCGACGCGAATGGAACTTTCATCGACATAGTTGAGGAAAAGGACGCGACGGACGAACAGAAGAAGATAAAGGAAATCAATTCGGGAATTTATATTGTCGATAATAAAATTCTTTTTGAAGCGCTTACGACCCTTAAGACCGATAACGCGCAGGGAGAATATTACCTGACCGATATTTTTAAATATTTCAGGAATAAAAAAATAAAAATCGGCGCCGTGCCCGTCGACAACAACGTTGAAATCACGGGCGTCAACACTATAGACCAGTTAACCGAATTAGAAAAATTAATAGTATAACATGTCGAAAATAATTTTCAGCGTATCGGGAGTAAGGGGAATATACGGAGACACACTGACTCTCCCCGTAACCGTACATTACACGCTCGCTTACGCGAGATTCTGCAGGGAAAACTCAAAGAGCAGAAAAATAATCGTCGGGCTCGACGGAAGAATGAAAGGCGACGAGATTCACGCGGTAGTCGTTTACACTCTCGCTCTCTCGGGATTCGAAGTTATCGATATTGGCGTTGCGCCGACGCCGACAGTGCAACTGGCGGTCGAAAAGACGAAAGCCGCGGGAGGCATAGCAGTAACGGCTTCTCACAATCCCCAGCAATGGAACGGACTTAAATTCCTCGACAAAGACGGAACGTTCCTGAAGGCGCCGCAGATTGATAAAATCAAAAGATACATAAAGGAAAAATATTTCAATTTCGTCAGACCCGACAACGAGATAAATATAACGCGCGACGACAAGTGGCTGAGCAGGCACATCGACCTCGTTCTTAAATCGGGGTTCGTTAACATCAGCAAGGTCAGAAGGAGAAAATTTAAAGTCGTTGTTGACGCCGTGAACTCCTCGGGTTCGGTTATAATCCCCGCATTGCTTAAAAAACTCGGATGCGAGGTAATCGAACTCTACTGCGACGGAAGCGGGAAATTTCCTCACACGCCCGAGCCTTTGCCCCAGAATCTTAAACTGCTTTCGAAGGCTGTGGTAAAGAACAAAGCCGACATGGGTTTCGCGATTGACCCCGACGGCGACAGGCTCGTTCTCATCTGCGAGGACGGAAAGCCGTATATCGAGGAAAACACGATTGTAACCGCGATAAGAGGCGTACTCAGAAACACGAAGACGAAGTCGAAGAACGTCGTAGTCAACATGTCGACGACCCGCGCGGCGGACGATGTTACGAAAGAGTTCAGCGGAAAGATTACACGCTCCGCAGTCGGAGAAATTAATGTCGTAAATCAAATGCGCAAGACAAAGGCTATCGTCGGCGGCGAAGGAAGCGGCGGAGTTATCGTGCCGAAGATTCACTACGGACGCGACGCGATGGTCGGAACGGCCGTCATTCTCGGCGAACTTGCGAACTTCAAAGGAAGCATTTCGGAATACAGGAAAACAATTCCTTCTTATCATATAGTAAAAACGAAACTGGAAACCAAAGGCGACCCGGGCAAACTTTTAACGAAGATTGAAAAAGAATACTCGAAGAAAAAGTGCCGTATATCAACGATAGACGGAGTCAAGATTGACTTCCCCGATTACTGGATACACCTTAGAAAGTCGAACACCGAACCGATTATCAGAATTATTACCGAAGCGAAATCGCAGAAGGAAGCCGAAAAGATTCAGTCGGAATTTCTTTCGGACATTAAACTCTGACAATGAATGAAATTCTTGAAATAAAGAATTTAAAAACATACTTCCATACCGACGACGGGACGGCGAAAGCCGTTGACGACGTCTCGCTGAAATTATTCAAAGGCGAAACGCTCGGGATAGTGGGCGAATCAGGCTGCGGTAAGAGCGTAACGGTTCTTTCAATACTGAGACTGCTGCCGGAGGGAACCGGAGTTATCGAAGGGGGAAAGATTATTTTCGACGGCAGGGACATCACTGCAATGAGTTCAAAAGAAATTAGAAAGATTCGCGGAAACAGAATAGGAATGATATTTCAGGAACCGATGACATCGCTGAATCCCGCTTATACATGCGGCAGCCAGATAAAAGAAGTGATAGAAACTCACACAGGGATTAAGGGAAAAGAAGCTGACGAAAAGACTTTCGACATTATGAGAAAAGCAGGAATACCGATGCCGGAACAGAGAATGAAAGAATACCCGCACCAGTTGTCCGGCGGCTTAAGACAGCGCGTGATGATAGCGATGGCTCTGGCATGCAGCCCTGACGTGCTTATTGCTGACGAGCCGACAACGGCGCTTGACGTAACTGTACAGGCGCAGATACTTGAACTCATTAAAGAACTTCAGGAAGAATCCGGCATGAGCGTTATACTTATTACTCACGACCTCGGCGTTGTAGCAGAGACATGCGAAAGGGTCATAGTAATGTATGCTTCAAAAATCGTCGAAGAAGGCCTGACAAAAGAAATATTCGGCAATCCGAAACATCCATACACAAAACGATTGCTCGAATCAATTCCATCTTTAAAAACTGAAAGAGAAAAACTTCCGACGATTGAGGGCACAGTGCCTTCATCGCTGAACTATCCGGAAGGATGCAGATTCAGGACAAGATGTTTAATCGCGGGAGAAGAATGTTTAAAGGAGCCCGTAAGAACAAAAATATCCGAAACGCATTTTGCCTCATGTTTTAAAATCAATTAATCTTATGACATACTTATTCAGCAACATATCGAAC
>JAJTBN010000141.1 GCA_021286895.1 Bacteroidota bacterium | reverse complement strand
AAGAGCACCCGTACATAGGATATGAGAAACTAATTCCGCCGGTGTAAATTAAAGAAGATTGATAATATCCGTTTTGGACAACATACATATCAAGATTAAATACAGGCTGTACATTATCTTTTATGTCATCTTTATTGCCTGTAATTGTTTCCTGAACATCCGTACAAGAAGTTAATAGGATTGTTATAATCAGAACAGGAATTAAACTTAAAAGATTTTTATGATTCTTGGCTCCTTATAATTGGTTTTAGGTTTTTGAATATCACGTTCAATAATTATCGCCAACAATATGTATATGTTTTATGTTATATATTTTTGCTAAATATCAAATTTTATCTGCATTTATTGCATATTTTCAGTATGCAAAAAAAATCGGAAATATTTATAATAAATATAATTCCGGTTATTTTCATTAATATAGAAATTTTATCTTCTTTCCGTGATTAGTCAATCCAGATACATTATATACCATTAATAGCATAATTCTCGTAATATACAACCCAGAATTATAATATAAATACTTTCGACGGCGCTAATAAAAAAGACCGCCCGAAGGACGGTCTTTGAATCCTAAAATCCGTAATTATTTACTTTACCAGCACCATTCTCTTAACTTCCGAGAAATCCTTTGTCTGGAGTTTGTAGAAATAAACGCCGCTCGACAGCCTCGACCCGTCATAGGTCATGCTGTACGTGCCGGCGTTCATATATCCCGAAAAATAATTTTCGATTTCATTGCCAAGCGCGTCGTATATTTTTATCGTAACGTTTGTGTTCTTTGGAATAGAGAACCTTATGTTTGTCTCGGGATTGAACGGGTTGGGATAATTCTGCGAGAGGCTGTAACCCTGAACTATGCCGCTTTCGTTGTTTATTCCGCTTATAGTCATAAGTCCGATTTTCTTCGTGTTCAACACCCATGCCGAATTATTCAGAGGACTTCCGACAAGATAAGCGAAAACGCCTATCTGACAGTTGTTGTCAACCCATGATGATGATACAGTGTAATTCCAGGTTTTTGATTTGACTGTGTTGGCTGCCCAGTGACCAGTGCTAATCGATTCACCCAGCGCTCCGTTTACCATGTCTCTTACAACGTGCTTGTGAACGTAGTTCGTGCCCCCTGTGCAGGAACTGTTACCCGTCTGTGAATAAATAAGATTGTCCTCAAGCATCACGAAATTTATATTCACGTTAGTGTCTATGTCTCTCAATGATGTAACATTGGCAGTAAGGTTCAACTGGCGAGTCGAGGCGTTGTACGATTTCACGAACTGAATCCTGACCGACGGGTCCCATCCCGCCTGATTCATAGTCTGAACAAGCCATGCGTTACGGTCGATAATACCGGTAAACCTTCCGATTACTCCTGTCGGATATGAATTGAATCCAAGAGTCGAGAGGATTGAGTTGCCGTTAAAATTCTCGAAAGGATCTGAGGTCGAACCGCCGTGATATTCCAGCACGAGCGTATTCGGGAAGTAACTCAGCACCTGCTCTACAACAACGTGACCGCAGGGACAGTACTGACACCATGTCCCCGTGCAGACTTCCAGGAGAACATTGTTTGAATCCGTCTGAGCGACCGACCGCAGCGACAACGGAAATGCGAATACGGACAGAACCGCTAAGACTAAAAGTAATTTTTTCATTTTCCTTTGATTAATTTGAAGATATACTTTATTTCAATATAATCATTTTTTTCGATTGTGTAAACTCACCCGAAGTTAGAGTATAAAAATAAACGCCCCCCGGTAATTTTGAAGCGTCGAAATACAATGTGTGGCTTCCGGCCTCTTCGACCCCGTCAAGCAGTAAGGCTATTTCCCTGCCCAGCACATCGTAAACCCGGATTACCGCCCTTCCCGTACTTCCAAGACTGTAATTAATAGTTGTCGACGGATTGAACGGATTGGGATAATTCTGCGATAGCCCGTACGAGCAAACGTTACCGGATTCGCCTGATATGCCCGTGCTGTTCGTAACGAGAAACTTGAAATGTCCCGTCGGAGCCGTTATCGGTTTTGTCATCGTTTTCCCGCTGATGGAAGCCGCGGAAATATAGTAATACACGCGCGTGTTAAGCGGCTGAGCCGGTATGTATGCCCTGAAAGTATCCACTGCCTGAGCCATTGATAACTGGTTGTATCCCATAGACGTGTCCGTACTCCAGTAAACCTTCGCGGATGCTATCCCGCTCTTATGCTTAATCACCGCCTTAACTTCATACGACGATGTTGTGTTGCTCGTGTTTCTTATTCCGCAATGCGAAATGAACAATGGCTGGTAAACACCTATTTCTTTCGTGATGCAGTGTATCGCGCCTGACTGAGGTATAATCAAAGAGCAGTCAATCCCGTAAACTTTGTATCCCGGCATCGCTTCCCTGTATATTCTTAATGCAGTCGTGTCTTGCGAAAAATTATATATCGGTACTAGAACAGTCCTGTTAACGATTAAAGAGTTTGTGTACGTATAGTAACTCGAATTTGGCGGATATATCCCCCCTGAACCCGGCGGCATAGGAATCCGCACAATCTTATACGGCTTTCCGTAACACGTAAGATAATTATTCTGTATGTATTGAAGATTCAGTTCTATCTGCGGTCCGTCCGCTACTCCCGCGGGGTACTGTCCCACGAGCAGCGTCTCTTCGTCAAGCAGTTTCATATGCATGTCGATGTGATGTATCCCGTCATAAGGAAGGACGTCCATGAAAACGTAACGCTTTAATCCCATATACTTGTTCATCATCGTGTCGATTTCGGCTTCAGTCTTTCCCGTGTTTTCATTAAGTATGAGTTTTGAAGAGAATCCCGTATTGTTTCCGTCAACCATGAAATTGCCGCCGGTAGCCGTTATGTTATTGGGCGAATTAGTCATCTGATGAAGAGGAACGTTAAAAAATCTCGCAATCGGCGCCGGAAGAGTGTCGTCTGCGGGACGTGGGCGGTTATATATCCAGTCTATAATACGCATCGTGTCGATGTCGTTAGTGTAAACGCACCAGGGACCGTAATCCCTGCACCAGATGGAATTGAACGGTTTTATCAGGAAACTCAGATTGACGAGCGGAACGCCGTACGATGTAAGCGCCGACTTTACCGAAGCGGAATCCGAACAGACGATAATAACGTTGCACTCCTGCTGAACGTATTTTACAATCTGCGCGAGTATCGCGGGATATGATGTCCAGGTTATCATTACGGACTGGAACTCCTCCCATTCCGCCATAGCCCTTACGCGCGACGGAGGAGGATTGAAATCGTCTGTCATCGATGACGGCGGCACGTAATTCCTGTAACTCTTCTGTTCATCCGGCGTCATGTAATTCGGAAGGTTCTGCGCGAAAGCGCCGCTACTGATTAAAAGAAAAATCAGTAAGTAAAATTTTTTCATTCTGAGGAATTAATTACTGTAAATAGGGAAATTCTTTTATAAGGTAGTTCTTAACGTAATCAATGACTGCTTCTTTTATTCCTGTAGTATTGCCTTTATAGCCCGTGTTTCTGAGTTTGGTCATTTCCGCCTGCGTGTAATCCTGATACTTGCCCCTGAGCACGGGGGGCATATCGAAATATTCAATATTCTCTTTTACTTCAAGAGCCTCAAAAACGGGCTTTACAAATTCATTGAACGTACTCGCCTTGCCTGTACCGACGTTAAACAACCCGTTTGCGGTCTTATTCTCCCCGAGAAATATCGTCATGTCAACGGCGTCTTTAACGTACACAAAATCCCTCCGCTGTCCGCCGTCTTTGTAAGAATCGCTTTCAGATTTGAACAGCCTTGCCTTCCCTGTCTCCTTTATCTGTCCGAAACATTTATGCACGATGCTTCTCATATCGCCTTTGTGATATTCATTCGGACCGAACACGTTGAAATATTTCATTCCCGCTATATTTCCGAAAAGCCCTTCCTGCGATGCCCATAAATCGAAAAGATGCTTCGAATAACCGTACGGATTGAGAGGCCTTAAAAGATGCAGTTTTGATTCGTCGTCTGAATAACCGTTTTCCCCCGCGCCGTATGTCGCCGCCGACGATGCGTAAACAAAACGTATGTCGTTATCAATACAGTGGTTGCACATGAATTTTGTGTATTCGTAGTTGTTCCTGAGAAGAAAATTCATATCAAGCTGAGTCGTCGAGCTGCAGGCGCCCAGATGGTAGAAAACCGATACCGAATTGTTCTTGAGAAAACCGTCATGAACCATGTGACCGAAATCATCCCTGTCGAACACATCAAGAAATTTTAGCGGAATAATGTTCTTGTACTTTTCGTTCTCGCCGAAATGGTCGACAATTATTATGTCGTTAATTCCTTTTTTGTTCAGCGCCCAAACCAGAGCGCTCCCTATAAAACCCGCGCCGCCTGTTACTATAATCATTTTTGTAATTTAATTTCTTCGAACGTTCCCGTTTTTAATTTTCTCCTGAAACCCTTATCTATAAAATTAACATTTTCTTTCTGAGATTTAAAGAACAACTTTCGTGACGCTTTTTCCGCGTCCAGCCAGATGTATTTGCTGTGCTCGTGTGAAAGTGTAACTTCTTTGCCGCCCGTCTCGCATATAAACAGCGGCACCAGACTTATCGAATCGTCTTTCGGTGAATAAAAAGTAGTAGTATGCGGAAGCACGTATAGTTTTTCAGCCTCAAGCCCCGCTTCTTCCCTTACTTCCCTTAAAGCGGTCTGAAACGCTTTTTCCCCCTTCTCTATCCTTCCGGTAATGACCTGCCAGATACCGGGATAAAGATTGTCGTCCTCGCTTCTCTTCAGCAGAAGAAATTTTCTCCCGCTTTTCGTGACCTTCGTCACGTAACATTCGATGTATATTGAATTAATCTCAGGCAAACTTTCTTTCAATTAGTAATTAATAATTAGTAATGAGTAATTAAAATCAAATACGAACAAATCGACTAACGAATTCAATATATAAATAATAAAATCGGTTAAGATCATGATTAGCAAATAATAAGATTTAGCGAAAATCGATTAACTGTTCTAATTATTAATTATAGACTTCTGAAAAACGACGCTCTTTTCTGTTACCGAGAGTCTCCCCTGTTCTTTGGGAACTCTCAGTACGGTTTTGGCGCGGCATCCGAGAGTCCCCGGTTAAAACCGGGAGACTCTCGGATACGAATTATCTTTTTCAGATGTCACTAATTATTAATTATTAATTATTAATTGCTAATTGAAATCAGTGCGCCTCAAACCAGCTCTTTCCCGTTCCTATCTCGACCTCGACGGGGACATTCAGTTTTATCGCGTTCTTCATTTCGCGCAGAACGATTTTCTTCACTTCATCCAGTTCGGATTTTTCCGCCTCGAATACAAGTTCGTCGTGCACCTGAAGAAGCATCTTCGATTTCAGGTTCTTTTCTTTGAAGAGCCTGTGAATTTCGTACATCGCTATCTTTATCATGTCCGCCGCCGTGCCTTGTATCGGCATGTTTATAGCCGCCCTTTCGGATTCCGCCCTCACAGTAGCGTTCTGATTGTTTATCTGCGGCAGATACCTTCTGCGTCCCATAAGAGTCGTCACGTAACCGTTTTCGTGCGCGAATTTCTTCGTCTTCTCCAGAAATTCATAGACATTCGGAAATTCTTTGAAATACATATCGATTATTTCTCTGGCTTCCGTATTCTTGATTTCAAGCCGCGTCGACAGCCCGAACGCCCCGATACCATAGAGTATTCCGAAGTTAACTTCCTTCGCCTTCCTTCTTCTGTTCTGCGTTACTTCGTCCTTCGATTTCAGTTTGAAAATCTTCATCGCCGTTTCCGTGTGTATATCGCGGTTCCGCTTGAAGGCGTTTATGAAATTCTCATCCTCCGAATAATGCGCCATGACGCGCAGTTCAATCTGTGAATAGTCCGCAGACATTATCACGTAATCGTCGCTCCTCGGAATGAACGCTTTTCTTATGCTTCTTCCCGTGTCAGTCCTGACAGGTATGTTCTGAAGGTTAGGGTCAGTGCTCGAAAGCCTTCCCGTCGACGCGCCTATCTGGTTGAAAGACGTGTGCACCCTGCCCGTCCGCGGATTAATCGCGTTAGTCAGCGCGTCAACATAAGTCGATTTCAGTTTCGTAAGCATCCTGTATTCAATAAGATTCTCCGCGATAGGGTGCTGGTATTTCAGGTCCTCGAGCACTGATATATCCGTTGAAAAACCTGTCTTTGTCTTCTTGGATAACTTCAGGTGAAGTTTCTTTATTAAAACATCCGCAAGCTGTCCTGTCGAATTTATGTTAAACTTTCCTCCCGCGAGTTCATAAATCTTCTCTTCGTATTCCTTTATGAATTTTACTATTTCCTTGTCGAGCACCTTCAGAACCCCCGGGTCAATTTTAATACCCTCGTATTCCATGTCGCCGAGTACTTTTATCAGCGGGAATTCCACCTCCGAACAGAATTTCAGAAGGTTTACTTTCTGCAGTTCGTATTCGAGCCTGTGATACAACTGCAGAGTTATGTCGGCGTCTTCGGCCGCGTAATCGCTAATCTTCGCTATTTCAACATCCTGCATCGAAATCTGATTCTTTCCTTTGCCTATCAGTTCATCGATATGTATTGTCTGGTACTTCAGCCACTTCTCCGCAAGGTCGTCCATGTTGTGCCTGCCCTCGGGATTTAATATGAACGAACCTATCATCGTATCGAAGGAAATATTCTCTATTTCCACGCCGTAATTTTTCATCACCATATAATCATATTTCAGGTTCTGTCCCGTCTTGGCAACCTTCTTGTTTTCAAGGAGAGGTTTGATTTTCTCTATCACGAAATTTATTTCAATTCCTCTGCCTTCTTCCTTCTTGTTCTGGCTGAACAAATCACCGCCGCCGCTCTGCCGCTTCTCGTATTCGCCGCTCACAGGAACATAAAACGCTTCGTTCTCATTGTATGCAAATGAAAGTCCCACAAGTTTCGCGTCTATCGGGTTTAAACCTGTCGTTTCCGTATCGAAAGAAATGACCTCTTCTCCTGATAGTTTTTTCACAAGTTTCGTAAGTTTCTCTTCGGTATCTATCGTATAGTAACTATGCCTGACGTCATTAATCGTTTTAAGGTTCTTTTTTTCTTCAGGGACAAGGTCCTCCACCTTTCCGCCTTTTATTGTAATCTTAAGCGAGCCTTCTTCCGCCGGGGGATTTTCCTTCTTCGCTTCCGCCGAATAATCCAGTCCTGCTCCGAATTTCCTCGAGAATGTTTTCATGCCGAGTTCTTCAAACCTTCTTGCAAGTGCGGCTTTGTCCGGCTCTTTCCTGTTGAGATGGTGGAAATTCGTGTCCATCGGAACTTCCGTAAAAATCGTGACGAGATGCCTCGCGAGATAAGCGTTTTTCTTATCATTAATCAGCATCTCTTTCAATTTCGGCTTCGAGATTTTTTCTATGTTATTGTAAACACCGTCTATCGAGCCGTATTCCTGTATTAACGCTATCGCTGTCTTTTCCCCTACGCCTTTTACCCCCGGAATGTTGTCCGCCGCGTCGCCCATCAGACCGAGTACGTCAATCACCTTATCGGGAGTCACTCCGAATTTAACCTTTACCTGCTCTATACCAACAATCTCAACGTCTGCCGTTCTGCTTCCTGTAGAAGTTCTGGACGGCTTATACAGAAAATTCTTTTCGGATACGAGTTGCATGTAATCCTTGTCAGGCGTAACCATGAAACTGTGAACGTCTTCCTTTTCGGCCTGTCTGACAAGGGTTCCGATTATATCATCCGCCTCGTAGCCGGGAAGTTCTATTGACGGAATATTAAAAAGTTTTACCACCTCTTTAACTTCGTCAATCTGCCAGGGCATGTCGTCCGGTATCTCGGCGCGCTGTGCCTTGTAAGCGGGAAATTCCTTGTGCCTGAAAGTCGGCTTCTCCGTATCGAAACATACTGCGATATGGTCGGGTTTTTCGTCTTCCAGTATTTTAATCAGCGAGTTTACGAAACCGTAAACCGCGGATACATTGTTCCCTTTTCCGTCCTTAAGCGGTCTTCCTATCATGGCAAAATAGGCGCGGTATATCATCGCCATTGCGTCTATAAGAAATAATTTTTCAGCCATTTATAGCCCCTTGCTAATTTTTACTAAAAATATTCAAATATATACTCTAAACAAAGGAAAATCTTGTAACTGTCCCGGATGGCGGGAAAAGGAATATGGAAAATGGAATATGGAAAATAGAAAATGGAAAATAGAAAATGGAAAATAGAAAATGGAATATGGAATATGGAAAATGGAATATGGAAAATAGTGTCTTGTCCTGAAATAGGTTGACAGAAGTTAAAAACTAAAAAACCGGAAAG
>JAJTBN010000140.1 GCA_021286895.1 Bacteroidota bacterium | reverse complement strand
ACGTCGATGTCGTTAAACTTTTACAGGATATTTCCAAGAAAAAGGATGATCCTACACTTAATCAGATACTCACTGAATTAAGAGCCGTTCCCGAAACATCAAATGACCCGATTCTCGACCTTCTTAAGGCGAAACTTAAAGATAGAGGTCTTACTCTTAAATCATATTACGGCGAAATCCGTGACGATGAAAAAGACGTCGAAAAGAAACTCAATAACGAAATTGACAACGCTATAGACAGAGCCGTCGAAATCGTAAGAAACAGGGTTGACCAGTACGGTGTCGCAGAACCTCAGATTCAGAAAATCGGCGGGAAAAGAATCGTAGTCGAATTGCCGGGCGTAAGCAATCCCGAAGAAGTCAGAAAACTTCTGCAGGGTACCGCTCTCCTGCAGTTCCAACTGCTTAAAGACCCCGAAACAGCGGTCAAGGTAATGCAGAGAATTAACGACGTTCTCGTTGGTAAGAACGTTACCGATTCTTTGAAGAATACAGCCGAAATCAAAACCGATTCCCTTAAAAAGAAAACTGAATCGTTTACTTCAAAAGATTCTCTCGGCAAGGAATCCGCCGGCAAAAAAGAAATAAAAAAGGATTCTACAAAAGTTAAAAAGGAAACCGATAAAAAATCGATCGATACTACTAAAACAAAAAAAGAAGATAAGAACAAGAAAAAAGATACAGCGAATACTAAGGATACAGGCAATGTGAAGGATTCTACGCAGGCAAACCTGTCCGAAGAGGAATTTAAACAGAAATTCCCCTTCTTCTACCTCGTCAGACTCAACGAACAAAGCGGTACGGCTGACGGATATGTCAAAGAAACCGATAAGGAAAAAGTCGACCTTATTCTTAAACGCGAAGACGTTAAAGCGGTAATTCCGACTGACGTTGTTTTCGCTTGGTCACAGAAGTCTTTCGTCTCCGGCGGCGAAAAGATTTATACTCTCTTCTGCCTTAAAAAAGACGCCGAACTTACCGGAAAGGTAATTGAAGACGCTCACTCAAATATCGACCCGCAGTCAAACCAGCCTATCGTAACAATGTCGATGAGCACGGAAGGCGCGGCCGACTGGGCAAGAATCACAGGCGCTAATATCAATAAACGCTGCGCTATCGTACTCGACGGCGTCGTTTATTCGGCTCCTGTTATCAGGTCTAAAATTACTGGCGGCAATTCGCAGATAGAAGGTATGGGCAGCGTTCAGGAAGCAAAACTTCTTGAAATCGTGCTTAAAGCAGGCGCGCTCCCCGCTCCTCTTAAAATAGCCGAAGAAAGAACAATCGGCCCCTCGCTCGGTGAAGACTCAATTCATAAAGGACTGCTGTCTTCTTTCGTCGCGCTTGTGCTTGTTGCTCTGTTCATGATAGTTTATTACAGAGTCGGCGGCGGTATCGCTGACCTCGCTCTCGTGATTAACGTGCTCTTCGTAATGGGTATCATGGCGTCGTTCAAAGCAACGCTTACACTGCCCGGTATCGCGGGTCTCGTGCTTACGCTCGGTATGGCGGTCGATACCAACGTTCTTATTTTTGAACGCATACGCGAGGAAATGGCTTCAAACAAACCGCTAAGAACCAGCGTTGACATCGGATATAAACGCGCTTTCTCCGCTATCATAGACTCGCACGTTACAAGTATCATTACAGGTTTGATTCTCTATCAGTTTGGCTCCGGACCTATTCAGGGTTTTGCTCTTATTCTTCTCTTCGGTATCGGCGCGAACCTGTTCACGGCTATCGTGATTACGCACTTTATTTTTGATATCATGCTCGAAAAAGGACAGCACATCAGCATCGGCTGATTTTAAAATTGAAAACAAAATTATTTTAACTATAAATGAGACTTTTTAAACATACAAACATAGACTTCCTCGGAAAAAGGAAAATGTTCTATCTCGTATCGATTATATTCATCGTAGTCGGTCTTGTAGTCCTTTACTTCAGAGGAATTCCGCTCGGTATCGACTTTCTCGGAGGTACCGAATTGCAGGTAAGATTCACAAATCCTATTGAGGTCAGCGACCTCAGAGGCGCTATGGATAAAGCCGGCTTCGTAGGAATGGAAATAAAATCCATGGGTACTCCTGCCGACTATCTCCTCAGAACGCCCCTGCAGGGCGAAGGACAAACAGTCGCCGACAAAATTCAGGCAGGCATAAAAGACGGCATGCCTAATGCACAGTATCAGGTAATGAGAGTAGATAAGGTTGGCCCGAAAATCGGAGCCGAATTGAGAAAGAACGCATTCTATGCCGTTATATTCTCTCTGCTCGGTATCCTGATTTATCTCGCGCTCAGGTTCCAGTTCGTTTACGCTCTCGGCGCGGTCATCGGACTTTTCCACGACGTTCTAATTACAATTTCCGCTGTCGCCCTGTTCGACGCTCTGTTTCCGATGCTTCAACTTGAATTCAACCAGCAGATGCTGGCGGCGTTCCTTACGCTTATCGGTTTCTCGGTCAATGATACGGTTATCATCTTCGACAGAATCCGTGAAAACATTAAGTTGTTTAAGAATGAAGATATCGAAGACGTTATGAACAGGTCGGTAAATGCTACACTCTCAAGAACCATCATCACATCGGGCACAGTCTTCCTGACCGTACTCGTTCTCTTTATCTTCGGCGGTGAGGTTCTCAGAGCATTCGCGTTTACTTTCGCCGTCGGCGTCGTTACGGGTACGTATTCTTCTGTATTCGTGTCGAGTTCAATAGTCGTCGACTGGAAACACCATGTACTCGGCGATAAACATAAAGGCAAAGCTTCATTAATTAATCAATAACAAAGTAATGACTATTGAAGGCAGTGAATATAAGGTTATTCCGGTCAATGACGAAGACCTCGGCCTCTCTAATATGAATGAGATGAAGAAAAAAACCGAGGACGAACTCAATTCCGGAAATATTCGCCTCGCGCTCGATCTCGCTGGACTTACGACAATCAACAGTTCCGGCCTCGGTGTGCTTATAGGCATACTCAACAGAGTTAAATTAAAAAACGGCTCGCTCAAGATGCTTAACGCGGACGAAAGAATCATGAAGATTTTCAGGATAACTAAACTTGACCTTATTTTTGACTTCAAAGTATGAGAACTTATGAAATAATTTTTAAAGCCATCGTAACTTTCGATGGCTTTTTTTATTTATACCGAAAATGAATAATAAAAATTACGTTCTCGTCGGCCTTCAATGGGGCGACGAAGGAAAAGGCAAAATCGTCGATATGCTCAGCCGCGACTTCGATGTCGTCGCGCGTTATCAGGGAGGCGCCAATGCAGGACATACAATTATCATAAACGGAAAAAAGACTGTCCTGCACCTGATTCCCTCGGGAATATTTACCGATAACATTATTTGCATTATCGGCAACGGTACAGTAATCGACCCCGAAGCCCTTATAAGCGAAATCGAACTTCTTGAAAAAGACGGACTGGCTCTCACAGGAAGACTGTTTATTAGCAAAGACGCTCATATAATACTTCCCTACCATAAAATAATCGACGCCATTAACGAAAGCAAAAATGATAAGATAGGCACGACTAAAAAAGGTATAGGACCTGCGTACTTCGATAAATACGCTCGGCGCGGTATAAAATTCTCCGATTTTGACAATATCAGGATCCTTAAAGAAAAAATCGCTAAAAACCTGAAATACCTAACTGAAATATTTCCCGATTCTGAAGAACTTAAATCTCTTAATCCTGAATCTCTTTACAACGACCTCTCTGGACAATACGCGAAAATTGACATGTATTTTGCTCAGACTCAGTACCTGATTAATGAACTTATTGCGGAAGGCAGAAATGTCCTCCTCGAAGGCGCCCAGGGCGCTCTGCTCGACGTCGATTTCGGTACTTACCCTTACATTACTTCGTCGAATCCAACAAGCGGAGGAGCATGCACGGGCACCGGTATCCCTCCTACAAAAATAAACGGAGTTATTGGAATCGTTAAAGCATACACAACTCGAGTCGGCGAAGGTCCGTTCCCTACAGAACTATTCGATGATAACGGAAAGAAAATCGCCGAAATAGGTGCCGAATTCGGCGCCACTACCGGAAGACCAAGAAGATGCGGATGGCTCGACCTCGTTGCGCTTAAATATGCAGTTACTATAAACGGAGTTACTGAATTGGCGATGACAAAATCGGACGTACTCGATTCATTCGAAGAAATCAAAGTATGTACACACTACGAACTCAACGGCGAAGTCATCGACACATTCCCTTCGAACCCATTTACACTCGATTACGTAAACCCGGTTTATAAATCATTTAAAGGCTGGATGACTGATCTTAAAGGAAACAAAGAATATTCATCATTAAACCAAAACTTCCGCTCATACGTTGACTTCATTGAAAAATACGTAAACGTTCCCGTAAAATATATTTCGACCGGCCCTGACAGAGCAGACATTATAATCAAATAAACAGGGCAGACATTATAATCAAATTACAAATACCCTCTTTAATAAAATGAAAAAGCCCCTTCCGGGGCTTTTTCATTTTACAAATTTATCTTTGAAGCATTTTTTTCAATCGTGCTCTTAATCCGTTTAAATCTGTGTTAATCCGTGGCAGAAAAATATTTTATAAGTTCTTATCCTTGAGAAAAGCACCTTCACTATTTCGTCTAAATAAAAATGCTCTATCCGCTTGTGCTTTTAATCCGTTTAAATCTGTGTTAATCCGTGGCAGAAAAATATCTTATGAACTCTTATCTGTTCTGTCCGCTCTTTCAGTGTGCTATCTAAATAGATTAAAACTCTATCCGCTTGTGCTCTTAATCCGTTTAAATCCGTGCTAATCCGTGGCAGAAGAATATTTTATAAGTTCTTATCCTTGAGAAAAGCACCTTTCGTATTACATATAAATAAAAATGCTCTATCCGCTTTTATCTGTTAAATCCGCTCTTTCCGTGTGCTATCTAAATAGATTAAAACTCTATCCGCTTGTGCTCTTAATCCGTTTAAATCCATGCTAATCCGTGGCAGAAAAATATCTTATAAACTCTTATCTGTTCTATCCGCTCTTTCCGTGTGCTGATCTCCGACTTCCGTAAACTCCGCTTCCTTAATATCCGCAGGCGGTTTCGCCGCTTCCGGAGTCTTCTCCTCGACCTTCACTTCCCTTTTCGTTTTCTTCTTGTCGAACAAAGCGTCAAATGAAACTACACCCGCTCCACCGAACATTGTCGTCAGAGTGCAGGCAAGCATAATCATGTAATATGCGAAAACAGGTATCGTGTAAACTTCCGCCCCTGTCGCTCCCCCCGTAGTCGCGGTGAAACTGATTATCATTACACTCAGTACAAGACTCGTTAACGGAGTAAAAATACCGATAATGTAAAATGCCCCGAACAGTATTTCGGCGAACGGCAGTATGAATCCCATTACAAATGCCATGTTCGGCGGAAGCACGTTCAATGACTTAACGTACCCTATGAATCCTTCTACATCCGTCGCTTTGTGAGCGCCCGCCAGTAAGAATGTTAATCCGATTGCGAGCCTGATTAAAAGCAGTCCGAATGAAGAACTCCCCCTTGCTTTAAATACTATGCTCATGATTTTTTATTATTGGTTAAAGAAATACCTTGCTCCTGCTAACCCGTTGATTGTAAATTTCGAACTCGGAGTCAGATCGAGTATGGGCGCGACTTCTATGAATACATCGAGTTTCGGTTCCGGGAAATAAAAATTCAGTCCTACCGGAACTCTTACACCAAACCTGTTGTCTGTCTCTCCCTTATCGGAATTCCTGAACATTATTCTTCCCCCGATGCCGACATACCCTGCCGAATTTTTCATGTCGAAAATATTCGCGTGATACAGATAATCCGCATGCAGTTCGAAATTTCCGTTATCCGAAAATAACCACGCCAGCCCCGCGTCAATCGCGTGTTCCGGCGCTAACCAATGCTTGAATGAAATACCCGACGGCTCGCCTACCATTATGCCTACCCCCGTGCCGCTGGTTTGTGAAAATAGTTTTACGGATGAGATCGTCATTAGAATTAAAAATACTAAGGCCGATTTTTTCATTTATTTACTCCTGTTAATTTCTGATTTTATAATATTCTGATTTCTAAAGAAATAAAACATCCATAAAAATATAAAGTTAACTTTTATACGTAAGAAATCGTTTATTAGTTGTATGAATGAAAATAAAAACAAGACCGTTGTTGTCGCGATGAGCGGAGGCGTCGATTCTTCCGTCGCCGCCGCGCTGCTTAAAGATGAAGGATATAACCTTATCGGCATAACCATGAAAACATGGGGCTTCGACGATTTCCCCCTGAAAGACTCCGGATGCTGCTCCCTCGACGCTATCTATAACGCGAGAAATGTCGCGACGAAACTCGGTATCCCCCATTACACTTTCGACTTTACAGAAAGATTCAATGGAACAGTTATCGATAATTTCATTAAAGAATATATGGCGGGCCATACACCTAACCCGTGCGTGCTCTGCAATAAAACAATTAAATGGGGCGCTCTGCTCGACCGCGCGAAAGAACTCGGAGCGGACTTTATTGCGACAGGACATTACGCCCGCGTCAAGAAAGACGAAACGACAGGTAGATTCTATGTGTCAAATTCTCACGATACAAATAAAGACCAAACCTATGCTCTCTGGCAGGTCACGCAGGAAGGCCTCTCTATGACCCTCTTCCCTCTCGGTGAATATACGAAACCCGAGACGCGAAAAATCGCTGAAAAATTCGGGCTGAAAACAGCCCATGAACCTGATTCGCAGGAAATCTGCTTTGTACCTAATAACGATTACCGCGAACTTCTCGAAATACGTATTCCTGACCTTAAGAAAAAACTTGAAAACGGAGATATAGTTTATCATGATAAAAAGATAGGAACGCACAAGGGTTTTCCGTATTATACAATCGGACAGCGGCGCGGTATTAACGTTTCCGCCGGAAAACCTCTCTATGTTTCCCGTATTGATTCGGATACGAACACCATATACGTGGACGATGAATCGGGACTCTATAACAAAACTTTCATCGCAAAAAATATCAACCTGATGAAATACGAAAAACTTGTAACACCGATGAAAGCAAACGTAAAAATCAGGTACAAAGACCCCGGCTCTACGGCTACTCTCGAACAAATCAGCGATTCCGAAATTAAAGTCACTTTCGACGAACCTAAAAAATCCATTACTCCCGGCCAGTCAGCAGTCTTCTATCAGGACAAAGACGTAATTGGCGGAGGCATCATCTCAATTAATAATTAATAATTTTTATTTACCAACTTAATTATTACTAATTGGAGATTTCTGGAAAACGACATTTATCTGCTCCTTTAGTAACCCCACCTTTTAAGGTGGGGTGAGGGAAAAACAACACAAATGGACTTTAATTCTGGATGATATAAATTCTGTGGCTAAAGTCGGATTTTTATTTTATTCCTTCCCCCCACTTTAAAGAGTGGGATTAGTATTTCTGTTCGTAAATTTCCTTTGTACGTTTTTCAGAAGTCTCTAATTATTAATTACTAATTAGAAACTTCTGAAAAACTCTTATTTGAGAAAACCTTGAAATCGAAAATCGTATTTCCGTAATGGATACCGGCTTTCGCCGGTATGACAAACACTAATTACATCGTTTTTCAGAAGTCTCTAATTATTAATTACTAATTATTAATTACTAATTGAAAAGCGGGCTTCCGCCCGCTTTTTTTATTTGTTTTTCTTATTATCGCTTTTCCCGGGCCGTATAAATGTCTTCGGTTGCGTGTTAAATCTGTTCTTATCCTCTCCGCTGCCGTTCTGTCCTTTGTTCACCTCTGTCCTTGTCGGCGGGTCATGCCTGTATGTAGTCACTTTTTCATTATCAACTCTGCTGTTCTTCGTCTCTGTCGTGTGCGTTATTGCCTTCGGCTCTATATTCGTTCCGCTCGATTTTGATATCTGCTTTACATCAGGCCCGTTATACCTGAACTTACCTTCATCGTACCTGTTCGCAACCGTCCTCGATGATGTCTGCAATATCTCTTTGTTGTTTCTTACCCTCACTTCGTTTGTTATCTTTTCGTTGAAATTTTTCCTGTCCACAAAGATCCACTTGTTCGTGTATGAGACAAACACATTGTTGTGCACCATCGCGTGCTCATGATTGCGCCACCATATTTTCGGACCTACCGGATACCACCCGATGTATGTGCCGCTCTCGCGCCAGCATACCCAGTTAGGAGCCCATATCCTGCCCGGTATCCATACCCAACCGTATCCTGCGTAAAACCACCACCTTCCGTAATGATAAGGCGCCCAACCCCAGTCGTAATCCGATATCCATACCCATCCTTGCGTCGTAAATACC
>JAJTBN010000139.1 GCA_021286895.1 Bacteroidota bacterium | reverse complement strand
AAATATAAAGATGAAAACATTAAAGCAGCGTTCAACTACGCGTTTCTCGACGCCAATACGGTAACCGATACGAATTTATTCACACCGAAAGAAGACGAACTTAAAGCGTATTACAACGACCATAAAGACGAATTCAAGCAGGATGAGGCAGCGAAGTTCAAATACGTGCTTTTCTCCGACGCCCCGACCGCCGAAGATTCCACCGCGCTTCTTAAGCAGATGGAACTCTACGTCGCTGACATGAAAGAAGCGAAAGTCGAAGACTCAACGCTCATTAAACTCGTTAACGATAATTCTTCTGCGCCTTATAACGATAATTTCCAGAAACCCAGCGCTATCGGCTCAACAGGCAAACTCGCGCTTAACTTCCTTTTCGATTCGAAACCAGGCGATATGTCGAAGGTGCTCGTCGACCAGGACGGTTATAAACTTATAAAACTGCTGGACGTTAAAGAAGGCGAAGACACATACGTTCACGCGTCGCACATACTTATTAATTTCGGAGCGGATACAGCGGCGTCGAAAAAACTCGCCGAAGATATACTCAAAAGAGTAAAAGGCGGCGAAGATTTCGATAAACTCGCGATGGAACTTTCACAGGACCCCTCGGCAAAGCAGAACAGCGGCGACCTCGGCTGGTTCACGAAAGGCTCCATGGTCAAGGAATTTGAAGATGCCTGCATGAAAGGCTCTGTCGGCGAAATTCTCGGACCGGTCAAAACCCAGTTCGGTTTCCACATCATTAAGGTAAAAGGAAAATCGAAAAAAGAATTCAGGTTCGCGGAAATTAAAAAACCCGTTACCGCGGGACAGAGAACAAAGGATATCGCAAGGAAAAAAGCTCAGGAATTCCTCGCCGACGTCAATAACGGCGCGATACTCGATTCACTCGCCAGACACATGAATATCGGCTCGTTCGCTACGCCTGAAATATCAAAAGGCGGATTCGTTCCGGGCGCTGGACAGAACAAGAACATTATCGAGTTCGGTCTCAGCAATAAAAAGAACAGCCTGTTCGGACCCGTTAAAATTCAGGGCGGATACGGCATTTACATGATTACGGAAAAAATTCCGGAAGGATATAAGAATTACGATTCCGTTAAGAACACACTCGTAAAATCAAAAGTCGCGCAGAAGAAGAAATTCGAATATCTCGCTAAAGCGGCTGAAGAAATGAAATCCAAAATCAGCGGTAACGACCTCGCATCCGTGCAGGGACTTTATCCGCAGTACTCTTTCGGAATCGAGGACAGCGTTTCGTTCGCTAAACCCGACCCGAAGATGGGCATCGATTATCCCGTATATAATTTCGTATTCGCTTCGCAACCGGGAACTACGTCAAACCCGATAAAAGGCATGAGAGGTTTTTATATAGTTAAAACTTTGTGGATTACACCTTTTGACCAGAACGATTATCTTGTTAAGTCGGCTGACATGAGAAAACAATTGCTCGCTCAGAAAAAGCAGCAGTTGATTCAGGAATGGATGACGAACCTGACAAATAACGCTAAGATTGAAGATAACAGGGATAAGTTCTTCTAAAATGCGTATCTTTGCATTTTAAAAAATGGATAACTTAAATACAGATTACATATTTTACCCGCATGCGCCTAAAAGCATGCGGGTTTCTTATTGCGGCGATTGCAAAATGATTTTGTGCGCCGCGTCAAGCAATTTTTAACTGAATGGATACTGAATCACTTTCTAAATCCTCCGCGGCCGCCAAAACGACAAAAGTAATCGTACTGACAACGGTAATGTTTACTTTCATTTCGTTCTGGCGCGCGGCTGCCGTTGTCGTAGGCGACCTCGGCTCGACAGCTTATTACATCGGCGGCATTGCCGAGCAGTTCATAGGTAAAATAGCGCCTTACTTTATCCTTCTGGTAATGCTCTTCTCTTATGCAGTGCGCGCTCTGTATATAGAATCATCGCCGTTATTCACGCGGGGCGGAGTTTACAGGGTTGTTAAATTCGCTCTCGGCAACTGGTTCGCTAAAATATCCGTCAGCGCGCTCGTCTTCGACTATGTGCTCACGGGTCCCATCAGCGCCGTATCAGGAGGGCAGTATTTCTCCGGACTTATTAATGATATATTCGGGCTTGCCGGCGTTAACATCCATGTGGACAGAAGCATTTTCTCTATGGCAGTCGCCGTAGTTATAGTCCTCTATTTCTGGTGGGAAAATATCAAGGGTATAGAGGAATCTTCAGATAAGGCTCTTAAGATTTTCGTTATAACTTCAATTATGGCGGCAATGGTCCTTATCTGGGGCGTCGTTACGCTCCTTCTCAAGGACGAACCGTTCTTTACACATTTGCCCGCGTTCGAAATTAAACTCTCGGACGATGCTTACGGATGGCTTAAGGATTTCGGCTGGGCGAAATCGCTCGGTCTGCTCAGCGTAATGATTGCCTTCGGCCATTCTCTCCTCGCTCTCAGCGGCGAAGAAACTCTCGGACAGGTTTACAGGGAAGTAGAGTATCCTAAACTTAAAAACTTTGAAAAGACAGGCGTCATCATTTTTATATTCAGCGTTCTTGTAACCCCCGGCGTGTCTTTCCTCGGGATGATGCTGATTCCCGATAACATAAGACCCCAGTACGTTGATAATCTTATCGGCGGTATCGCCATGTTCCTTTACGGACCGGTGTGGCTGAGGATTATGATGCAGACTTTCGTTGTGCTCGTCGGCGTGCTTATACTCTCGGGAGCGGTCAATACTTCAATCGTAGGCGCCAACAGCGTGCTAAACCGCGTCGCCGAAGATAAAGTACTTACGGATTGGTTCAGAAAGCCGCATAAGAAATACGGCACAACTTACAGACTGCTCAACCTTATCGCGATAATGCAGATACTCACAATACTGCTGTCGAGAGGGGACATACTCGTGCTCGGTGAAGCGTATGCCTTCGGCGTTATATGGAGCCTGGCATTCAAAGCATTCGCGATGGTCGTGCTTCGTTACAGAGACAAGAGACCCCGAGAGTGGAAAGTGCCGTTGAATATCGATATTAAGAATTTCCATCTGCCGGTAGGGCTTCTCCTTATCTTCGGAGCGCTCTTCTTTACCGCGATGACAAACCTGTTTACAAAACCAATCGCGACGGTTTCGGGAATCTCATTCACTATAATTTTCTTCTTAATATTTGTCACATCGGAACAGATTGTCAAGCGTCAGGTAATGGCAAAAAATCACATGACGGAAGAGGAATTCGATAAAGAAGAAAATCATAAGATACTCGAGCACTTCAACCTTGAAGACGAAACCGCGATAACACCCGAACTCATCGGAAGCGAACTTCCCGACAGGCTCATGGTGGCCGTTCGCGACCCGTCGAACCTCGGGCATCTGAGGAAAATAATTGAAGAGACCGATACTGAAAAGACCGATATAATAGTAATGATTGCGCGCGTGTTCAGGGATAAACAGAATACCGAAGTCAATCAGGATCTTCAGGAAGACGAGCGTTATCTCTTCAGCGAAGTCGTGAACACGGCGGAGAAAATCGGCAAACCCGTTATCCCCATCGTCGTTCCGACGAACAACGCCTTCTTCTCGATAATGAACGTCGCGCACTCGCTCGCAGTCAGGGAAGTAGTTATCGGACTCTCGGCAAAATACAGACCCGACATACAGTTGCAGCAACTCGCGCTTATGTGGGGAACCGTGCACTCGGACGAAAACACGCATATTCGAATCCGTATTATCACGGAAAACAAAGAGCATACAATCGAACTCTAAAACTTTGAATCAAAATTTCATTCGCTGCTTTCTAAGTTCAGGCTTGGGAAGCATCGAATTAATTTAGAATTTTCTTTCATTTCCGATTCCTAAAAAACTTAATTGAACATTGAAGACTGAAGATTGAAGATTCTTTAAGCCGCCGGCCTGCAAAATCAAACAAATGAAAAGCCCCGTAGGGGCGAAACCGAATAGCAAAACATCAAAACAAAAACAAAGCTCCGTAGGAGCGGCACAAATACCTCCTGCTGGTCAAAACACAATTGAGCATCGAACATTGATTAGTGGCGTCAGAGCCTGTCCCGGGAACTCGGGAACTTACGTCCTGACGGCGAAACAACTTTAAACTTTACACTGTAAATTTGCACTTTGCATTTTACAATTTACATATTTGTGGCGTCAGGTGTTACCACCTGACGCGCAGGCCGGAGGCCTGCAAAATCAAACAAATGAAAAGCCCCGTAGGGGCGAAACCGAATAGCAAAACATCAAAACAAAAACAAAGCTCCGTAGGAGCGGCACAAAATCCACTTACCATTTTTCACTTTAAGACTTCTTTCTCATTTTAAAACCTCAATAACTTGGGAAACCTCAAAAAACAAGCATAAAGGGGCATTGTCTTTGGCATGATGATTGTATGTACATAGGTATCAGTGGTGACAGACGAAGGACATAATACCACTAATTAAGAGAAGAAGAAATGATTTAGCTTGACATTGTTGTATTCTGATAACTGTTTTTGTTAGGTTAAATTTAGGATGCCCTCCCCGTCAGGGGAGGGCATCGTGATATAAAAACTATTTAGTGTCTCCTGAAAAGCCAAAAAATTCAATTTGTCATCCCGGCGAAGGCCGGGATCCATAATAAAACTGCGTTTTTTTGTTTTACGTTTTTCGCAAGACAAAGTTTTTCAGAAGTCTCTATTTAATCAATACCATCTTCTTTACCGCGGTAAATTTCGATACACCCTCAACCTGCAAACGGTAGAAATAAATTCCGCTGGCAAGGTTTGAGCCGTTGAACTCTATCGTGTATTTACCGGCTGTACGGAGTTCGTTGTCAACCAGAGTTTTAATCTGTCTGCCGAGTATGTCGTAAATCACGAGTTTCACTTTTCCGTCCTGCGGCAAATCGAATGCTATCTTTGTTGAAGGGTTGAACGGGTTCGGGTAGTTCTGATACAGTTCGTAAGTTTTCGGAATCACATTGTTCACGCCGCTTGTCTTCGAGCCTTTGCCTATTCCGAATATTTTCTTTATGTCGTTGTTTATCATTATTACGTGCGTCTTCACTGAATTCGGTTTCTTGATTTTCACTGACTCCTTGATTGTCTTCATCGTTGTAAGTTCCATTTGTGCTTTCGACTTTGTCACGTCGCTCTTTGATGATTCAATTGTCTTTTCAAGTTGCTTTATCTTTTCTTCCTGAACAGTCCTGTCATCCTTTGTCGCGATTTTCACTTTCTCGTAGAATACTTTTGTCTTCTGTCCGTCAATTGTCGTCCTGGTTTTTGAATCGTTTCTTGACATAAGGTATAAAAGAGTGTCTGCCGGAGTATTGAGTTCCTCTGTCATTTGCTCCGTCTCACCGCTTAGACTTCCGCCCTGTCCCATTAGCAGGTATGTAGCGGCATAGTCCCAACTGGCGACAAGTCCTTCGTAAGAATAAGGATTCTGGGTCATTATGTACTGGAACCCGTCAAGCGCTGATTGATACTGCCCCAGTTTAACCTTGCATTTCTGTATGTGGTAGAACGCGCGTTTTATTAAAGCCGGATTCTGTGAGTTTGAAGAAATTAGTCCTTCAAAGAAGGTTTTAAGTTGACCAATCTTGTTCCCGTTTTGGTCGAGCGTAAGCGAGGCGATATACAACTTCTGAACCATCCCTATGCTCTCAAGGCTGTCAGGATACTGCGTCAGCAGTTGTTTTGCCTTGTCCTCGACAACGGAATAATTTCTTTTTCTTAAATTAAGGTTTATTGTATCTCTGAGACTCTTGTAACTGCCTTCCTGTATGTTTGTTACCTTATTCGGATTAAACCCGCTTCCTTGTCCTCCGGGATTATAGTAAACTGTGTCGTTATATTCGCCGTAATTGAATACAATGAAGTCTTCGTTTTGCGACAGGTCGCAGGTGTAGGGGGCGAATGAAAAACCGACCGGGTCGTTAGAACTATACCACGTCATATTGTGATTCCCCTCGATATTCTGCACACTGTCCTTATGGAAACAGCTCTTTGTGGCGTTAACATTATCCGCAGGCGTACCGCTAAGTGTTCCCGACAGAAACTTGGAGTCGTTTATATTATCCAAATCAAAATTATTTCCGCCAGTGTTTATGTCGAACCATGAATTATCCGAGTAGATGCAGGCGGATGAACTGCCGTAGTTCCTAAAATAGTTATCCCCCCCAAGATGATAACCCGAAACAGACTTAATGGTAACATCGCTTCCCGATAAGCATTGTATTCCGGAAGACGAGTTACACCCGATAATGCGGTTTCCGTAAATATCTATAGCGGATGTAAGGGCTACTATAGATTTCTTAAACCCGTTTATATTATTATTCTTTATCGCTCCGCCTGTTACATTCGTAAGCATAACAGCATTAGACGTGTCGTTTGAAGTAGTGAAATTGCACCATTCGATTACAACCGGCGTTGTCATTGAAGCGTTAGAAATGATATTAATTCCCGAATATCCGCTCGGTCCCATATTGAAATTGCATTCGCGGATATTGAGAATTAACGTTTCGTCAGACGGATTCGTATAAACCACTTGTATCGCTCCGGAATTATTAGTCTGTGAAAATGTATTCCGTCTGAAACCCGCGTTATAGCAGTTCGTCATTGAAACTGATTTTACCGTATCATTTGCCTTAACTCCGTTTATAAACGTATTATAAATACCTATACTAGTGCAATTGTTCAGAGTTAGTCCGCTCCATCCTGTTCCTCCCGACGATTTCTGCAGTGTCACGGCATCGGCATTGTCTGCGTTAACTCCGCATGTGAATATTCCGCCGTTCATCTCTATTCCCGCGCTGTCTGAAAAAGTAATTGAAGCGCCTGGATTTACTGTAACATTATACCCGTTATTGAATATCCTGGCATTACAGTTTAAACTCCCGCTAAGAATTTCATCTGATACGAGATTACCTCCCGCTTTTGCCACAGGAACAACTTTGTAAAGTTTGCCCTGACCCGGCATAAAATCACCGAGGTCAAGAAGTGGATTTGTTCGCTTATCGAATGTAACAATTTTATTGTCATTTTCGGCGTCAATAATTACCCAGTCATTATACCCGTTAAACTCCGATGCGTTTGGATGAAATCTGATTTCAATTTTCCTCTTGCCACCCCGGTTGCTTTCAGATGATTCATTAACGTAAGGCGAACACCTGCGGTTTACAATCATAAAATACTGGCAGCCGTCATTAGTTTTGTTCTTAAATACCGCCGCCTGAACGTATCTTTCATATTTGCAGTCGTATAACATGCCCGAAGGACCGGGCAATCCGGGACCGTCATCAACACACTGTAATAAACCGCTTCCCGACTTGTATGTCACGATATCCATAAAGTATGTATTCGCTGTAAAATTAGCCCTGTCTTCTGCAAAATCGTAAATCGCTGAAACGGTTTTTGTATTATCGAAACTTAATAAGTATGGCCCCCATTTGTCTTTTAGCCGTACAGATATTGCCTGAATTGTATCTCCTTTATTTTGTCCATAAAAGTTTTTTGTCCTGATGAATCTGTTATTTGCGCCTTCCACAATTCCTGTTCCGTACCAATCCGGATGCCCGGATTCGCCGTAAAACTGATTATAGCAAAAATATATTATACCTTTCGCGCCGTATGAAACCGCAGTATTTACCATCATGTTAAGTTCTTCGTTTGTCGGTTCGCGTCTTACTTCCCCGGGTCTGTACCACTGATGCGCCTGAGGCATGAAAATAAATGGAATGTCGGCAAGTTTTGAAAGCGCGTTGCTTAACTGCATTTTATACCTGAAGTTTCCTCTGTCCTGATAAAGCGTCGTTCCCTGACACGGTTCACAACTGTTATCCTCCTCATAGCCTTCGAGAACATAATGGTTGTGGTTTATGTTATCCTGAAGCCATGCTTCGTATTCCGAAGGCGCGACTATATCGGCAAGTATGCTGTCGTTATTCACGCTTCCGGGATTCCCGAACAGCGTCGAGGGTATTTTGCTGTAAAAATTATTTCCCGCCGAGCGCTTATAACACCCCGACATCGGATAACTTTCCGCGAATACCTGCGTAAATCCGACTTTGTCAATGTATTGACGCTTCAGAAAACCCGGATTTTCTACACTGGTTCTGCTTCTCCACGGAACGTGCGCAGATAATGTGTTGGTAAGGTCCTGAATTAAATCCAACTGACCGTCTGAATATTGTTTCAGTTTTGAATTCACATACGCCATGCAGGGAAGGTTGTTGAATTCCGCCAGTTCCATGTAGTATTTCATGAATACGGGCGAGCCGGTTCCGTGGTCATGAAGTCCGATTTGCTCAACTTCGTCTTGTATCCAATTTCTACCTGGTTCCTCATAATATCCTTTAAACAATTGGTCCGCCACATCATTATCCACTCTCACGTAATCAATCCACATATCGCAGTTGCCGTACCAGTAAACCTGTATATCCG
>JAJTBN010000138.1 GCA_021286895.1 Bacteroidota bacterium | reverse complement strand
CCTATGACGCCCTGTGAGATACCTTCCTTTTTATTCTTGCTATTGAAATATTTTTCGAAGTCGAATTTATTCAGGAAAACCTTATTTATTCCATGTTGTTCGGCAAGAATGACAATTTCTTTCAGTCTCGGTTCCGGTTTAACGGTTTTCAGGAATATCAGTTTGTTGAAATCTTTAGGTGATTTCTTAAGTGTTTCAAGTATGGGATTTTTACCTATGACTATCATGGTTTCAATGATTTATGCAAATATACGTTTTACCGGGGAGGAAATAAATTCAGAGATTTGTGGTGTGAAACGAAACCGAGAGTCCCCCTAAGAACGGAGAGACTCTCGGATACGGTGCGGGAAAAACAAATCCCTGCTTTCGCAGGGATTACAAAACATTAGTAAACGAACCAGAATGTAACTCTGCCGACGATGTCGGATTTTCTATCGACAGCGTTAGGGCTTTTATCCTTATAAGATGTCATCCAGAGGTTCGGCATTATGTGGAAATTTTTAACCGGAATAATATCGATACCTACGTTTACGAAATTTTCCCTGAAACCGGTGTTTCCGGCATTACTGTTCGGGTCGAAATAGTCGTATCTTGCGAACGCGTTGACGATTTCGGACTCGTCCTTATCTGTTTTTTTCGAAATATTATACTTCGCATGAACTGAGAATCCGAGAGGATTAACAGGAGCCGTACCGCTTGCATTGGCGTTATTCCTGTACTGGAGAACAGGTTCAAAAGTTAATTCATTATGTTTGTTCCTGTAACCGGCGAGGCCTTTGACGGTGTACCTGTACATATCGTTAGCGCCGGCCTGATAATCGAAGAAGCCCTCGATGAGGAAGTCCCCGTATATTTTCGCGTACAGGGATGTATAGTATTTAAGATACTTTGACACAGCGGGGTTCAAACCTTTGCCGTTTCCAATCATCACGAGGTAACCGTATTTGCTTTCCTTGTCAAACCTGCCTTTCATCATAGCACCTATATCAACTGCCGATTCGAGCCCATTCTTATCCGCAATCGTTTTTTCGATAGACCTGTATCCATACATCTTTTCAGACTGTCCCCAAACGTAAGCCGGTGTAGGCATAAGACCGAAGAGAAGGCTTGAATACGGAACGACGTTTTTCCATTCGAGATTCGCGTCGTACATCACAAAACTAACTTTATTATCGAGTTTGGAAATATCGTTTGATTCGAAACCTATATTCCCGGAAAAATCGTCGTTGAAAACATGTTCATAATGAAAACGCGTTCTCCGTATCATGAAACCCTGAATGTCTTTATTGTACTGGGAATACTGGCCGGCGCTTCCTGAAGAATCGCCGTTTATCTTGTAAAAATAGTCTCCGAAAAGCACGCCGTTAAATTTGTCTTTCGGCTTATCCTGCGCATGCAGCAAAGAAACTGACAGAACGCACAGAATAACAAATAGAAATTTTCTCATTGTCACTCCTGATTTTTATTAATAGTCTTTAATATTATTGCCTTTTTCGTTCGCTGTTTTATTCCATTGTGGTATGACTTCGTTTATGAACACAGATTTTGCTTTATACAGACTGTCCATATTCAAGCCGATGAATTGCTGGGCTTTAAGTTTAGTCGAAATATCCGGCATTACAAGCGGCAGTTTCACATTAAGTTTCAGAAGTATTTCAGTAAGAAGGTTCAGGGCTTCCTCGCTTTTCTGAATTGAGGTTCCGAGAATTCTTGCGCATTCGAGCGGCGCGTGGAATGAGCCGCCGTGGGACGCGGCGACGAAATCCCATCTCCATTGCGCGTGTCTTAGAAGAGTAAGAACGGGCTTCATCTGTTCTTCCGTGGCTCCGTTATCCCATGCTACCTTAGCGGTGATATGGGCACGTGCGAGGGTACCGGACGCTATTTTATTAAGTTCGAAAATCTTGTCCTGTCTGTCATAGACATTATTCGTAAGCGTGTTTTCGCTTTCCCTGTGGCAGACCTGGCAGGAATTCGCGATATTATTAAGCGGGCTCTGAACGTGATGGTCGGTGAACTTTATTCCTCCTTCACTTCTGAACGGCATATGGCAGTCGACGCATGTAACGCCGCGCTGACCGTGGATTCCCGTCTGGAAGAGTTCGAAATCAGGATGCTGCGCTTTCAGCATGGGAGCGCGGCTCAGTTTATGAGTCCAGTCGGTAAATTCCGATTCGTCATAATACTTCTCGATATCTTCAACCGTGAATCCTTTATCCCAGGGGAAGGTGAGGTATTTATCTTCCTTGCCTTTGAAATAGTATTCGACGTGGCACTGCGCGCAGACGAGATTTCTCATTTCGTTATGCGTCGCTTTTTTAATGTCTTTGCCCTGTCTCTGGAATGCTTCAATCAGCGCAGGACGTGAAATCCTTAGATTCATCGTTTTATTGTCATGGCAATCCTGGCATCCAATTACGTTAACCACTTCCGCGCCGAGGTCTTTCCATTGCTTCTTGTAAAATTCTGCAATTCCGTAAGTGTTCATGAGACGCGGTACATCCGTGCTTTTGCATGTCCAGCATGTAGCGGGCTGAGGAACATCTATTCTTAATGTTCTTCTAATATCCTTGATAGCCCAGTAATGACCGCGGCTCTGCTGGTATTCCTTTGAAAAAGCGTAACCCGCCCAGAGAACTACGAGGTCAGGATATCTGTCGAGCATATCGATTGTCGCGGAGCCGCCGTGCTTGCTCGCAAAGGATGTATCCTTCGTCTGAAGATACGTTTCGTACTCTCGGGGATAGTTTTCTCCCCAGATTTCATTCCTGGGTTCCCAGTCCTGAATCGGTTTAACATTCTGGATAATCAGGTTTGATTCATTTCTTCTCTCAATAATCGAACTGCCGAAAAGTCCGATTATAAAAACAACCAATACCGTAAGCCCGTATAAAACCCAGCCGAGCCATGGTTTCTGTTTGATTCTTTCAGAAATACTCATATCGGTATATTTAAAATTAAAAATTATTTTTTATTCAATGCCTTGTCGAGCCAGACGGGAACGACAGGGGAAAGTTTTGGAACGTTCACAAACGGAAAAGACGAGAGGCTGCTGACTCTTCCGTGAGGAACTTCCTTATGACACGACCAGCATCTTATAGTTTCTTCGGTCTCGTTCTCTTCGTCTGCTTTACCGTTTCCGATGCTGTGGTAGTAGCCCATTCTTACGTCATGGCATCTTTCGCAGTTTTCCTCGACGACTTCTTTGCCTGCGTCTTTAATCATTATCACCTGCGGCTCAAGCCGGAAAGTAAACATTGCAGAATGTCTGAGACCGTCTTTAGCCTTAAAAAAGTACTTGTTGAAAATATTGTCATGCGGAACGTGGCAGTCGTTGCACGTTGTGACTCTCGCGTGAGAACTGTGCTGCCAGGACGCGAACTGTGGAAACATAACATGGCAGTTTACGCATGTATCCGGGTCATCGGAAAGGTACGAAGATGCGTTACTAATATGGAAAACGAGGATAGCAAATCCGGTCAAAATACCCAGCATTATAATAACGGGCACTTTCCACCTGTCCGGCGGAATAAGTCTTTGAATTAGTTTTTTCATAACATAATCAGATAAAATGGTCTGTTTAAATATATAGATAAACAAATAAAAAATAAAAGAAGAAATTTGTCTCCTGAGGGGCAGGAACACTGAACCGTTGTTTTACATTTCATCTGACCGCTTCTATTCATAAATTCAATGATGCAGCATGAAAAGTACATAAATGAATTTGAAAAGTATTTTCCCGCGGTGAAGATTGAGCCCGGAGTTCTATACGTTGTCGCGACTCCGATAGGGAATCTCGAGGATATTTCTTTTCGCGCGCTGCATACGCTGAAAAGCGCGGATTTAATCGCTTGTGAAGACACGAGAGTTACGGCGGTTCTGCTGAACAGGTACGGGATTAAATCGCGTCTGGTAAGTTTTCACGCGAGGGTAGAAAATTCGAAATCGGGTTTTCTGACCGGAGAACTGAAAGTAGGGAAAACCGTAGCGCTGGTATCCGATGCCGGGACGCCGGGAATATCGGACCCGGGAGCGGGCATTATTTCAGAGTGCGCGCGGGAAGGCATAAAAGTGGTATCTGTTCCTGGCGCGACAGCGCTCATGCATGCTCTCGTAATTTCAGGTTTTAAGTGCACAAATTTTTATTTTCAGGGTTTTCTGCCGCAAAAGGGCAGGGAAAACCTGTTTAATCATTTAAAGGCGATAAAGATGCCGATAGTTATATATGAATCTAAATTCCGTATAAGGAAAACTCTGGCGGAACTTTCGAAGTATTTCGGAAATAAGAGCGTTTCTGTATCGAGAGAACTTTCGAAAATGCACGAAACAACATACAGGGGCACATTAGGAGAAATATCGGCAAACCTGAATTCAATAAAAGAAAAAGGCGAATTTACATTAGTAATAAATAATATTTAATTTTGATGGATGAAATAAGAGTCAGATACGCGCCGTCGCCTACAGGGTACGTGCATATCGGAAATTTAAGGACGGCATTATACAATTATCTCTTTGCCAAGAGCAAAGGCGGGAAATTCATACTCAGGATAGAAGACACCGACCAGACAAGAAAAGTAGAAGGCGCCGTCGAAAATATAATAAGCATACTTAAATGGGCGGGACTGGATTACGATGAAGGCCCGATGAAGGGCGGGAGCGACGGTCCATACTATCAATCTGAACGTCTCGCGATTTATAGCGAACATTGCGGATATCTGCTTGAGAAGAAGAAAGCATATTATTGTTTCTGCACTGCGGAGCGCCTTACAGCGCTGCGAGAGGAGCAGCAGAAGCAGAAACTTCCTCAGACAAAATACGACAAGCATTGCCTGCATCTCAGCGAAGATGAGGTAAAGAAAAATCTTGATGCGGGAATGCCGCATGTAATAAGGCTGAACGTCGAGCCGGGTCAGATAATAAAATTTAGGGATTACGTCAGGGAAGACGTTGAATTCCATAGTGACATGGTCGACGACCAGATTTTGATGAAATCCGACGGGTTTCCAACTTACCATCTCGCGAACGTGATTGATGACCATCTTATGAAAGTGAGTCACGTAATACGAGGAGAGGAATGGCTGCCCTCGACGCCGAAACACGTTCTGCTTTACGACGCCTTCGGATGGGAAAAGCCGGTGTTCGCGCATCTGCCGCTGCTTCTGAATCCCGACAGGTCGAAACTCAGCAAGAGGCAGGGAGATGTAGCAGTGGAGGATTACAGGAAGAAAGGATATCTGAAAGAGGCATTGATAAATTTCATTGCGCTTCTCGGCTGGACGGCGGGTGATGACAAAGAAATATATAATCTTGACGAACTGATAAAAAGTTTTTCCCTCGACCGCGTTAACAAATCAGGCGCGGTGTTTGATATCGAAAAACTTAACTGGCTCAACGCGGAGCATTTACGGGCGAAGCCTGACGAAGAGATACTCGGAATGCTTAAAGAGGAATTGACTGAAACAAAATACGCGGGTTTTTCAGACGACTATTTGCTGAACATTATTGCGGCAATGAGACCGAGGGTTTCATTCATTAAAGAATTCATTACAAATTGTCTTTATTTCTACGAAGACCCGGAAACGTACGAGGAGGCTTCTGTAAAGAAGGGCTGGAAACCGCAGTCTAAGGATATTCTAATGAAATTCGCTGAAAAGATTTCTTTGTTTGACACGCCTGCGAAGGAAGAATATGAAAAAGCCCTGAAGGAAACTGCCGCGGAATTTTCAGTAGGCAACGGAGCAGTAATTCATCCTCTGCGCCTTGCGACTTCCGGAGTAAGCGGGGGGCCTGGAATTTTTGACATTTGCTTTATTTTAGGTAAAGAGAAGACGGTTGAGAGGATTAAAAGAGCCGTGGAAGTGTTAAAATAATTTTTATTTGGAAACCGGGTGTCTTCCGATATAGATCGGGAAGACTCCCGGATACAACTTTATAAACTCTCGAAATTACTACAAACATTCAATCTGATAGCAAACACCCCATTTTAATTCCTCCTTATCGCCGAGAAGATAGAACCCGCCTGCTTCGCTGTTGAAAGAACATCTTGCCGGCTGCCAGCCTCCTGCGAATTCCTGAGTTATGGAGTTATACATCGCATAACATTTACCGGCATCGTCTTTTGCGATAACGATGTAATCTTTCACTCTATACATGGGATTTCCGGTAATTTCATTGTTCACAATTTTCCAGTCAGGTTTTGTACTTATTGCTTTAATGAACGAAAGATTCTTTATTCCGAAATCCGGGCTTCCGAATAATTTATTATGCGCATCCTTGCACATTTTCAAATCGTTTTTATCGTTATCAGCTGGGGACAACTGCTGTATAAGCGGAGTGATTCGCGCGGCGCGGTCTTCTGACAGTCCGGATTTGCCGTTGAGGTAAGCATTTTTTGCTTCAGCCTGAGCGTACAGAAGATAGTCATCCGCTTTAGCCTTAAGCATTTGCTCGCGTTCAGACTGCTTTTGGGTAAGAGTATAAGTCCAGTTATAAGACGCGAAATCCTTTCCGACCTTCATCAGTGAAAGCATGCCGTCGGGGTGAACAACAATTAGTTTGTTTTCGCTATTCTCGAGTATGTTATGCCAGTTATAGACATTATCGCTCAGCTTAGTCAATGTGATATCGACATTTGGTGTTTTGCTGTCATCGGAAGTAAACTGCTGAAGTCTGACTGTTTCGGTCCCGATTCCGGATATCCTGACAAAAGTAAACGGCGCGTATTTAGTGCAAGGGAAGTAAGCATCTTTTCCTTCAAGACTTTTGTTTTTGTCGTTCTGAGCGGGCGAGACAACTGAATGCAGCAGAACAAATAATAATGCAATAATTACAGTAATTGTATTTTTCATTACGGATTTTTGATTTGTGAATAATTATAAACAAAAATATAAGTACGCGGAAAACATTACAATGCAAGATTTTTTTGCTTGATGTTTAATGCGCAGGGAAAAGTCGTTCACGATTATTTACGGCTTTTCTCACTGACATTTTCTTATGAATAGAGTATTTTCCTTTATTGCATAAATTTATATAAAATGGAAGAAAAAACAAATAATACGCCGACGAATTTCATTCGTGAGATAATTGACGATGATTTAAAAACAGGAAAGCATACGAAGATACACACGCGTTTTCCGCCGGAGCCGAACGGCTATCTGCATATAGGCCATGCGAAATCGATATGCCTGAATTTCGGCATAGCGAGGGATTACAACGGACTGTGCAACCTGCGTTTCGACGATACGAATCCGGAGAAGGAAGACGTTGAATACGTCGATTCGATACAGGAAGACGTAAAATGGCTGGGGTTTGACTGGGATGACAGGCTGTATTACGCGTCGGGCTACTTCCATAAACTTTATGAATTCGCTGTTCAAATGATAAAGGACGGTAACGCTTACGTCGATTCTTCCACTGCTCAGGAACTGAAGGATATGAGGGGAACGCCTACAGAGCCGGGAATGCTTTCGCCGTACAGAAACCGTTCGGTTGACGAAAACCTGAGACTGTTCACTGAGATGAAGGAAGGCAAGTACGAAGACGGAGCGCATGTTCTTCGCGCGAAGATTGACATGGCGGCTCCGAACATGCACATGCGCGACCCGGTGGTTTACAGAATAAAGAAGGCTACGCATCACAACACGGGCGACGAATGGTGCATATATCCGATGTACGATTACGCTCATCCGATTTCGGACTGGATGGAAGGCATAACGCATTCGCTTTGTACACTTGAGTTCGAGATACACAGACCGCTATACGACTGGTTTCTTGAAGCATTGAAACTTAAAGACAGGCCGAGGCAGATTGAATTCGCGCGTTTGAATCTTACATATACAGTAATGAGCAAGCGGAAACTTCTCGAACTCGTTCAGGAAGGATTCGTTTCAGGCTGGGACGACCCGAGGATGCCGACAATCTGCGGTCTTCGCAGAAGGGGATACACGCCGGAATCGATAAGGAGTTTCGCGGATAAAGTAGGCGTCGCGAAGAGAGACGCGTTAACTGACGTAGCATTACTCGAACATGCGGTACGCGACGACCTTAACAAGAAAGCGCCGAGGGTTATGGCAGTGTTAAGACCTTTAAAAATCGTAATTACAAATTATCCTGATGACAGGGTGGAAGAAATGGAAACGGTAAACAATCCCGAAGATGAAACGATGGGAACGAGGAAAATTCCGTTCACAAAAGAGTTATTCATTGAGCAGGACGATTTTCAGGAAATGCCGGAGAAGAAATTCCACAGGCTTTCTCCGGGGAAAGAAGTGAGACTGAAATCGGCATATATTATAAAATGCGAGGAAGCCGTTAAAGACGCTGACGGGAATATCACCGAATTGCGCTGCACATACGATCCGGAAACAAGAAGCGGTTCTGGAAGCAAGCGGAGCGTGAAAGGAACGATACATTGGGTATCGGCTAAACATGCAGTCAAGGCGGAAGTCAGGTTATACGACA
>JAJTBN010000137.1 GCA_021286895.1 Bacteroidota bacterium | reverse complement strand
TAACCGAATCTATTATTTCCTTGTTGTTCTTCATTGAGTCGAAAATCTTCTTCTTCTCATTGTCTGTCGGTGCTTTGCGGTATGCGTCCGACACCTTTATAAACTTCTCAAGGTCGCTGTCGAGTATGTCCCTGTTGTTCTTCCAGTTCCAGTATGAATTGAATGACTTCTGGTACGATTTCATCTGTTCCTTCACGGCGTCTTCCGCGTGTCTCTGGAATCTTGTGTCCAGAGTAGTGTAAACTTTCAAACCGTCGCGGTACAGGTCGAAGCCGTATTTTTCCGCCTTCTCCTGCATCAACTGCCGGACGTATTCGGTAAACTCGGGCGCCGAGGACTCGTTGGTTATTTCCTGCTGGTTATAAGAGACTCTTACGGGACTGTTGCCGACCGACTCCATCATTTCCTTGGTGATATACTTTTCTTCGTACATCGCCGTGAGCACGACCATCCTTCTGTTCTTGGCGTTTTCAGGATATTCAATCGGGTCGTAATTTGTAGGCGATTTGAGCAGAGATACGAGCAGCGTACATTCGTCAAGCGTAAGGTCCCTGCTGGTCTTGCTGAAGTATGTGTTAGCCGCCGCCTCGATTCCGTACGCGCCTTTCCCGAAATACACAGTGTTCAGATAGTATGTGAGTATTTCTTCCTTTGTGTAGGTTCTCTCAATCTGTACCGCAGTCATCGCTTCGCGCAGTTTCCTGTTGAAGGTCATTTCTTTCCTGTTGAGGTAAAGATTTCCGGCAAGTTGCTGTGTTATCGTTGAGGCGCCTTCCTTCTTGAGCCTGAAACTCAGAATGTTCTTTATCATCGCCTGCGCAATACGCTGCAGGTCAACGCCCCAGTGGCTGAAGAACTTTCTGTCTTCAGTCGCTACGAGCGCGTTTATCATGTCTTTCGGAATGTCCTTGTACGTTACTTTCGTGCGGTTCTTAAGGAAAAACTTATCGATTAAATCCCCGTTATCGGAATATATTTTTGTTGCTTCTTCGATTTTCGGATTTTCAAGTTCTGATAATGAAGGCAGCGACTGCGCCAGATAAACCAGATAACCCGTAACAACGAAAAATACAACGAGTATTATCGTTAGTATGAAACTGAAAGACCACTTCTGTTTCCTGTTTTTTGAAGACATCTTTTTACGGTAACTCTTGTCGCCGAAAAATTTGTCGAGGTCCTGTTCTTTTTTGTTGTTTTTTGTTTTGCCGAACATTTTATGCTTTAAACTCTTCTAAAACCGAATCAACGACCTTCTTGTTTCCGAAATCGTAATATTTCTTCAGTGTGAAAGTCGTGCCTTCGTATACCCCGTAACTGAAACTTTTCATCCAGTCGCCGAGGTTAATATAACACCCTTTTTCCTCTTTTACCATCAACGGTTTATGCCTGTGTCCCATGACAGCGAAACTGAATCCTTCCCGGACTTTTAAAAGTCCCATGTCCATTAAGCCGTCTTTCTGCGAATAGTCTTTAACAGACGTGTAATCGCGCGATTTAGAGGACGTGTGCTTTGCAAGCCAGAGTCCTATATCGGGATGTATCCAAGAATACAGAAACTGGCAGACTCTGTTTCTCAGAATCACCTTCATTATCTTGTATCCCGTGTCATTGTACGCTAGGCCGTCTCCGTGATGTATGAAAAACTTTTTCCCGTTTATCTCTCTTTCTATATGATGCGGGAGAATAGGAATTCCGAATTCCTCGTATAAATATTTACCCCGCCAGAAATCGTGATTTCCGGCGAGGTATGTAATCTTTATTCCGGCTTCCACAAGATTGTATATCGCGTTGAAAATCCTGTAGTGCCCTTTTGGTACAACCTGCCTGTATTCAATCCACGAATCGAAAAAATCGCCGACGATTATCAGTTCTTTTACTTTTCGCGAAATCAGGCTGTTGAAAAAATCTATGAGAATATCCTCCTGCTCTTTCCCGTGCTTGTAATGCACCATCCCGAGATGTACGTCAGAAAGGAAGATATATTCGCCGCTCATAAATTTATTTAATCTTCACCTTTGCAGTGAAGCTCTTAGTCGCCATCTTGCACGTGCCGGTTTCAGAACTGCAGTAACTGAACTTCACGGTTCCGGTTACCGTAATCGTGCTGCCGCTTTCGACGCTGCTTCCTATCTTGAAATTATATTTTATCTGCGAACTGGTGATATAATCGCCTTCTCCGCCGGTGTAATCCTGAACTCCCGTTCCGGTTATTCCGTCGCCGGAAATTGTGACGTCGATAGGCGGTTCTTTGGGAATTTTTACCTTGTCGCCGTGCTTGAACTTGATTATAAGCGTGCCGCTCTGGCCGGGCTTATACGATTTCTTTGCTACTGTAACCTTGACTGTCGGTGCTGACTGCGCTGAAGCATCCTGCATCATGACAGCGAAAAATCCGATAACAAGCAATAATGCCAATACTCTGATTTTCATTTCGTTAAATGTGTTTATTTTAATAAAGTTAACTTCTTTCGTAACAATAAATATATGGATTTTATATGTATAATTTAATACAAAAACCCGAATAACAACTAAGATTTATACACTTATTAGCCGTTTTTGTTTCTTTTCGCGCGTGCCCGTCCTTTGGAAGTCATTCATAAATCAAATATCAAATATAAAAAATCAAAAACGCATATAAAAAATCAAATATACCCCTTTACTTTGCTCGTTATCAAAGTCCTATTGAAAGACCGAGTCATTGGTTTGATATCGATTCAAATAGTATTTTAGTTTGTTATTATATCTTTTTTATATTTGATATGTATTTTTGTCCGCCGCGGCGGATGTTATTTGATTTTTGATGTAAAATGAAAATGCCTGCAAAAGCAGGCATTTTAAATTTTAAATTTAAGATTTATAATCGCTCTTTAGTATCTCTTTATCATGAAGTCCTTGTGCCGTCCGTTGCTGAAATCCTTGTGCGACTCAATCATGGCGTACGCGTTGTGATTGTGTATGCTCTCGAAGTTTTCAGCCTCGACAACGTACCAAACGACTTTCTTGTTCTCTTTAAGTTTCATCGCTACGTTTCTGACAACGTCTTCCACGAATACGGGATTCTCGTAAGCGTGCTCCGTTACAAACTTCTCATCGTCGCGCTTAAGAAGTGTGAACAGTTCCGAACTCGCGCTCTTCTCAACGTAACCGATTATTTCTTCAATCCATACAGTGTCGAGAAAACGCACGGAGACGGTCACCTCGCCCCTCTGGTTGTGCGCGCCGTATTTCGATATGTTCTTCGAACACGGGCACAGCGTCTTTACGGGCACTCCGACAGTCATAATTAAATCCTTCTTGTCTTCGTTCATTACAGCGTGAAATTTTATTCTGTAATCCATCAGCGACGGCTTGCCGCTTACAGGCGCTTTCTTTTCCTTGAAGTATGGGAATTCAAGTTCTATATGAGCTGTCTTCGCGTTCAGCCTCTTCTGCATTTCGGTGAGTATCCCGTAAATCGAATCTATCTCAATCTCCCTCTTGTTCATCAGAACTTCTACGAACCTGCTCATGTGCGTGCCTTTGAATTCCTTAGGCAGGTCGACGGTCATTGAGACTGTCGCTACGGTATGCTGTACTCCGTTGTCAGGGTCCTTTACTGTTATGGGGTATTTGAGATTCTTTATCCCTACTTTGTCAATCGGAATGTTGCGCGCGTCTTTCTGGCTTTGCGTGTCGGGAAGCATGGATTTATTTATTCCTTCCTCTAAATGAATTTCGTTTATAAACATGACTCTTTCCTTTATATTTATTTTTTTTCATTACTCGGCTTCGATTGTGCATTTATAAGGACTCTCGTTGCAGTCGATGTAAACGCTGAAAAATCCGCCGTTATTCCTTAAAACAAAATTCCAAATATAAAGTTTGTCAGTTTCGGGTATGTTTGATTCGAGTATTTCCTTCTCGTCCACGAACCTGAACCTGCCTTCCTTGAAATCCGGAGGCAATGCGTCCATCGTGTGTTTGTATTCGAAAAGGAAGAGCATTATGTCTCCTATTTTCGGGTAATTTTTTTCGGTGATGATTCCCTTTAATGTCCAGTCGGCTTCGGTTGATACGATTAAACATTCCTCGTTCGCTTCGCGTATGGCGCACCGGTAGGGAGATTCCGCTTCATGGATATGAACTTTCCCGCCGGGAGGAGATAACAAACCCTTGTTGGGTTCGTTTAATCTTTCCAGCAGAAGGTACCCGCCCTGCGGGTTTTTAATATAAAGCAGTGTTGCAAAAATCAATTTGAAATGTGATTAAAAGGGAAGGAGTAAAAGATTTGTAATTTATTACTTCGCTTCCCTGTGTAAAACGTGCTTTTTCGCGAATTTATCGTACTTCTTAAGTTCGATTCTTTCCTTCGTGTTGTTCCTGTTCTTATAGGTAACGTAAACGCTCTTACCTTTGTGCTCACCTTCGACGCTTACAAGTTTGATTTTGATTCTTGCGCCTTCTTTTTTCTTTGCCATGTTACTTTATTATTATAGATTATTAATTTTTAAATACAAGAAATAAATATATGAAAAATAATATTAAAAAGCATCTCCAAAAGTGACTCAAAACCTGAAATCCAGCCCGATTTCAGGCGAAATCAGCCATTTATTGCCTAATCCGAACCTTCCGGTTACCGCCATATTGCCGCTGACGAAGTACCTGACGCCTGCCTGAGTGCAGTACCATGCAGTTTTTAACCCACCGTCTGTGCCGGCAGTCAGACTTACAAAAGGCACAAAACCGCTTTCGCCTATATTTCTGAAATTATAAGTCGCCATTCCGCCTACGAATACGTTGTTTTCAGTTGTTGAACCGAGGTTCGAATATTTAACGGTAAGCCCGACTCCGAGAAGCCCGGATGATACCTGCGTGACTTCGTTTTCGTAATATCCGGAAAACAACACAGCCGATTTGTCGGCAAGTACGGAGAATCCGGGACCCGCGAGGTTATCATGAAGTTTTAACTGCGCTTCCGCCTTATCTGAAAGAACTATTGCAAAGATAATCGCTGTCATTACAAAAAAGATTCTCATAATGAATAAATTAATTTTATTTAAAACTTTTTTACGCTAATTTATCTTTCAACTATAAAATCGATAAAATATACTTACTTGTAAATGGAGAAAAGCAATCTTTACACACCCGTCCTCGATAAAGGTTTCATTGAAGTTGTTGACCATCTCGGCACCGACCTTACGGTAGTGAATTCCGCAAGGGTTTCGTTCGGCAAGGCGAAAAAGGAATTCACAGAGCGCGACAAAGTACTCGTCCGCTTTCTCGCTGAAAACAAACACTACTCGCCGTTCAGGCATATAATAGTCCAGTTCCACGTGAAAGCCCCTGAATTCGTGATGAGGCAATGGTACAAGCATGTCGTCGGCATAGAGACAACTTCAAGTTATCCCGCGAAAGACCACGCATGGAATGAAATCAGCGGACGCTACGTTCCTGTTACGGATTTTTATTCGCCGTCCGAATGGCGCGCCCAGTCCGAAGACAACAAGCAGGCTTCCGAAGGCGCAATAGAAGACCAGAACCGCGCCGACAGCGTTTTTAAAAACGCGATGGCTTCGATAATGGAATGCTACGAAGAATTGCTTGAACTCGGCGTCGCAAAGGAACAGGCAAGGATAATTCTTCCGCTCAATCAGTTTACCGAAGTGTACTGGACGGCTTCGTTCCAGGCAATTATGAATTTTATAGACCTGCGCGACGAGAAACACGCGCAGTGGGAAATAAGGCAGTATGCTCTGGCTATGAAAGAATTCATGTTTGAACTTTTCCCCGAAACTACCAAAATCTGGTTCGAGGTTCATAAGAAGAATTCGTAAATATTCCATAACATAAATCACATATTATGTTCATTCTCGATCTGCCTCTGTGGGCCGCTCTGGTTATTATACTCGTCATGAGTATAATTTTGTCTTACCTCGGACTTAAATTCATTCATAAGTTCTATAAGTACGAACAACTGAGCGAAATACACCAGTTGTCAAGTTATATATTCAACGCTTACGGCCTGCTCTATGCAGTGCTTATCGCGTTCGTGATTTATATTAACTGGAGCGAGTTTGATGAGGCACAAAGGCAGGTTTACGTTGAAACAAATCAATTGTCAAATATTTTTCATAACGCTCAGGGGTTCAACGATACTTTGAAAACAAAGGTGCTGAAAGCGACAGCAGAATATACTGAAACAATAATGACGGATGATTTTCAGGCTATGAAAAAACTCCGAAGAGGTATTAAAACAAGGGATTCGTACGATAAACTCTGGGAGTCGATTATTAGCGCCGATTTAAGTACAATCAAAAATCAAAAAGCGTATGAAATCTGTCTGTCCGAACTAAACCAGGTGAGCGAGGCGAGAAGACTCAGATATCTTTATATGGAAAATACAATACCGGCGGTAATATGGGTAATAATTATTATAGGCTGTGTAATAACTCTCGCATTTTCTTATTCATTCGGAATCAAACGGAGATATCCCTACATACTTTTCGTCATATCATTCACTTACGTAAACGTCCTGATGCTGTACCTGATACTTGTTCTGGATTATCCGTTCTCGGGATATAATTCAATATCAATCGAACCTTATGCGGTTATACTCAACCACTTTAAAGAAGTGTTGTCAGCGATTAAATAGATATAACGAAAACGAGAGTCCCCCCGATGTACATCGGGGGGACTCTCGTATACAAACTTAAAAATGTTTTACTTTACTTTAATTGTTAACTGCTGATTGAATAATCTCTATCCTTTATTCCTGTGCGTTCTTATCGAAACCGCGCTTGTCTTCTAACTACTAACTACCGCGTTTTTTGCGTCCCGATTTATCGGGATAACTTCTGCTCTAATCGATAACTGTTAACTGCTAATTGAAAATTGATTTGAAGACCTGTCCCGCCACGTTCGGGTTTTCCTTGAATCTTCTTATAGAATACTCATACCATCTCAGGCCGAACGGCACGTACACACGCATCCTGTAACCCGCGTCAACAATCTGTCCGCGAAGTTTCTCGCGCACACCGAGGAGCATCTGAAACTCGAATTTGTCGTTTGTCAGTCCGTATTCCTTTACAATCTCCCGCGCTCCGTTGGTCAGAAAGTCGTCATGCGTCGCTATTCCGACGTACGCGTTCTTTTCAATCATAAGACGGAGAAGTTTAAGATAGTTGTCTCTTATTTCCTGCTTTCCCTTGTATGCAATCTCTTCCGGCTCTACGTAAATACCCTTGCAAAGCCTGAAATTTGATTTCTCCCGCGTTAGTCTGATAACGTCGCTCTCTGTTCTTCTCATATACGCCTGAAGGACAAGTCCAATGTTTTCGTATTTCTTCCGCATCTCTTCGTACATCCTGATTGTTATGTCCGTAACCGCTGAATCTTCCATGTCTATTCTTACAAAAATATTTTTTTCTTTCGCGGAATCGAGTATTTCAGAAAACAGTCCTCTGCACATGTCGTAATCCATAGCGAGACCGAGCATAGTAAGTTTAACGGAAAGGTTTCCGTCCAGTTTTTCTTTGACTATCGTTTCGAGCACTTCGAGCGACTCGTTCTTCGATTTCGCCGCTTCGCCCCTGTCCTTTATGCTCTCGCCGAGCACGTCTATCGTCGCCATCACTTTGCTGGAATTCAGGTCCCGTACGGTTTTCACCGCGTCGTTAATGTTATCCCCCGCTATATATTTGTTCGCGAAAACCCTCACGAGTTTTCTCGGAAGAAGGGGGATTGTCTTTACAAGTAAAAAATTAAATGGGTTCATTGTGTTGATTAAAGATTGTCGGTTGATATACGGCCGCTGAATCCGCCGTCGATTGTGTGCCAGTAGTTAATCGAATTCTCTCCGAGCAGGTAACAGAGATAAACCTCTTCGCCGTTGTCTCTTATGTGGGGAAAATCGATTAAACCGCGGCTAATGTCTTTTATTAATATTCCTCTTTCCGCAAAATCCTTTACAATCATTACAAGTTCCTCCATTTCCGCGGGAAATTTACCTGTTCCGTTCGGACCAATACCGCCGAAATAAACATGCCTGTAAATATCGTAACCCTTTTCGTCAAGGTTACTCTTGAGACTTACAAGCCGCGCAAGTTTATCTTTTAAAATGAAAATGATTTCACGCGCCTCGTTAAGAGAAAAATGTTTCTGATGGAGCATTATATTTCTTTCATTAGATTAATAGTGTCGATAAGCGATTCCGCCGCTTCATATCCCTTGTTGTTCCCGCCGTTAATATTCTCTCCCGCGCTTCGGGCCTCAGCCTGTTCGTCTGTATACGCGGTCAGCACGCAGAATCCCACCGGCACTGAGTATTTCGAGGCTATTAAATTTATGTTGTGCGATACAGCCGATGAAATGTATTCGAAATGCGCCGTCTCGCCTTTTATGACGCAACCCAGCGTAAGTATGCCGTCGTATTTATGCTTGTCGTTGTTCCTGCAAAGTTTCTCAAGAACCGAAGGAATCTCGTAT
>JAJTBN010000136.1 GCA_021286895.1 Bacteroidota bacterium | reverse complement strand
CATAACGTAAAGGATAAAGAATCCGTCAAGAAGATTTTCAGCAAGACGGCAAAAAAATAATTTTTAAACCTCATTAACGGAGGATAAATTGAAGTTAGGTTATTTCCCCGGCTGTTCACAAACAGGAACGGCAAAAGAATACGACATTTCGCTTAGGAAAGTCGTTGAAAAACTCGGCGCTTCTTTCGACGAGATTAAAGACTGGACGTGCTGCGGCGCTACTTCCGCTCACGTTACAAACCACCTGCTTGCCAATTCACTGGCTATGCGCAATATTATGCTCGCGGAACAGCAGGGACTCGACGACCTCGTCGCGCCATGCGCCGCATGCTATAACAGGCTCGTACTCTCACAGCATGAGACCATAACCCATCCCGAAATCAAGAAAGAAGTTGAAGAAGTTCTTGACACGAAACTCAGTAAAGAAATCAAGGTCATGAACCTGATAGAACTCTTTCAGAAAATCGGCGCTGACAAAATCACGGCGAACAGACAGGTTGAACTCAAGAACATGAAGGTCGCCTGTTACTATGGATGCCTTCTCGTGCGCCCTGCCGACATCACGAAATTCGACGATGCCGAGCAGCCTACATCCATGGAAAATCTCGTAGCGCTTACGGGAGCGAAACCGGTCGACTGGAACTATAAGGTGGAATGCTGCGGCGCGGCTCATACGCTCGCGAGACGCGATATTGTTCTCGACCTTTCGAAGAAGATTCTCGACGACGCGAAAGAACACGGCGCGAATGTTATGGTCGTTGCCTGTCCGATGTGCCACGCGAATCTTGATATGAGACAGAGAGCAATGAAACGCGAGTATCCTGACCATAAGGATTTCCCAGTGCTGTATCTCACTGAACTTCTCGGACTTGCTCTCGGAATGAACGAGAAAGAACTTGGTATCAATCTGCATACCGTTGAATTTAATTATAAAGAACTGCCCTCAGAAAAGGCGGCGGTGTAAACATAAATATTACATAAACCGGAGTAATTTATGAAAATCGGAGTTTTTATCTGCCATTGCGGCGAGAACATTGGAAGAACAGTCGACTGCCCGCGCGTCGCGAAAGCCTGTGAATGGCTTCCCGGCGTTGAAGTATCTCTCGACTATAAGTACATGTGCTCGGATCCGGGGCAGAATATGATTAAGGATGAAATAAGGAAGAAAAAACTCGATGCGATAGTAGTCGGTTCCTGCTCGCCGCATATGCACGAAAAGACTTTCCGTAAAGCGGCTGTTGACGCGGGCATTAACCCGTTCCTCGTCGAGATAGCAAACCTGCGCGAACACTGCTCGTGGGTGCACGACGATATCGATTCGGCAACTGATAAGGCGATTGACCTCGTAAGAATGGCTGTTGAAAAAGTGAAACGCAACGTTCCGCTTACTACGATTGAAGTGCCTGTTACGAAGAGAACTCTTGTAATCGGCGGCGGTATCGCCGGTATTCAGGCGGCGCTCGACGTAGCGAACGCGGGTTACGAAGTCGTACTTGTCGAAAAAGAACCGTCAATCGGCGGTCACATGAGCCAGTTGTCCGAAACATTCCCGACTCTCGATTGCTCGCAATGCATTCTTACTCCGAGAATGGTTGAAGTTTACCAGCATCCGAGAATTAAACTGATGACTTATTCCGAAGTCGAAAAGGTGGAAGGATTCATCGGTAATTTCACCGTTACTATAAGAAAGAAAGCAAGACACATCGACGAAGACAAATGTACGGGCTGCGGGCTTTGTATAACGAAATGCCCGACGAAGAAGAAAGCGTTCAATTCGTTCGAGGAAGACCTTGCGTATCGTCCGGCCGTTTACGTTCCTTTCCCGCAGGCTGTTCCTAATATTCCGGTTATCGACGAAACGGTTTGCATGTATTATAAAAACGGCAAATGCGGAATGTGCGTGAAAGTATGCGGACGAGAAGCGATTGATTTCAACCAGCAGGATAAAATTGTAACAGAAGAAATCGGCGCGATAATAGTCGCGACAGGTTATAAATTATACAAGATTGACAAGAAGCCGGATGACTCTCCAATCAAGGGTTATGGCGAATACGGATACGGAAAGTTTAAAGACGTGGTTGACGGACTTCAGTTCGAAAGAATCGCCAGCGCGTCTGGACCGACATCGGGCGAATTCAAGAGACCTTCCGACGGCAAAGAACCGAAAAAAATTGTTTTCATTCAGTGCGTCGGCTCGAGAGATGAATCAAAAGGTTTCTCATACTGCAGTAAGATATGCTGTATGTATACGGCAAAACACGCTATGCTTTACAAGCATAAAGTTCACGACGGCGAAGCGTACGTTTTCTATATGGATATACGTTCGGGCGGAAAGATGTACGATGAGTTTGTAAGGCGCGCCATCGAAGAGGACGGCGTGAAATACATTCGCGGCAGGGTATCGCGAATTTTTGAAAAGGACGGTAAGTATATCGTAAGAGGCGAAGATACAATAGCGGGTATGCCTGTAGAAATAGATGCCGATATGGTCGTACTGGCTACGGCGATGATTGCTCAGCAGGACGCCTCGGAACTCGCTCAGACAATCGGTATTCCTTACGATAAGTACGGATTTTATAACGAAGCGCATCCTAAACTCCGTCCCATAGAAAGCACCACAGGCGGCGTGTTCCTCGCGGGAGCGTGTCAGTCGCCGAAAGATATTCCGGAGTCGGTCGCCATGGCCTCGGCAGCGGCCGCGAAAGCGCTTGTGCTGTTCGGCTCGGATAAACTCGAGCGCGAACCGGTTGTGGCTTATGTTAATGAATCTCTTTGCGCGGGTTGCTTCGCATGCAAAAAAGTTTGTCCGTATGGAGCGGTTGAAGTGAAGGAATTAAAAGACAGGAACGGAGTTGTTTACAGGGAAGTAGCTTACGTGAATACCGGGCTGTGCCAGGGATGCGGAACATGCACCGCGACATGTCCGTCTAAGTCGGTCGAACTCGCGGGATTCAACAACGAAGAAATTTTTGCCCAGATAGCGGCATTATAAGTTTATCAGTGTATTCGGTGATATCATAATCCGTTGCGGCGGGTAATCCGCAAGTCTATACAGAATAATTTCGCGCAATCAGTAAATTGGGTCCGCCGCAGCGGAATCAGTGAAAATAAGGTGTTTGTCATTCCGGCATGTGCGCTCTTTGAATCCCGATTTATCGGGACTCTTAGCCGGAATCCATAATCGAAACATAGAATAAGAAACAGTACATTAGAAAAAACAAATTTTAATTTTCATATATATGAAAGAACAAAACTGGGAACCAAAGATAGTCGCATTTGTCTGCAACTGGTGCACATACACAGGAGCCGACCTTGCGGGTACTTCCCGTCTGAAATATCCGACAAACGTTAAGTTAATCCGCGTGATGTGTTCCGGCGGAATAGACCCCGTGTTCATACTCAAGGCATTCGAGCGCGGCGCCGACGGAATTCTCGTCTCGGGTTGCCATCCGAACGACTGTCATTACAATGCGGGAAACTTCCACGCGCGCAGACGCTGGACTTTCTTCCACGAACTTCTCGATTATCTCGGTATCGACAAGGACCGTCTCCAGTTCTCATGGGTATCGGCTTCGGAAGGAAAGAAGTTTGTCGACGTCGTTTCGAAAGTCGTGAACGACGTTAAGGCGATGGGACCGTTCAAAGGATATGAACAACTGAATAAAGAATTTATGACTGAATTTCCTGATGTTTCGGGAGTCAACAACGATGTGATTATAAAGGAAGGGGAGGCGGTGTGATGGAAGAACTAAGAAAACACGCAAAAGAACTTCTTGAAAATAAAACAGTCGCGGCAATTCTCGCTTATGTTGAGGCGGGTCCGCAGAGAACAAAACCGGCAATCATAACTAAACCGGAAGACGTCTCGAAAATGGTTTTCAACGAATACTGTCTTAACAATCTGGCGGTTTATCTGACAAAAGCGAGAATAAAAAATCTCGCGAAGCAGAACGGAACTGTGATGAAACTCGGCATAGTCGCTAAACCGTGCGACATTCACGCGGTCGTAGCCCTGATTCAGGAAAGCCAGTTAAAAAGGGAAGACGTTTATATTATCGGAATGAACTGCCATGGAGTCGTGAAGGATTTCGGAATGGAATTCAGCGGCGAAACGCTTGCTTCGAAATGCGTGCCGTGCGAAACACATAAACCTCTCTATTATGATATAGTGCTCGGAGAGGAAAAGCAGACTCCCGCGGTTTCTGACGAAGTGCTTGCTAAGATGCAGGCAATCGAGAAGATGACGTATGAAGAGAGATTCGAATATTTCAAGAAAGAATTTGATAAATGTATTAAGTGTTACGCATGCCGTGCCGCGTGCCCGCTCTGCTATTGCCAGAGATGCATTACGGATAAAACTATCCCGAGATGGATAGAGTCGAGTCCGCATTCACGCGGAAATTTCGCGTGGAATGTTGTCAGGGCGTTTCACCTGAGCGGAAGATGCATCGGATGCGGCGAGTGCGAGAGAGCGTGTCCAATGGACATTCCTCTGTCTTTGCTCAATAGGAGAATGACGGAAACGGCAAAAGAAGCGTTCGCGTACGTTTCGGGAAGAAGCATTGAAACGCCGACACTCGTCGGAAGTTACGACGTAAAAGACAGCGATGAATTGTTTATGTAAAAAATAATTTTGAGACATCTGAAAAGATGTTTCTTTGTTAGTCATTCCCGCGAACACGGGAATCAAAACAAAAACGTTCTTTCATGTAAACGAAATTTAAAGCCTGAATACGCGGCTAAACTGCATGTGAATAAGCTGCGGAAAAAATCAGGACATTATAATTAAACACAGTAGGACCGGACTCTTTGTTCGGGAGGAATAATAAAAGTATTTCGCGTCTCCCCTTAACCGGGGAGGCAGCGGAATAATTCATTAACCCCACTCTTTAGAGTGGGGAATTGCTCGACCTAAACAAATTAAGAAAAAGCTCTAATGAAAAAATACTAACCCCGTTCTTTAGAATGGGGGATGAAGGGTTTAAAATGGAAGAAAAAATAATTTCTAAACAAAATCTGCTAAACCTCTGCAATGATATCATCGCCGACGGGCATGACCTCATCGCTCCGGGAAAGACAGAGTACGGCGTTGTTCGGGATACGTCGCAAATTGTTCTCGATACCTCATCTAAACCGACGAAGGCTTCGTACAAAACATTTGTGTTTCCGAAAGCCGAGCCTGTTCTGTACTATAAGCGCGGTAAGAACGACGTTGTTATTCTCGACGCGGAGCCGGAACAAAAGAAAACAGTTATTATCGGAGCAAAACCCTGCGATACGAATTCATTCAACATACTCAGCAAAGTGTTCAACTGGGATTACAAGGACGATTTCTTTAATTACAGGGTTAAGAATTTTATCGTTATCGGTATGATGTGCGGATTCTCCGATAAGTACTGCTTCTGCACTTCGGTCGGCTCATCGCCCGTGTCTGATAAAGGCTCCGACCTGTTCCTTATTCCTGTCGATGCGGAAAACTACGCAGTCAGAATCGTTACGGATAAGGGAAAAGAATTCATCGATAAATATTCAAAATATCTTACGGAAGGGAATCCGGAGAAGTCGAAGGAAGTTGCAGATAAGGTGAAACAGCCCGAAGTCGCGTTCGACAGCCAGCAGGTTCATGACTGGCTCTCGAAGAATTTCGAGCATCCTAAATGGGAAGGCATCGGAGACATGTGTCTCTCATGCGCGCAGTGCGCTTTTGTATGTCCCGTATGCCACTGCTTCGACATTGTCGACGAGGATTACGGTTATACAGAAGGCCGCAGGATGAAAAACTGGGACGGCTGCCAGTTCGGACATTTCACTCTTCATGCGTCGGGACACAACCCGCGTGACATTCAGGGCAAACGCTACAGGCAGAGAATAAATCATAAGTTTAAATATTATGTTGATAAATTCGGGGAAATACTGTGTACGGGATGCGGAAGATGCTCGAGAGGATGCGCTGTCAGTATCGACATTAAGGAAATTGTAGCGGACTGCAAGGATTAATTTAAACCAAAGAAAAAGTTTTAACATGGAAAACATATATAAACCTTACTTAGCGGAAATAAAGGAAATAATAGACGAGACGCCCGATACTAAAACGTTCAGGCTTCAGATTAAGGACCCGGAAGTCGCGAAGAATTTCAACTTCAAGGCCGGGCAGTTCGCCGAATACGGAGTATTCGGAGACGGTGAATCGACGTTCTGTATAGCATCTTCGCCCACGCGTCCCGAAATGATTGAATGCTCATTCAAAGTTTACGGAAAAGTAACGCAGGCTCTCCGCCGCCTGAACGAAGGCGATACAATCGGATTCCGCGGACCTTACGGAAACTGGTTTCCGCTCGAAGAACAAAAAGGAAAAAACGTCGTGTTCATAGCCGGCGGCATCGGACTCGCTCCTGTCCGTTGCGTCATTGACAACGTTCTCGACTGGAGAAAAGATTATAAAGACGTTACAATAATATACGGCGCGCGTTCCGTCGGCGATTTGGTTTATAAGTATAAACTGAAAGAATGGAAAGAGATGCCCGACGTGAAGACAGTAATAACCGTCGACCCGGGAGGGGAATCAGACGGCTGGGACGGCGAAGTAGGGTTCGTCCCGACAATAGTTGAAAAAATCGCGCCGAAGGCGGAAAACACCATAGCGGTTATCTGCGGACCTCCTGTCATGATTAAGTTCACGATGCCCGTTCTGAAGAAACTCGGATTCAGCGACGAGAATATTTTCACGACGCTCGAAAACAGAATGAAATGCGGACTCGGAAAGTGCGGCCGCTGCAACGTAGGCGGAGTCTATGTCTGCAAGGACGGCCCCGTATTCAACTACGCGCAGTTAAAAGAACTCCCCGACGAATTCTAAAACAGAAAGATTTTAAATTTAAAAAAGGCCGGCGCTATAAAACGCCGGCTTTTTTTATTTTAAAAATCAAATATCAAAAATCAAAAAGACATATCAAAATCAAAAAGTAATTTCTTAAGGGTGATTTCCAAATCTGTCATCCCCGCAAGCTCTTAGCGGGGATCAAAAACAATACAGATATTAAATTGTTACTGTCAGAATACGGAAAAAAGCCGCTCTTAAAATTATTAATTAGAGACTTCTGAAAAACTCTGTTATGTAATAAATGCAACTTCAAAAAACGCATTTCTGTTATGGATCCCGGCGTTTAAGAGCGAACCGCTTCGCGGTTTCGCCGGGATGACAAACCTTCAAGGTATCATTTTTCAGATGTCTCTAATTACTAATTACTAATTACTAATTATTAATTATTAATTATTAATTAGATCTCTAAGTTTACCCCTATCCCCTTCGCCGCCGCCCTTTCGTACACTACCTTTGCCGCCGCTACATCCTGTATTGCCAGTCCGTTAGACTTGAACAGCGTTATTACTTTGTCGTCTTTTCTTCCTTCTTTTTTCCCCGTTATGATATCGCCGAGTTCGGCGTAGAAATGGTCTTCCTTAATTGCGCCTTCCTTGATAGGAATAAGAATATCTCCGGCTTCGCTGAAACACGCTTCGCGTGAATCACCTATAAAAAGCGAACGCTTAATTGTTTCGGTGTCGAGTTCGCGCATCGCGGGGGCGTGGCTGCCAATACCGTTTATGTGCGTTCCTTCTTTTAGTTTCCTGCCGTCGAACAGCGGCTCCGCAGATGAAGAAGCCGTGCAGATAATATCCGCAGCCAGTACTTCGTCCGGCGTCTTTGCTTTTCTTATTTCAAATCCGAGTTTCGCGCTCATTTCAGATATAAACCTGTTCATTGCTTCATCTGAAATATCGAAGACTATCGCGCTCTTTAATTCCCGCGCTGTGGCCACCGCCCACAACTGCATTTTAGCCTGCACGCCTGCTCCGAATATTCCCGCGATTTGCCCCTTGTCCTTTCGCGCGAGAAACTTCGTCGCGACACCGCTTGCCGCGCCCGTTCTGACTGCCGTAAGATATCCGCCGTCCATTATGCAGACAACGTCACCGGTGTTGATATCCTGAAGCAGAACCTTGCCGATTGTCGTAGGCATGTTGTGTTTCTTCGGATTATCCTTGTAAACTGTAACAACCTTGCAGGCAAGCGCGCCCATTTCCTTAAGATAAGCCGGCATGTACAGCGAAACACCGTCGGGCGGCTTTATTCCCGTTCTTAAAGGAAGAACGGCAGAACCTCTCGCAAGTTCCGCGAAAGCTTTTTCGACGACATCCATGCAGTCTTTCATTTCAAGCACAGATATAACGTCGTTGCGGTTAAGTATTAATGTCATTTTAAACTCCAGTCTTAATATATGATTTGAAAATTATTTTCCTAAGATAGATTAGTAAAAATAAGGAGATAATATGAGTTATAAAAATCAAAAATTTCTTTTATGGTCTCAGAGCCTGTCCCGAGAACTCGGGATGTTTACCCGGCGCATGGTCAGGCGGAAGTGTGACCTTAATAATTTCCAATTTCAAATTTTCCGTTTTCGCTTTTATGTATTCTCCCACATCTGTCCAAAACGTAAAAAATAAAAAAGGGTTAAGTTAGCCCCTGATATAT
>JAJTBN010000135.1 GCA_021286895.1 Bacteroidota bacterium | reverse complement strand
GAAAAAATGACGATAAATTCTTTAACGAGAACCGTTTTTCAGAAGTCTCTAATTATTAATTGCTAATTAAACTTCGTAGTACAGATGAAACTCGTACGGATGCGGCCTTAACTGCACTTCCTTTACTTCCTTTTCCATCTTGTAATCAATCCAGGTCCTTATAATTTCTTCGGAGAACACGCCGTTCTTCGTCAGAAACTCATGGTCTCTTTCGAGATTTTCAAGCGCTATTTCAAGAGAGCCCGGCGCCTGCCGAATCTTCTTATGCTCTTCTTCTGAAAGATGGTATATATCCTTGTCGACCGCGTCGCCCGGTTCAATTTTATTCGTTATGCCGTCAAGTCCCGCGAGCAGTATTGCCGAGAAAGCCAGATAAGGATTCGCGGTTCCGTCAGGGCATCTGAATTCTATCCTTTTAGATTTGGGATTATTAGAGTACATCGGAATCCGGACGCTTGCGCTTCTGTTCCTCATTGAATACACAAGATTCACAGGCGCCTCATATCCCGGCACGAGTCTCTTGTAAGAATTAGTCGTCGGGTTTGTAAACGCCAGAAGCGAAGGAGCGTGCTTCAGAAGACCGCCTATGAAATAAATCGCTGTCTCGCTTAGCCCTGCGTATTTATCGCCGGCGAAAAGCGGCTTTCCGTCTTTCCACAGCGAAACGTGCGTGTGCATTCCGCTGCCGTTGTCTCCGAAAATCGGCTTCGGCATGAAGGTCGCGGTCTTGCCTGCTTCCCTCGCGGTATTCTTCACGACGTATTTGAAAGTCTGAAGGTTGTCGGCGCTTTCGAGCAGAGGAGCATATTTAAAATCAATTTCCCCCTGCCCTGCAGTGGCAACTTCGTGATGCTGCACTTCAACTTCAATACCGAGATTCATGAGATGTTCCACCATCTGATTTCTTAAATCATTAGTCGAGTCCGACGGCGGCACGGGAAAATATCCTTCTTTCACTTTTATCTTATGGCCGAGATTTGCTTCTACTTCCGAGCCCGTGTTCCAGAAGCCTTCGCGTGAATCTATTCTGTACCAGGAAGAATATTCATTGACATTGTATGCAACATGGTCAAGTATAAAAAACTCGGCTTCCGGCCCGAGGAAGGCGGTATCAGCAATACCAGTCGATTGAAGATATTCCACCGCTTTTCTCGCGATAAATCTCGGGTCTCTTTCATAGGGCTGTTTTGTCAGCGGGTCGACTATATCACAAATCAGACTTAGCGATTTGTGTTTTATGAACGGGTCGACTTGTGCTGTCGAGGGGTCGGGAATCACAAGCATATCCGATTCGTTAATCGATTTCCATCCTCTGATTGACGAACCGTCGAAACCAAGACCTTCGTAAAAATGCTCTTCTTCCAACTGACTAACGGGAATTGTGAAATGCTGCCACTGTCCGGGCAAATCTGTAAAACGGAAATCAATCATTTTGATTTCCTTATCTTTTATAAGTTTGAATACGTCCTGTATTCTTTTCAGTTTTTCTTTCTGCTCTTCTACCGGATTTTTGTTTGCCATAATAGAGTTTTTGAATGATTTAAGTATAAACTATAAGAAAAATGGCGCGGTCAAGATTTTCGGTGCAAAATGCGCCTGCTTTTGCTCGTGTTTAAAATGTAAAACAAATAAATTTTAAAAACATTTCATTAATATATAGAAATATTGAATTTAGTACAATCATTTTTGGCGCCCAAATCCTTCTATAATGATTGTTTCCGAGAGTCTCCCCGTTTAACGCGGGGCTCTCGGTTTTTGCAATTACCACACCGAGAGTCCCCCAAAGAGCGGGGAGACTCTCGGTCACGATGAAGAGACATAGATTAAAAGAAACCCAACAATGAACTCTAATATTTATATCATTCACAGAAACTGTAATATTCCAGATTCTTGATTCTTGATTCTTGCTCTTTATGAGTACCGAAATTTATCTGTTTTCAATCCCTTAAAAATTGTATTTTTGTATGATACATGTGATGAAAATACTGCTGTTATAAATTGATATCCCCGTATAATTTATTACACACGATACCTTATATTCATAATACTTATACAAAGCACAAAACAGAAAATTAAATTCTATTTTAAGCAAATAACCAACACACAGGAGTCCTAATCTATGGCTACAAGGAAAAAAGTAACAATCGATGGAAACGAAGCCGCTGCTTATGTCGCTCATCAGGTTAACGAAGTAATGACTATTTATCCGATAACACCTTCATCTCCTATGGGAGAATTCTCCGATGCCTGGTCGGCAGTCGGCAAGAAAAATATCTGGGGCACTATCCCTATTGTATATGAAATGCAGAGTGAAGGCGGCGCGGCCGGCGCCGTTCACGGAGCCCTGCAGGCGGGTTCGCTGACGACTACATTCACAGCGTCTCAGGGTCTGCTTCTCATGATTCCCAATATGTATAAAATCGCAGGCGAACTTACACCGACAGTGTTTCACGTTACAGCGCGTTCGCTCGCCGCTCAGGCTCTCTCAATTTTCGGAGACCACAGCGACGTAATGGCGACGAGACAGACGGGTTTCGCGATGCTCTGTTCCAATTCAGTACAGGAAGTCATGGACTTCGCGTTAATATCACAGAGGGCAACGCTCGAATCGAGAATCCCGTTCCTGCACTTCTTCGACGGATTCAGGACATCCCACGAAGTCGTGAAAATCGAACAACTCGCGGTAGAGGACCTCAGAGCGATGATTGACGATACTTACGTCAAGGAACACCGCAAGAGAGCGATGTCGCCCGACAATCCCTTCATAAGGGGCACGGCGCAGAATCCCGACGTATATTTTCAGGGAAGGGAAACAGTAAATAAATTTTATACTGACTGTCCGGGTATAGCCCAATCCGCAATGGATAAATTCTTCGAAATAACAGGAAGAAGATACAACCTCTTCGATTATTACGGAGCGAAGGACGCCGACAGAATTATCGTTATAATGGGCTCGGGCGCGGAAACGGCTGAAGAGACAATTGACTATCTCAACAAGAACGGGGAGAAAGTCGGCATGATAAAAGTAAGACTGTTCAGGCCTTTTTCAGTCAGCCATTTTGTGAACGCGATACCGAAATCGGTAAAGAGCATGGCGGTTCTTGACAGGACAAAAGAACCCGGTTCAATCGGCGAGCCTCTTTATCAGGATATCATTACCTCGCTCAGCGAAGAATGTCCGTTCGATAAGATGCCGAAGGTTATCGGCGGCCGTTACGGGCTTTCATCGAAGGAATTCACGCCCGCTATGGTTAAAGCGATATATGACGAACTGAAAAAAGACAAACCGAAAAATCATTTCACCATCGGCATAAACGACGACGTTACGAACACGAGTCTCGATTATGACAAGAATTTCACTGTTGATATTGAAGGCATGTTCTGCGGACTCTTCTACGGTCTCGGAGCGGACGGCACAGTAGGCGCGAATAAAAACTCCATTAAGATTATCGGCGAGGAAACAGACAACTACGCGCAGGGCTACTTCGTGTATGATTCGAAGAAATCAGGCTCGACAACCGTATCGCACCTCAGGTTCGGGAAAAGCCCGATTAAATCTACATACCTGATTCAGAAATCGGATTTCGTCGCCTGCCACCAGTTCAACCTGCTCGAGAAATTCGACATGTTGAAAAACGTGAAGAACAACGGCGTGTTCCTTCTGAACACACCTTACAATCAGGAAGAAACACTTAAGAACCTTCCCGAAAGAGTTATTAAGCAAATTAAAGAAAAGAACCTCAATTTTTATATAATAGACGGATACGCAGTAGCGAAGAATACGGGCATGGGCTCGCGCGTCAACACAATCATGCAGACATGCTTCTTTGCCATTTCGGGCGTGCTTCCTAAAGATGAGGCAATAACGAAGATTAAAGAATCGATTAAGAAGACTTACGGAATGAAGGGCGATGAAATCGTTAAGAAAAATTACGACGCGGTCGATAAGACGCTCGAGAATCTTCATAAGATTGACATAAAGACAATTAATGACAACAACGTCGAAGTTCCGCCGATAGTTTCCGACAAGGCTCCCGAATACGTAAAGAACACACTGGCAAAGATAATGGAAGGCCTCGGAGACGACGTATCGGTCAGCGAAATGCCAGTTGACGGCACATTCCCGTCAGCGACGGCGCAGTGGGAAAAAAGAAACATCGCGCTTGAAGTTCCCGAATGGGACCCTGAAGTCTGCATTCAGTGCGGCAAGTGCGCGATTATCTGCCCGCATGCCACTATCAGAATAAAGGCATACGGCGATAAGATTCTCGGTAACGCTCCGAAGACTTTCAAGCACATGAAAGCAAAAGGAAAAGAATTCGAGGAAGGAACCGCGTATTCGATTCAGGTAGCGGTCGAAGATTGCACGGGCTGCGGACTCTGCGTCGAAATCTGTCCGGCGAAGAACAAGAAAGAAGTCAAGAGGAAAGCTCTCAATATGATTCCTCAGATTCCTGTAAGGGAACAGGAAAGAGAAAACTGGAATTACTTCCTTGAAATTCCGGAATTCGACAGGACAAAAGCCAACGTTACAACGGTAAAAGGCAGCCAGTTCCTGCAGCCGCTGTTTGAATTCTCGGGCGCATGCTCGGGATGCGGCGAAACTCCTTACGTCAAACTCGTATCGCAGTTGTTCGGCGACAGGTCTATAATCGCGAACGCGACGGGATGCTCGTCAATCTACGGCGGCAACCTCCCGACGACTCCGTGGGCGAAGAACAACGAAGGAAGAGGTCCGGCATGGTCGAACTCTCTCTTCGAAGACAACGCTGAATTCGGACTCGGAATGAGACTCTCAATCGACAAGCACAATCAATACGCGAAAGAACTTCTCGCGAGACTCGCTCCGCAGGTCGGCGAACAGATAGTCAACGACATTCTCAACGCGGACCAGACTACGGAAACAGGAATCTACGAACAGAGAGAAAGAGTCGGAATATTGAAAGACAAACTTAAAAAGGTCGATTCACCGGAAGCCGAAGATTTGATGAGCATAGCGGATTATCTCGTCAAGAAATCCGTATGGATTATGGGCGGCGACGGTTGGGCATACGACATCGGTTACGGCGGTCTTGACCACGTGCTTGCTTCGGGAAAGAACGTGAACATACTCGTTCTCGACACCGAAGTATATTCAAACACGGGCGGTCAGATGTCGAAATCTACGATGCTCGGAGCGGTAGCGAAATTCGCGGCATCGGGCAAGCCGGTCGGCAAGAAAGACCTCGGCATGATGGCGATGAACTACGGTCATGTTTACGTCGCGAAAGTCGCGATGGGCGCGAACGATACGCAGACGCTAAGGGCGTTCCTCGAAGCGGAATCGTATGATGGTCCTTCAATCATCATCGCTTATTCGCACTGCATCGCGCACGGCATCAACATGTCGAAGGCACTCGAGAATCAGAAAGCGGCCGTTGACTCGGCGCACTGGGTGCTCTTCAGGTACGACCCGAGAAACGCGGCTCAGGGAAAGAATCCTCTGAAACTCGATTCGGGCGCCGCGAGGATAAAATTCCAGGATTACGCATACATGGAAACAAGGTATAAGATGCTCACGAAGTCGGACCCGAAACACGCTGCAGACCTGATGAAACTCGCGCAGGAAGCGGTTGACGAAAAATGGAATCTGTACGACAGACTCTCAAAAGAAGATAAAAATTAAAAATCAAAATTATAAAATTATGGATTTATCAACGAAATACATGGGCTTGAAGCTGAAGAACCCTATCGTTCCTTCGGCGTCGCCGCTGTCAAAGACAGTGGATATGGTGAAGAGAGTCGAAGACGCTGGCGCTTCGGCAATAGTCGTTTATTCCCTTTTCGAAGAACAGATTACTCACGAAGCGGGCGAACTCGACCATTATATGTCGTACGGAACTGAAAGTTTCGCGGAAGCGCTCAGTTATTTCCCGAACGCGAGCGAATTCAACTTCGGACCGGAAGAATACATAAGGCATATCAACAACCTTAAAGCGGCAGTTGACATTCCCGTTATCGGAAGCCTAAACGGAGTTTCCGCGGGAGGATGGCTGAAGTACGCCAAGCAGATTGAGGAAGCCGGCGCGGACGCTCTCGAACTCAACGTCTATTACATTCCGACGAACATCGAAAAAGACGGAGCGGTTATCGAAGAAATTTATCTGAGAGACCTTAACAAGATTAAGAAGAATCTCAAGATTCCCGTAGCGATGAAACTCAGTCCCTATTTTTCTTCAATGTCGAACATGGCGAAGAAACTCGATGACGCGGGCGCTGACGGACTCGTGCTCTTCAACAGGTTCTACCAGCCCGACCTTGACCTCGTCGACCTCGAAGTAGTGCCGAACCTCGAACTAAGCAGCAGTTTTGAAATGAGACTGCCCTTAAGATGGATTGCGATACTTCACGGACGAATCAAAGCCAGTCTCGCGGCGACGACGGGCATACACACGCACGAAGACGTCATTAAGATGCTGATGGCGGGCGCGGACATAACGTGTCTCTGCTCTGAAATCCTCGCTAACGGCGTCGGAAGAATCACGGAGATTCTTAAAGACCTCGAAAAGTGGATGGAAGAAAGAGAATACGTATCGGTCGAGCAGATGAAAGGCAGTATGAGCCAGAAATCAGTAGCGGACCCCGCGGCGTTCGAAAGAGCCAATTACATGAAGGCGCTCAACAACTACAAACTTCTGATATAGAACACATATCACATAGATAAAATAAAGGGCTGTCAACGACAGCCCTTTTCGTTTTCCTACTTCTAATGTATTCAATCTTTCTTATATTTGTTGAAAACTAATCAGGCATGGAGGAAAAAACATTCAGGAAATCTTATCTCGTTACAGGAATAATCGGAATCATAATTTTTCTCGTTCTGTTCTTCACGCTTTACAGTCAGTTCAGGCAGGAAGCGGAGAAAAGGTCAATATTCGTAGAATCGAAAGCCGAAGGGTTGAAGGGATATATTGAAGTAAATGCCTCCATTATTTCGATAGATGCCGTAAGGGGCGATATGACGGTCAGACTGGACTTCGAGCCGCAGGGAGAATTGAACAACGGCATCGGAATGCTAACGGAAAATATAGACGTCCTGGTAAACAACGCCTCGGGCAAACAGGAATTCAATTTTCAGAAAAACAAACTGATGAATCCCGCCGATATCACACTCAATCTTTACGAAGGAATAGTTACAGAATACCCTTTCGACAAACACAAAACCGAATTCATAATTTATACACGTAAAAGCCTTGAAAGCACAGGGCCCGACGAGGAGAATCAGGAAACTCCCGTAGAGAATGTCGTAAACTTCTCAGGCTATTTGACCGGATACGCTATTGACGCTCAGTTAGACCCCGAGAATAACGGCTCGTACACGGTGCTGAATTTAAACGTAGCCAGAGCGGGGTCGGTAAAATTCTTCGCGGTAGCAGTAATGGCTATAATGTGGATACTGATATTCATGCTTATGCTCGTAATATTCAACATAAGCGTAAGAGGAAAGAAAATCGAAGCGACGATGTTCACTTTCATCTCGTCGATGCTGTTCGCGTTTCCCGCATTCAGGAACATGATGCCTTTCGCTCCGCCTATCGGCGCGTTACCCGACTACGCAGCGTTCTTCTGGGCGGAAGGAACGGCGGCAGTATCGCTTGTGATTATGCTGTTAGTATGGTTTTTCAGGAAAGACTCCGTAAAATAAAAAAGCAGGGCTAACTGCCCTGCTTTATAATTTAAACAACTTTTATATTAATTGTATTTATCGCCTTTCATAAGCCCTTCAAGCACGTCATAGAATTTGCCCCAGGATTCTTTTATTTCGGGAGTGAAATCATTTCCGAGCACCTTACCTATCGCGAACAACAAAGATTCCTTGAAATATTTAAATTGGTCCGCTGTTATACCAAGGTCATGGTGCCTGTCGCCCATGTGCTGAATTGCCGGCATGATGACGTCCACGTTATTAAGACCTTCGACGACTATTTTAACCATTCTCATTAATGTTCTCGACTGTTCTTTCATATCGACCTTGAATATCCCTGCAACGTCAGGGCAGCATTCGAACAAATGTTTATACAGAAAATCGCCCGTTTCCTGATGCTTATCCGCGAGTTTCGCATACGAGCCCTGTATTCTTTTAATGTCTTCTTTTGACAGTATATCCCATTCAGGCATTTTGTATTCCTTTTGAATTTTTAATGATTTTCTTAAAAATATGGATTTTTGCTTCAAATATAAATCATATAATAAAACAAATTCGGAGGTCAATTTTAAATATCAACTTTTTGATTATAAATAAACCGAATTCATTCTTTAAGATTAATTTTATCCAAAAACCATATAATTAAACAAAATAAAAAGGATTAAGTTCAAAAAGCAATTTTAAAATTCAGATTTAAAATTGAAGGATAAATCAAACATGCTGTATTAAATGAAAATATCTCTTTATAGGCTTTGGTTCATATTTTCACAGCCGGGAGTCCCCCAAAGAACGGGGAGACTCTCGGTTACGGGAAACAATATAATTTAGAATTTGCGAATAATAATTACACATTAATACTGC
>JAJTBN010000134.1 GCA_021286895.1 Bacteroidota bacterium | reverse complement strand
GCTCTTTGCGGTAAAAGTTCTTAAAAAATATTCGCGGAACCGTGAAATCTCTTTTATTCTTCCGGCATAATCTTAACGGGAACCGCGGCAGAAATATTACTCGCGGTGGTTTATAATATTCTCCCTCTGTCCCGAGAAAGCGATTGTATTCGCGGGCTCTCCTTTAAGAAAGTCATGCGGAAATCCGTAAACAATCTTCGTTTCTTCGTCAAGCCTCTTCATTATATCGCCGGATAACGGCATATCCAGACATTTCATGTTTTCAACAATCTGTTTGTCGGTTCTCGAGCCGATTATTGGAATGAACACGCCTTTCTGCTGTCTAATCCAGTTTAGTGCGATTACCGCGCCGGGTATTCCAGTCTCATCCGAAACTTTCCTTACGAACCTCGCGATTTCAGTGTTCCGCTCGTTCAGTCTCGCGCTTCCTTCCTTTATTCTTTTCGGACCTTTGTCTTTTTCGTCGAGATACTTTCCCGTTAACGCGCCGCCGCCTATTGTTCCCCACGGAGTAATCGCAAGGTCGAAAGCGTTCGCCATCGGAATCAGGTCGCGCTCGGCGTGCCTCTGAAATAAGGAATATTCTATCTGAAGTCCGACAAACCTCGACCAGCCCCGTAATTCAGCCATAGTGTTGGCCGCGGAGACCACCCACGCCGGTGTGTCGGAGATTCCTACGTACAGGACTTTGCCGCTCCTGACAAGGTCGTCAAGACCGCGCATGATTTCGTCTATCGGTGTGAGTGAATCCCACGCATGCACCCAGAAGAGGTCTATGTAATCCGTACCGAGCCTCTTCAGCGAATCCTCTACAGAATTCATCATGCTTTTCCTGTTGTTGCCCGAAGCGTTTATGTTTTTCGGATTTCCGGGATTCTTCAGCGTATATTTTGTGGCAAGAACATAGTAATCGCGTTCGGATTTTATAAACTCCCCGACGTATTTTTCGCTAGTACCTTCATTGTAAAGATTAGCCGTGTCAAGGAAGTTGCCGCCCGCGTTCACGAAAGCGTCAAATACTTTCTTTGAGTCTTCCCTGTTTGTACCGAATCCCCATTCCTCGCCAAACGTCATAGTTCCGAGACAGAGTTCCGATACCCTCAGTCCCGATTTTCCAAGCAATCTGTATTTCATGTTTTTTTAATTTAAATTTTTTATTGTGGTGTTAGATGTTTTTCTCCTTCCCAAGCCGAAGATGCGCCGCGGCGAGCTCCAGTTCGGGAAGCAGAATGAAAAATTTGCGTCTTATACTCTCCTCATAGATCCGGAGTTTTGAGATAATGAAATTTTTTTATTTTTAATATATATTTTTGATTTTTTATATTTGATTTTTGATTTTTCTGGTTTTCCGCCGCTTCAATAAATCAATTTCTCTTTACTGCCTTGTATTCCTTCTCCGGGTCCACTTTCTCGACATACGGGCTGTTCCATACCCTGTCGAAAACCGATTCCAGCGTCTGATTGATTTTCTCGTTGCGGAGAATAAGCGTCGCGTTCCTGCTTTCATAGAAATAATCCTGTTCAAGATTCGACGTGCTTACCCACGACATCTTATCATCAGCCGTGAAAAACTTGCAGTGCTGAACGCGGGCGAACGGGATATATCCTTTGCTGTACTGCGGTATGGTGCTGAACTTAATCTCGATTCCCGGTACCGTCGAAAGCGACTGTATCTGTTCAGTCGCGTCTTTCTTTATCGCCCAGTCGGAGAATATAATCTTTATATCCACACCGCGTTTCGCCGCTTTGCGCAATTCGTCGTCGATTTTCCTGTACATCTCGCCCTTCTTCGAGCCTTTCAGTGAATACGAATAAAACTGCAGACGCAGTTTTCTCTTCGCCCCCTTAATCATTTTAAGAATTTCGAACTCTTCCTTGCTGAAACCGTTCGGAACTATGTCTTTCGGACTGAATGCGGGGTAAAGCGCTATCTTTCCGAATTCATCCGTTTCGACGGTCAGTTTCTTTTTTGAATTGTAAACGGTTTCGGGCTTTATTGTTTTAAGGCTCTCAATCGTCTCCTGCCCGTAATTGTCGCAGAGTTTCCAGTCCATTTCAAATATCGTCAGAAACATTTCCGCGAGTTCTTTGTGCTTTATCCTGACGCCCATTTCGTGAATATGCTTTAAGGCGCGCCAGTCGAAGTTCTGGCTTCCGACGAAAAGGTCCTCGCCATCAACGACGAAATACTTGGCATGCATAACGCCGCCGCCTATCTTGCCGAAAGGAATTTTCTTTATTGTTATGTTCTTTGTGTTTTCTATATCCGCGGCTGACTCCTTGTACCTGTCAAAGAAACTCTTGTCCAATATCACTCTTATCTGAACGCCTCGTGCCGCGGCATTCCTTATTTCGTTTATAATGTTTTCGAGCGGCTCTCCTTTTTCGTTTGCTATGTAAAACTGCTCAATGTCTATTGTCTTCTGCGCGGATTTAATCATATCTGCCCATACATCCGCGGGCCGCGGAAGCCCGGATTCCTTTATGATTGTTTCCTCGGGCGCGCTCTCTACTAACTGGAACAATGTCTGCGTGTATCCCGCTCTGGAAAAGAGCAGGATTATGAAAAACGATAACAGTAGTTTCTTCATTCGTTTATATTGTGTTTCTGAAAATAATTATCGTTAAGGTACAGAACGACTTTGTAAACAGCGTAAGAAACAAAAGGCGCAACAAGTACATCAGTAGTATAATGCGCCTTTTGCAGTGTTACGAAAACCCCGACCAGTACCGTATTAACGAGAAAAACGTATTTTAACTTCTTATTTACTGTAACAAGAAAAAGCAGAAAAAGTGTCGAAGTATGTCCGGAAAAAAACAGGTCCTTCGTCACTTTCGTGCCGGTGCCGACTACGAACACAAGCGGGTCCTGAAGGTCGATTGTGCCAATGGGCGGATTCAGAGGCGTGACGTACATCATCGCCATTCTTATTATGACGAGAAGAGAGTAAGACTGCAGAGCGGTTATGAGCCTCGACGGATGATTTATAACAAGATATACAAGACAGGTTATCAGAGAACCGTATATGAAAGTAAAAATCGGAATGTTGAGTTCGATTGCGTTGAACCATGTGAATACGGGGTCGTTTAGAACCGCGCCGTTCCTCGATTCGGCGAAAACGATGAATCGGGACAGCGCGAAAACGCTGATTGCGAGGACAATGAGAGTCCAAATTAATAAATATACATTGCTTTTTTTGTTGAGGAAAATACCCCAGTTGTCTTTTATGTTCATAAGCGCGGAATGTGACCTTCTGCTTTTGTTTATTTTTACTGCAAGTTATAAAATCCCGGCAATCCTGTAAATGTAAATTTTGCTCATTGAAGTCGGGATTATTACTAAAAATAAATAATTCAGTTCTGGCAGTCGCGGAATCCATAATCTAAAACCACTTTCAATTTTCTATTTTCCATTTTCGCAAGTAAACCGAAAGAGTCTATTAATGCTAAAACATGAAGATTAGAGATTGAAGATGGTCTCTTATAAATCCGAAATTATTTATATTTTAAAATTATGAGAATTCCCGACGAAGTTTTTGATGAAATTACACGCGCGAACGATATTGTTGACGTTATATCCTCTTACATAAGCGTTAAAAGGAGAGGCAGTTCTTTTATTGCCCTCTGTCCGTTTCACCCCGATAAGAATCCGTCGATGCATATATCGCAGACGAAACAGGTTTACCACTGCTTCTCCTGCAAGGCGGGCGGAAACGTTATAACCTTCGTTCAGGAATTCGAGAAAATTACCGGCATGGAAGCCGTCGAACGCCTCGCGCAGCGCGCCGGGATTAACCTCGGACAGTATTCACGGCGCCCCGACCTTTCAAACGAAATCGCGAAACTTTTTGATATCAACCAGAAAACTGCCAGATATTTTTACGATAATCTTGCAAGCCTGAAAGGCGATGAAAAAACGCTCGTGCGTGGGTATCTTGAAAAACGCGGACTGGACGAAGCCGCGATAAGAAGTTTCGGAATCGGATACGCGCGCGACAACTGGCACGATTTAATGAACCATTTCACTGAAAACGAGACTTACTCACTCGATGAACTTGAATCCGCAGGGCTTGTGATTAAGACAGAAAAGGACGGCAAGTATCATGACAGGTTCCGGGGCAGGCTTATTTTCCCGGTCTTCAATGAAAGCGGAAAAGTCGTCGGCTTCGGCGGAAGGATTCTGAAGAACGACAAGGAAACAGCCAAATATATAAATTCCCCCGAAACAAAAGTTTACCTTAAAAGCAAAATACTTTACGGGCTTAATTTTTCCAAAGACCACATACGCTCGAATGATTACGTCATACTTGTCGAAGGATACATGGACGTCGTCTCGCTCTTTCAGGCAGGAATAAAAAATACGGTCGCGTCGAGCGGTACGGCGCTGACTGTCGAGCAGGTGCATCTTATTTCAAGGTATACGAAGAATATAGTATTGTTATATGACGCGGACGTCGCGGGAATTAAAGCGGCGCGGCGCGGGATAGAACTGATTCTCGAACAGGGACTTGAATTGAGCATAGTATCGCTTCCCGACGGCGAAGACCCCGACTCTTTCGTCCGCACCAAGGGCACAGAGGCATTCGAAAAGCAAATAGCGAACAGGACTTCCATTATAAATTTCATCAGCGCTATATATAAGAAGGAAGGGAAATTAAACACGCCCGAAAGCAAGACGGAGTTTATAAAGGAAATTATAAGTTACATAGTTCGCATACCCGATAAGATTAAAATCTCGTTCTATATTAAGGAACTCGCGGAGACTTACAGGCTGTATGAATCAGACCTGCGGGACGAACTTAACCGCGCATACAAGGAATTTAAAAAAACGCAGTTTCCGAAATCTTCGGTCGTACTTCCCGAAAGAAAAGATACAGGGAAAAAGGATACCAACCGGAAATCACAGGCTGAAAACGACCTTATTAAGGTATTTGTCTCAGGAAACTATGAAGCGATTAATTATATCGCGGATAACATTTATATTGATTACATCACAGACGAAAAGGTCCTTGCGGCGGTCGAGGTCTTGCTCGACGAATGGCACAATGAAAACAAAATTGACGTATCAAAACTTGTGTCGATGATAGACGACGAAGAAATCAAAAATTTAATACTGAACGAATCCACGCTGAAGTACGAAATAACGAAAACTGATTTTCTTCCCGAAGACAGCGTTCTCGCCCGCGTCGAAAGAGAGCCTGTTGATTACCTTGCACTCGCGGGAGACGTGATTAAAAAACTTAAACTTCTCGACATCAACAGAAAGATACGTTCGTCCCTGAAAAACAAAGACGACCACAATAAGGGCATCGATTTCACGACTGAAAAAAAGAATATTATCCGCCGTAAATAGTTTGATTTTTTCTGAATTTATTTTGATTTTAAAAAAACCTTAGGATTTGCACAAAGAAAGAATATACAGGGGAATACCGGCTTCACAGGGCATCTCTATCGGCAGGGCGTACGTTTACACCCGCCGCCAGATTAATATAAACACTATGGCGCTCAAAGACGGCGAGGTCGAGGCGGAAGTCGAGGCAATCAACAACTCGATTGAGATTTCCCTGAAAGAACTGAACAAGATTCACGCGATATCGATTGAGAAAATCGGCGAAAAGAATTCAAAGATTTTCGAAGCGCAGATTGAAATTCTTAAGGACAAAATATTCCTTGACGGCGTCATAAAAAGAATAAAGAAGGAAAAAAAGTCGGCCGGATTCGTTTTCAACGACGAGATTGAAAAACTCGCGGCCATTTTCCAGAAATCGAAAAACGATTATATCAAAGAGCGTTACACCGACCTTATAGACGTAAGAAACCGCGTCATAAGAAACATGAAAAGAGAAAAACTTGTTTCGAAGGTCGATGAAAACTCGATTATATTCGCCCACGAACTGACTCCGGCAGATACGATTCTTTTCAGCAGAAGAAAAGTAATGGGATACGCGACGGATACCGGGGGTGTCACTTCACACGCGGCAATTATCTCAAGAGCGCTTCGCGTTCCGGCCGTTGTAGGCATGAAAACAATATCAAAGTTTGTCACTTCGGGCGATTGCGTTATTGTTGACGGAACCGAGGGCGTTGTGATAGTAAACCCCGTGCAGGAGACGGTGCAGATATACGAAGAGAAGATTAAAAGCATAAAGTATCACGATGAACTCCTTTTTGAAATCGCGAACAAGCCCTGTAAAACAGAGGACGGCAAAAGCGTCGAGATAACGGCTAACATAGAATTTGTCGAAGAAACCGAGTTTATAAAGAACTGCGGCATCGGTCTTTACAGGACCGAACACCTTTACATGGAAAAAGGCGACTTTCCTTCCAGCGCGGAACAGATACAGGAATATACTGCAATATCCGCGGCTACTTATCCGAAATCCGTTACAATCAGAACGTTCGACGTGGGCGGCGACAAGATACTTCAGGATTACCGCAAGGAAGACAATCCGTATCTCGGATGGAGAGGCATAAGAATTTCTCTCGACAGGGTTGAGATGTTCAAGGAGCAATTAAAAGCGCTCCTGATTTCATCCGTGAAAAAAAATATAAAAATAATGCTTCCCATGATTTCCTCGGTTGACGAGGTAAGGAAAGCACGGACCATACTGAGCGAGGTAAAAACAGGGCTTGACAAAGAAGGCATTTCTTATGACAAGAAAATTCCTTTCGGTATTATGCTGGAAGTGCCCTCGGCATTCGTTCTCTCCGAAGAACTTGCCGAAGAGGCGGATTTCTTCAGCATAGGCACGAACGACCTTATTCAGTACATACTCGCTGTGGACAGGGGCAACGAACTGATTTCGGGTATGTTCCAGCAGTTCCATCCTGCCGTAATAAGGGCTCTGCGAAAGATAATCGACGGAGGCCATTCAAAAGGGATAAAAGTGAGCCTTTGCGGCGAAATGGCTTCGGTGCCGCTCGCGGTGCCGGTCCTCATCGGGCTTGAGGTTGACGAACTCAGCGTTCTTCCTTCCGTGTTCTCTGAAATCAAGCAGACAATCAGGGCGATGCGCCTTTCTGACGCGAAAGCCCTCGTCGCGAAAATTCTGAAAATGCCGACTGAATCCGAAATAAGGAACGAAGTCGAAAAATTTTACGAACTGAAAATAAAACCGAAAATATTATGATAGACAAAAAGATTCTGAAAAAGTTCGATAAGCAGGACATGTTCAGTGTCCTTTTTGATTTCCCCGTGCAGATTTGCGACGCCGTTGATATCGCGGGCAGCGTAAAACTTAAAGGAAACTACAAAGGAATTAAGAATATAATCATAAACGGGCTCGGCGGCTCCGCAATCGGCGGAGATATATTGAGAAGTTTTACGGCCGGCGAGATTAAAATACCGGTAACGGTAAACAGGAATTATACGCTTCCGTCTTATGCAGGAAAAGACACCCTTGCCGTGCTCTCGAGTTATTCGGGCAATACGGAGGAAACCGTCACGGCTTTTAAGCACGCGCTTGATAAAGGCTGCAGGGTTGTATGCGTGACGAGCGGCGGAACGGTGGAGAAAATGGCTCACAAGTACAAAACGGATATAGTGAAAATACCGGGCGGACTTCAGCCGAGATGCGCCCTCGGATATTCGTTCTTCTCGCTGCTCATATTGTTTACAAAACTCGGATTGATAAAGGATAAGTCTGACGAAATAAACGACGTTATAATAAGCCTGGAACAGAGTCTTTCGGAATACATAAATCCTTCGTTCGAAGACAATGAGGCTTTGAGGATTGCCGCCGCGCTTAAAGGCAAACTGCCGGTTGTCTATTCCTCTGCCGACGTTCTCGACGCGGTTAATCTAAGATGGCGCGGGCAGATTTCGGAAAACGCGAAAATACTCGCGTACGGAAACCTGTATCCCGAGATGAACCATAATGAACTCGTGGGATGGAAGTTAAACGAGGATTTGCTTAAAAAGACCGCGGTTATTTTCCTGCGCGACAGGGACGACAACGAAAGAATAAAACTGAGAATGAACATAACCGAAAAAGTTTACAGAAAACATTCAGGTATCGTTATGGATTTGTCGAGCGATTGCAGAACGAGGCTTGGAAGAATTTTCGATTTGATATTTCTCGGCGACTGGGTAAGTTATTATCTGTCGGTGCTGAACGAAGTCAATCCGACTCCGGTTGAAGCAATTTCAAAACTTAAGAAAGAACTCGATAAAAAATAGATATAGCGATTTCCGTCATTAATATTTAATGATCATGTAAAGCCGTATTTATTCCATGCCGTCAATCGTTCACCGCATTAGTTATTTTTTTTGGCGTATGAAGCGGCAGCATTGTCTCGAGAGCAAGCGTGATGATGTGTTTCTCGAATTTCCTTCCGCTGTCCACCTTGTGCACCGAACTGCCGTTGTTCATCAGGGACACTATACCGTTGTACACATAGTATGTCTGTCCCGCGTCGTTCTTGAATATACAACCCTTGTATCCAAGATGAACCGGTTCTTTCGATGGTTTCTGGGACATTTCAAGGTTTTCCCAGATATCGGCAAGGTAACTTGCATCGCTTTCCGAGATTTCCCATTCGGGATCAAGATTTCCCGAATAAACCACAATGCGGCATGAATTTTTGTTGTTGCTTTCCA
>JAJTBN010000133.1 GCA_021286895.1 Bacteroidota bacterium | reverse complement strand
GTAAGGCAGGGGCACGTGAGCCGCCATTGGAATCAGGTCGGCTGAATAGAAGAGGGCTTCGCTGTCGTCATGAATTTTAACCATCTGCATATATTTTGTGTGACCGTTCAGAGGAAGAAGAGTAATGTTATCGTCGAATTTGAATTCGTCTTTGATAGTCTTCAGTTGTTTGCGCGCGAGCAGTGGTTCGAAATCTTTCGGGAAGAAACTTGCCTTATCGCGTTCGGACGGGTTTCGCGCCCAGTCGAGATGGCGTTCCTGAACGTAGTACACGGCGTTTTCGAATGACGGGACTGTTTCGCCGCCGGAAATTTTTGTCGCGCCGCCGGCGTGGTCGAAATGCAGATGCGTGAGAATGACGTCGGTGATGTCTCCGGGATTGAAGCCAAGGGCGCCGATTGCTTTTTCGAGAGTGTGCTCGGAATAATCGACGGCATAAATCTCATTGAGTTTCTTCGACATCTTGTATCCGATTCCTGTATCGACGAGAATTTTTCTTTTCGGGCTTACGAGAAGAAGCGTGCGCGTGCACATTTCAATCCGATTGGATTCGTCGGCGGGGTTCGTGCGGTTCCACATGACTTTGGGAACGACGCCGAACATCGCGCCGCCGTCGAGTTTAAAGAGCCCTGCCTGAATCGAGTAAACTTTGTAATCGCCTATCTGCATTTGTTGATATTAAAATAATAAAAAACCCGTCTTTTGTAAGAACAAAAAACGGGTTAAAAAAATTTTGTTTTTGGGGCCGAAATATTCCCCGCGTGTCCGAGAGTCTCCCCGCTCTTTGGGGGACTCTCGGATGCGATAAATACCCCCACTCTTAAGAGTGGGGTTGAATCTATACTCAATGAGTGCTTTAGCCGCAGAATTGTTTCATCCTGTGACTAAAGTCATTTACTTTTTGCCTCTGTACCCCACCTTAACAGGCGGGGTTACTATATTATCTAATAAAAACCGAGAGTCCCCCCGATGTACATCGGGGGAGACTCCCGGATACAATTTTAGATATTCGTCTATGTAATTAGCCTATGTAATTTGTCCGCATAAATTACAGAGCGAACCTGACGCCGGAGAAGAACGTGAAGTTAGACGTCGTGATTTTATCAATTTTATCGGTACTCATAAGGTTATTGAGTCCGCCGTACTTGAACGACGCGCCGAGAATGACGCTGAACGGATACATCACGATATAATTCGCTGTAAGGTTGCCGCTGAGACCGAGGTCAAAATTCTTATAGCCGAGATTCTTATAAGTATTATCCGGCTTTGAGATAAGGAAACCCATATAGGGACCGCCGGTAAACCAGAGACCGACTTTATCCGAGACCATACCGCCGAGGTCCACAAAGAGCGGGATATTGATATAGTTAGCGGCTACATAGTTATCGACCGCCGTTGTAGAAACGGTGTCGACATCTTTAACGCCAGAAGTCATCGAAGGTTTCTGAATTCCGAAACTTTTGCCGTCGAAGGTAAGGCCTGTTGTGAAGCTGAAGAAATCGAAGACATTAAGATACACCATGCCTCCGAACACGTAGCCGAGTTTGGATTTTTCGGTGACCGAGCCCTGTCCCGCGGCGGGAGTGATGTTTGGGCTTGTGGAGCCGACGCCGAGCTGAAGGTCGATATAGAAATCGACGGGTTTGCCGGATGTCTTAAAAGCAAATTCCTTCTTTGCTTTTTCGTAATCGCTCTTAAGTTTCCAGTCAATCTTATAGTCGTTCTTGCCGAAAGGTTTGCTCGGGTCTCCGTCCGCGAACGCGGCGCTTACGAGCGAAAGCATGAAAACAACGAGTAACAATTTTGAAAAGAATTTCATTTTTCCCCTTTTTTAATTATTCAAATATTTTTTTTCAAGTTCAGAAAGGTTTTCTGCCTCCTTTTCCCACGAGGCAGTAAGGTTTTCTATCTTTTGAGATAGGTCAAGATACTCAAATTTAATCTCAACTGCAAAATCAGAATCCTTGAAGAAATCGGTCTTGCTCATTTCTTGTTCTAAATAGATTTTTTTTCTTTCGAGTTCCCCCAGTTCTTTCTCAATTTCCGAAATCTTTTTCTTAACGGGCGCGGCAATTTTTGTAAACTCCTTCTTCCGTTTCTTATTTTCGATTCCTTCCTTATACTGCGCGGAAATTTCCTTTTCGGGTTTTGCTTCCTTCTGCTCCTGTTCAGCGTTTTCCGTTTCGAGGACGTTCAGGTACTCGGAAGATTTCCCGATGTAAGTTTTAATTCCGCCTTTTTTGACTTCAATAATCTTATCAATAATTCCGTCAATAAATTCCCTGTCGTGAGAGACTATGATAACCGTGCCTTCGTAGCCCGAAAGGGCTTTCTGGAGCACCTCTTTTGAATGGATATCGAGGTGGTTCGTAGGCTCGTCGAGTATAAGCAGGTTTGAAGGTTCAATCAGCATCTTGGCGAGAGCGAGGCGTGATTTTTCGCCGCCCGAGAGTACGCCGATTTTTTTATCCACGTCATCGCCGTGGAAGAGGAAGCCTCCGAGAATGTTACGGATACCCGTTACGTTTTCTCCGCTGTTTACTTCGAGCATGATTTCAAACGCGGTTTTAGATTCATCCATTTCCTCTGCCTGATTCTGCGCGAAATATCTCGGTACAACGTTATAGCCGTATTTCATGCCGCCTGAGTTATAATTTTCAATACCCGCGAGAATACGCGTCAGTGTTGATTTTCCCGCGCCGTTCTTACCGACGACTGCAATCTTTTCTCCCCTTTCGATTGAGAGGCTGATGCCGTCGAGAACGTTTTTAATGCCGTCGTACGATTTCGTAAGGTCCGACATTTCGACAAGAATCCTACCTGAATGCACGGCAGGCGGAAAACGGAATTTAATTTTTTCCGTTTCCTGCTCGAGTTCGACCTTATCAATTTTCTCAATCATTTTAATACGGCTCTGGACAGCACGGGCTTTTGTGGCTTTATAGCGGAAGCGTTCGATGAATTTTTCCTGCTGTTGAAGATATTTCTGCTGGTTCCTGAACTGATTCTCCAGCATCTCCCTGCGTTTTTCTTTTTCCGATACATAGAAGGCGTAATTACCGCCGAACATAGTCAGGACGCCGTTATGAATCTCGGCGGTTTTCCGTGAAATGTTGTTGAGAAATTCCTTATCGTGCGAAACGAGTACAATCGCGCCCTTATAACCGATTAGATATTTCTCGAACCAGACGAGAGATTCAAAATCGAGATGGTTAGTCGGCTCGTCGAGAAGCAGGACTGACGGATTTTTGAGAAGAAGTTTCGCGAGTTCGATACGCATCTGCCAGCCGCCGCTGAAGATGCCGACATCCTTCCCGAACTCATCGTTTTCGAAGCCGAGACCGATAAGGAGTTTTTCGATTTTGGATTTAAGTTTATGTCCTTCGAGGAGAGTGAACTGTTCCTGCAGTTCGGAATAGGTTGTAAGCAGGTCCATATAGTCTTCGCTCTCTTTATCCTCGAACGATTTCAATTCGTTTTCAATCTCGCGAAGTTCGTCTTCGATTGATTTGATATTATCGGCTGAATCGTAGACTTCGTCGTAGAGGATTTTTCCTTTAAGGCGGACGGTTTCCTGAGGCAGGTAGCCGTAAGTCGAGTGTCTTGATTTAATCACCTTGCCGCTGTCGTAATTGAACAGTCCCATGATTACTTTAAGCAGTGTACTTTTCCCTGCGCCGTTGACGCCGACGAGAGACAGGCGGTCTTTGCCGCCGACGCGGAGATTCACGTCGTCAAAGAGTTTTCGTGTACCGAAGTTAACGTTAATATTCTCTAAAATGACCATAAGAGGAAAAAATACCGAATTCCGAATGAAGATTAAACGCACAAATAAAAAAGCCGTTCAGTTTTGACCGAACGGCTTAGTATAACTACCCTTTGTTATTTAAAACAACGTACAGGTTTTAAGACCTGCAGTTATCGCAGTCGTCAGTAATTTCACTAACCTTTCCTTAGAATCCCAGTGCTTAAAGACAGCCATGGGAAACAAACCCTAATTACCCTTTACTTAATAAAACCCTTTAAAATCTGAAACTCTTTTTAAAAGGCGGCCGTACCCCAACGGCCGCCCGTGATATAATGGATAAAATCTTTATTTTACAAGAATCATTTTTCTCACTTCTGAGAAAGTACCTGCCGTTAATTTGTAGAAATAGATGCCTGTCGAATATTTCGACGCGTCCCATTTCACTTCAAAGAGACCGGTTGTCAGGTGTTCGTTAACGAGGTCAGCGACTTCCTTACCCGTCATATCATAGATTTTAAGCGTAACGTTACCGCTGAAATCTTTCGGGAGGTTGAAACTGATTCTGGTTACCGGGTTAAACGGATTCGGATAGTTCTGCGAGAGAGCGAACACATCCGCGGTTCCTATCGTACCTAATTCAGACGCAAGTGACTTTCCGAGCGGCGACGTTGTGCCGACGAGCGGGAAATCGATGTATGAATTTGAACTCAGGTACATTTTGTTAGCGGATGACTGAACCACCGGCAGAACGTACGGGTTCGTTCCGAGGAAAGGATAGTTCCATCTCTGGTCGAGATTTGTGAGGATTACCCTAATCCTGCTGCCAGCCTGGAATATATGGCCGAAAGAATTGCCGCTTATAGTTTTCTGAGTTCTTGATTTCGTATGTTTCCTGTCAGTATAGTTGATGCTTGAGATAAATTTCGCATAACCGTCGCTTCTGACTTCGAAAATCTGCATGTTATACTGAGCCTGATTGATATTCGACTGATAATCGAGTTTGAGAGTCGGTGTTCCGATAATCTTCGCGTTCGCGGTAAGAGGGTCGGAATTGAAAACGACAGAATCTTTTTTGAAATTCGTTTTGAACGTCGTGCCTTTGAATTCGTCATCAACGGCTTTCGTAAGATTGTAACCTGATTTTACGGTTGTCGTAAGTGTAACGGTCGAACTTTGATTCGAGTTAACTGTTTTTTTAAGTTTATTACTCGAGTTGAAATACAGTCTGAGGTTGCTCATGCCTGCAGGCGGAAACACTGTTGAACTGTCGTGCTGGAACGACCACATGCCTGAAGTTTCCGGGAAGGTGGTATAAGCGAAATGGTATTTGGGTCTTGTAAGGATATCGTTTTGAATATCGAACAGCCAGTAGAAATACCATTCGTTAAAGAAATTCATGTGCCAGGTGTCTTCTGTCGGAGACGTATCGCCGCCATGTCCCATGACAGCGCCGAAATAATATCTTGACGGAGCGGTCATAGACGGGATACCGTCAATATTGCCTTTAACGTTGAAGAACATATCCTGCCATGAATTTTCCAGCATGATAGGAACTGTATTATTTTTTATAATCGTGTTAAAATCTCTGTCCTGAGGCACCCAGCGGGCAAGGCTGTCCCAGTTAGCCTGCGTACCGCCGTAAACCCAGTTTGACATTCTGTCGACGAGAGGCGTATATCTTGCGGTATCGGGAGTGTATTCTATAGTCCATAGGAATGTCATTTTAACGCAGCCGTTTTCAATCCAACTTGTACCGAGGACGGGTGAAGTAAGGGCTGAGATAATCGCTTTTACTTTCATACCCATAGAGGCAGCCATATACGGAAGGGTTCCGCCCTGAGAGCCTCCGGTAATGAGAATTCTGCTTGAATCCGAGCCGGTGTTAATGTTGTCGCGTTTGACGTAGTTAACGACTTCAATAAGGTCCTGTGCTTCAGTTCTGCTGATAAGGTTAGAAAGACCGCCCGAATTGCCCTGCCCCCTTACGCTGAATGTATAGACAACATAGCCGTATGAAGCCTGAGCCTGCGCAAAATTTTCAAGAGTTTCTTTCCGGTCACCATAGCCATGAACCATTATTACAACAGGATAACCGTTAGGAAGATAAGGATTCGCTTCGGAAGGATAGAATTTCGACGCGTCGAGTTGAACGTTATCCCTTAAGGTAATCCAGAAATCCTGTTTTAATACGCTGTTAGGATTGTCGTGCACCCCCAGATACTTATACACTGAAGGGAGGATAGGAATTCTGTAGTGTTCAGTCCTCGTGTTTTTGTAGTTGTCCTGAGAAAAAGCAGATGCCGCAGTGGTAATGACAATCACAAGCAGCAAAAAGCCTGTCTTGAATAATTTTTTCATTATTTCTCCTTATGATTTAAATTATAATATTTTTTTAAAATCTCGTATATTTTTACGCTCGTATCACCTCTGCCGAACGTATAGTCAAAACCTTCTTCTATATTATTCCTGTAGTATTCGGAATAATCTATAAAACTTGAGACTTCGTTGAAATCGAAGTTAAGCAGTTTAGCGTTCTTTTCGAGAACCTCGGGTCTTTCGGTAACTTTTCTCATAATACCGCAGGGGATGTTGAAGAAAAGCGATTCTTCCTGAAGCCCGCCTGAATCGGAAATAATCGTATGGGCATTCCTGACCATGCCGAGCATTTCGAAATAGTCGTTCACGGGATCGCTGATAACGAGGTTTTCGCTAGTGCTGCCGTTGAGTCCTCCGTAAAAACTTTTTCTTATCGCGGGATTGGGATGGAGAAGGTGAATAATTTTCCTTTCGGTTTTCTTGTCTTTTAGGAGTTTATTCAGTATTCTCGAATAGTCCGTAACCTTATCCCAGTTTTCCCTTCTGTGAAGCGTGCTAAGTATATAATCTTCCGATGAATAATCTTTTATTTTGTTTTCGTTTATAAGCGTTACGATAGCGTCGTTAATCGTATTACCGACGATATGGCATTTTTCGGGATTTACGCCTTCCCTGAGAAGGTTCCCGAAACTGATTTTAGTCGGACAGAAATTAATGCTCGCGACTCTGCCTATTGATTCCCTGAAAAATTCTTCCGGGAAAGGATTCAGGTGGTCGAACGTGCGGAGCCCGGCTTCGACATGAAAAACGGGAATCTGATTCAGGAATCCCCAGACCGCTCCTGTATAAGCCGAAACGGTATCGCCCTGGACGACGACGCCGGCAAGGTCTTTTACGTTAAGCCCTGACGTGCCAATGACGAACTTATCGTTAAGCACTTTCATGAGGTGCGCGACGAAGAGTTCCAGGTCTGAATTTCTGTTTGGTATTTCCTCTGCCGTCATATCAAAATTGAGGCTAAGGTACGAAAGGATATCTTCGGATATTGTCTGCTGCGCAGAATTGAAGAGTATCGGATTAAACTCTGCGGATTTTTTAAGTTCGCGGTATAGGACGAAAAGTTTAATAATTTCCGGTCTCGTGCCGAGAACTATCAGGATATTTTTTTTATTTTTCTGCATTTAGCGCTGTAAAATTTTCCGGTTATTATAAAATTATTTTTAATAGTGCGATGTTGAATCCCAGACCACTTTTGCCTTTGACTTTACGTTCTTGTAAACGTTAAGCGAGCGCGCGATAGCGAAGAAATTAATAACCGTATCGAGCGGCAGTCTGAAGAGGCTGAAGAACGCGTACCTGAATCCGTACCAGTTGTAAGTGAACACAAACCTGTGAGAAAGTCTTGAAATCATGAAGAAGAGGTTTGCAATCATAAGATACCAGAGCACGGAACTGCTTCCCACGAGGGAATTAACGTGCGGCCAACCGAACGCCTTGCTGAGCATAGCGTAGATGAAGTACACGATAACGATGTTGGAAAGAAACGCGCTGAAGAAACTGAATATTGATTTTCTGTCCCTGAAAAGGAAATATTTTGTAGAAAGGTTGCCTGACCATTTGTGGGCTTTCCAGTTCTGGAATACGATACCGGCTACCCATCTTGATCTTTGTTTTACGGAAGCCCAGAAAGTATTCGGGAAAAATTCGGCGGTAGCGATTCTCGAAGCTTCGTCGTCCCTGTCAAGTTTAACGTTGAAGAAACCCGTCTTGAAGCCGAGCTGATAGAATCTGAAACCGAGTTCATAGTCTTCGGTCAGGTTGGCGTCGTTGAACAATCCTTCTTTTTTCTGTTTTGGGCGAAGAGTAATCGGTCCGTGCGGAACGGATTTAGGCGCCGGGGATTTAGTATCCTCGGAGAGTTTTTCTTCGATGTTTTTGAGTCTTTCTTCGACAACCGATGAAGGGGCTACCCTGTCGGTTTTATAGAAAGAAGTGATACTGTGTTTGATTTCCTGTATCTGGCTGTCAATTTTCTCCAGCCTATCTTTCATGAGCCTGTCAGCATTGGATAAATCCTGAGTTTTCTCTTCGCGGCAGAAGTCTTTCATTTCCTCTCCGGCATTTTTCCTGCTTTCGATTTCCGCTGAGATATCGCTAAGGTCGCGGAGTCTGTCTTCGAGGTTTCTTAATGATTCCGTCTCTTCCAGTATCTCCTGCTCACGCAGCTGCGCGCCTTCGAGGACTGCTTTTTTCCGGCGGGCGGTTTTCAATTCATCGGGAACGGAGGTTACTTCATCCGACATCTGCTTAATATTGCTCGAAATATTCTCGAGTTTTCTGCCGATAGCATGTTCTTCTTCCTTTTTAGACATGCCGGTCTGCATAAAGTCGGGAATGTTCTTTTCGTAGAGATTTCTGATTCTTTCCTCGATTTCGGCAATCTTCCTGTCGATAGAAGGTGATTTTCCGAAATCATCATTCGGCTGGTTTTCCTCTTTTTCCGAAAATATATTTTGATCCTTTGACGGAGTCATGATTTACCCT
>JAJTBN010000132.1 GCA_021286895.1 Bacteroidota bacterium | reverse complement strand
TCACGGATTTCACAGATTAAAACGGATTACAAAATTTTATGCCGCTAATTGACGCGAATTCAAAACTATTTTTTATATTTTTCTGCCACGGATTATCACGGATTTCACAGATTAATACTTAGAAGGGGTCATAATTAGGTATGGCTCACAAAGTGTCACAAAGAATTCACTAAGGGCACAAAGCAGTTAACATTTAACAGTTAACAATTAAAGCGTGCGGCTATTTAACGACAGCGAAGAATTAAAGAGAACAGATAACCGAAAGGCAATGATAAATTTTGAATTATGAAATGTAATTTTGATATTTGATATTTAATTTTTGATTTACAGGCGAATCAGCGCCGGGTTAAGAATTAATCTTGTTCCGTCCAGTCGCCGTTTTCCTTTATGAGATTTATAAGTTCGGCGACGGCGGTTTCCGAGGGGATGGAGCGTTTCACGACTACTTTGCCTTTGTAGAGTGTTATTCTTCCTGGACCGCTGCCTACGTAGCCGTAGTCGGCGTCAGCCATTTCGCCTGGACCGTTTACAATGCAGCCCATGATTCCGATTTTAAGTCCTTTGAGGTGATTTGTCTTTTCCCGCACTTTAGCGGTGGTTTCCTGAAGGTCGAAGAGAGTGCGGCCGCAGGACGGGCAGGATATGTATTCCGTCCTCGATATTCTTGTCCGGGACGCCTGCAGTATTCCGAATGATATGCTGTTTAGGGTTTGATTACCGGCGGTCTGTGATTCAAGCCAGATGCCGTCTCCGAAGCCGTCTATAAGAAGTCCGCCCACGTCAGTCGACGAATTCAGAAGTACTTTGTCTTCCGGAAGCGCGCCGTAATTTCTTTTTATTACCACTGGTATAAATCCTGTTTTAAGAGAAACAGATTTCATTTCGAGGTACGACATTTCATCCTGCGAGGAAAGCACAAGTATTACTTTTTCGTCGTCTGACATATCCTTCATTCCCGAGTTCAAGTCTTCAGGAGTTACCTCGACAAACTTTACAAAGTCTTTCATCCGAAGGTTTTTGTACCCGGTGTATCCGAGCAGCGGCGCTGATGAGCCGTCCTTACCGTTCTTTCTCCAGTAAGCGTAATCAAATATTTTTGTAATCGTTCCGGGCAGCGGGTACGGCAGGTCTTTTGAGCCGAGATAAATGTAATCCGCGGCCATATCTCCGATATTCCATTTATCGAGGGTTTCGCTGTAATAATATCCGATTTTTCTCATACCTTCGTGCGATTTTCTAATTTCATCGTCAGCGGTCACAATAACGACCGGAACGTTCTTACCGCCTGTATTTCCGCAAGCAACTGTTTCTTTCCTTTTGTAGCCCGCTGAAAATATCTTAGCAGTTTCTTTGGTAAGATTTTCCCTGAAGAAAGCGTATCTTTCGGCAAGCGACCTGCATACGGGAATTTCGAATTCCGGTTCTTCGGTAAGGGAAACTCTTATTGTATCGCCGTATCCTTCTTCCAGAAGAGCGCCTATACCGAGCGCGGATTTAATTCTGCCGTCTTCGCCCTCACCTGCTTCGGTAACGCCGAGATGGAGGGGATAATTCATTCCCGCCCCTGTCATTTTCTGAACAAGCAGCCTATAGGCTTCGACCATTACCTGCGGGTTGGACGCTTTCATTGAAAGAACTATGCTGTAATAATTTTCATCTTCGCAGATGCGGAGGAATTCCATTGCCGACTCGACCATACCGAGCGGCGTATCCCCGAAGCGGCTCATAATTCTGTCGGAGAGCGAGCCGTGATTTGTGCCGATGCGCATCGCGGTACCGTATTCTTTGCAGATTTTCACGAGCGGTACAAACTTCTCGCGTATGCGTTCGAGTTCTTCGGAATATTCCTTATCCGTATATTCAATCGTTTCGAATTTTTTCTTATCGGCGTAATTGCCCGGATTGACGCGGACTTTCTCGACGATTCGCGCCGCGATTTCCGCCGCATTGGGAGTGAAGTGTATATCAGCGACAAGCGGGGTTTGATAGCCGCGTCTGCGGAGTTCATTTTTTATGTTTTCAAGGTTCTTCGCTTCTTTGATGCTCGGCGCGGTAATGCGGACATATTCGCCGCCCGCTTCGATGATGCGGATAGATTGTTCGACGGTCGCGATTGTGTCCATCGTATCGGTCGTAGTCATTGATTGAAGGCGCAGCGGGTAATTGCCGCCGAGCGGCACGCCGCCGATATCGACGACGCGGGTCCGGAATCGTTTATATTTTATATTATCAGCCGCCATTTAAAATCATTTTTCAATTTAAAATTGTAAATTTTAAATTGCTCTTTTGTGTCGCTCCTACGGAGTTTTACTTTACTTATGTTCTTTTTTCTATTCGGTTTCGCCCCTACGGGGCTTTTCATACAATTTAAAATTATAAATTGTAAATTTGAAATTGCTCTTTGCATTGCCCTTACGGGGCTTTAAAACAATTTTCAATTTAAAATTTGAAATTTAAAATTGCTATCTGAGTCTTTTGCTTTCCTGAAAGAGAATTCGTTTTTCCTCGTCTGTAAGGCTTGCATAGCCTTTGGCGCTGAGTTTATCGAGTATGGCGTTAATGCGTTGTTCGGCTTCGCGCTCTTTTTGCCTCATATCGTCTTCATACTTGCTCTTGTTTATATCTTCATAGTCCGCGTCTTTTACGTTATTTTTCGGCATATCGTAAATCTTTGTTTCCTTATCTTTCTTATCGAACATATTCCTAAAATTATCGAAGGCATTACTGTCGTTCTGCTGGAAAAACTTCCGCGGTCCGCGGTTCAGATAAAAATAAACGTACAGGAATCCAATGAGTCCGCCGCCGAGGTGTGCCACGTGGGCGATTCCGGTCTGCGACTGCGACGCGACAGCGAAGACTTCCACGGCGATATAGATAATAACGAGATACTTCGCTTTAACGGGAAGCATGAAGTAAATGTAAATGTATCTGTTCGGAAAAATCATTCCGAATGCAATCAGCACGCCGTATATCGAACCTGACGCGCCGACAGTAGGAACATTAGGCGGAATCGTTGTGAACAGCGGAGCGATAAGCGCGTTAGCAAGCCCAGCGCCTATGCCGCACACGGTATAAAATATGAAGAACGTTCTCGAGCCCCAGAGATTTTCGAGTTCCATGCCGAACATCCACAAAGCGAACATGTTGAAGAAAAGATGCGAGAAGCTGCCGTGCATATACATATACGAAAAAAGCTGCCACGGCCTGAAATACGGCGAGTCGAAGCCGAACAGGGCGAAGTTTTTCACAAACAGGTCGCCAACGCTTGCCCTTCCCGCTTTCAGCGCGTCAAGAAAGAAGAATTCGAGCAAAAATATCGCTATGTTCGAAATCAGCAGGTATTTAATGACCGGCGGAAAAAGCGAAAATCCGCCGAAACTTCTTCTGTAATTATTCAATTTACTTTTCCTTTATTCTTTTTGTGCTTTGTAATAATCCTCGACCGTATCAATCTCCATGCATTCATATTCTGAAACATCTACGCAGTACATACTGTTCCCGGGGTCGTTTCTTTCAATGATTTCCTCGAATGTCTTTTCGTAAAATTCGTTGACGTTATTTTCCCTGATTATCTTCCTGTCGAGAATTTTAAACATTTCTCCGGCGAAGGAGCGGGAAAATTTTTCTATGCCTATTGACTCCCCGGCCGCTTCTTTAATAGGAACAATCTTCGATATTTCAAGAATTCTTCCGTCATTGCCGACGCGCACTTTTATCTGCTCATCGTCGAGATTTCCTGTAACGTTCACTGCCGCGCCGTTCTCATGCTTATCGGCAAGGAGTTTCGAAATAATTCCGGCATCGAACAGGATGTCGGAATCGAGAAGTATGAAACTATCCTTTACGTAATCCTTCGTCATCCAGAGAGAGTACGAGTTATTGTTGTTTTCGTAATCAGAGTTAGTCAGGATTTCTATGTTAACGTTTCCGAAGTTTTTCTTCAGGTAATCCTTAATCATATTTTCCCTGTAACCCGTAACGAAAATAAAATCTCTGATACCGCAGGAAATAATATTATCCATCGTTCTGTGCAGAAGGTTCTTTCCCCGCACGTCGAGTAAGCATTTCGGTGTAGTGTCCGTAAGCGGTCTCAGGCGTTTTGCCAGCCCTGCCGCGAGGATTACTGCCTGCATATTATTTAGAAAGTCCTTTCAGCACGCCTTTTTGAATTAAATAGAGTATTAGAAGATAAAGATTGCCGATTGTCATCACTGCCCAGAGATAGTACTCAACCCTGTTTGTAAAACACGCGACCGCTACTGCGGCAAGATGAGTCGTAGAGCCTATCCACGACCATGCACGGAGAAGCATTTCGTTCTTCTTCCTGTAATCTTCCGGCGAGACGTTCAGAACCCTGTCCTGCGCCGTATTTTTCTGTACCGCCGAATATTTTATATAAATGTTTACGAGAAACTTTTCCATGTAGCGGCCGTTTGTCCGTTCGAGCATGCGTTTCAGTCTCGTGTATTCCTCTATTTCTTTAGGAATGTTCGAGCCTTTGTCGTAAACATAAATCAGGTACATGTTTCTGTAATTATCGAACAGCATATTCTGAAGAACGCGCGAGAAACCAGCGACGGCGGTGACAGCCCAGACGTACGCGTAATTATGAGTCGCTATGCTGAGACCGATGCCGATGCCAGCAAATATAGAGAAGCCCGTGACGTAATCAATGAAGCCGTCTATGATTCTTCCGATGCCTGTTCCGTTCTTTTTAAGTCTCGCGAGCTGGCCGTCGGCGCAGTCGAGTATATTCGAAATCAGAAGCGCCGCGGCGCCGAAAATAAAAGTGTCATACGTTCCGAACCCGAATAGCACGCCCGTAAGGATGCCGAAAAGCATTGAGACGATTGAAATCTGATTCGGCGTTATATTTGTAGAATAAATAAGTTTTACAAAAAGAAAAGACAGCGGCCTGAAAAAATACAGGTCGAGTATTTCCTCGGCGTCATAACCTTTCAGCGAACTTTTAAACTCTGTAAACCACGTCATCGTATGTTTATCCTTTTCTAATGTATGATTTTTTTCTTTTTCAGTTTTTTAAGTTTTTTCAGATATTCTTTTTTTGTTTCGGCGGCGTATTTCTTCTTTACCTCCGAAACGAAGTATTCCTGCGCGTTAAATCTTTCCTTTTCCGGAATTTCATCAACCGGTGTCCTTGAATACGTGCCGTCGCAGTTAAGCACTCTTGCCTTCACGTTGTCCTTCAGGTACAGTTCGAGAATCTCAAGCATATTCTCTTTTATCTTCGGATGCTCTATCGGATAAAGTATTTCCACGCGCCTGTCGAAATTCCTCTGCATGATGTCGGCCGACCCCGAATAGATAACAGGATTTCCGTTGTTATGGAAATAATAAATCCTGCTGTGTTCAAGAAACCTGCCCACGATGCTTTTCACCGTAATATTACCGCTCATTTCCGGAATACACGGCCTCAGCCTGCAGATTCCGCGGATTATCAAATCTATTTTCACACCCGCCTTTGAGGCTTCATAAAGTTTCTTAATAACTTTATCATCAACCAGTGAGTTTGCCTTTATAATGATTCTTCCGTCTCCATTCTTGTTATGACTTTCGATTTCCTTTTCAACCGCTTTAATAAGCGGCTTTCTCATGGAATACGGAGCGACCAGAAATTTTTTATAATCCTTCTGTTTCGAAAATCCCGTAAGATAGTTAAACAGGTCCGAAGCGTCTTTGCAAAAATCCTCGTTACACGTAAACAAGCCGAGGTCTGTGTATATCCTTGAAGTAATCGGATTATAATTCCCCGTACTCAAATGCAGATAACGATTCATGACGGCTCCTTCTTTTCTCACAACGAGAAGCATTTTGCAGTGCGTCTTAAGTCCGGAGATGCCGTAAACAACGTGCACGCCGGCATTTTCAAGCCTTTTAGCCCATACGATATTGTTCTCTTCATCGAATCTCGCTTTCAGTTCTACTACGGCAGTCACCTGTTTTCCGTTTTCGGCGGCATTGATAAGGGATTTAATAATCGGCGAATCGCCGCTTGTCCTGTAGAGAATAAGTTTAATAGCATAAACATTCTTGTCTTCCGCGGCCTGCGCGATGAATTCGGTAACCGAAGAAAAAGAATGGAACGGATGGTGCAGAAGAATGTCGCGTTTGCGGATAGCCCTGAAAAAATTATCCTCTTCGAGGAAAAAAGACGAAATTCTCGGAGTGTAAGCCTCGTCCTTAATGTTTCTCCTGTCGATAGAATACAGATACATCAGGTCGCCGAGGTTAATCGGCCCGTCAACCTTATAGATTTCGGTGTCATCAAGTTCGAGGTCATTCACAAGAAAATCAAGAATCCTGTCGGGCATCTTTTCTTCGACTTCGAGCCTGACAACCACTCCCAGGCGTCTTTTCTTTATTTCTTCTTCTATGAGAGTAAGCAAATCGCCCGCCTCTTCCTCTTCGAGTTCGAGGTCCGCATTCCGCGTTATTCGGAACGCGTAACAGTCGGTTATCTCCATTCCCGGGAACAGTTTATAAATATTCGCTTCGATTAAATCCTCGAGCAGCAGAGTGCAGAAGCCCTGCATGCCGTCGATGCGTATGAATCTCGGAAAATTTCCCGGAATCTGGACGACCGAAATTTTTTCCTCTTTGATTTCGGCATCGGGGTCATCAAGAACAAGGGCGAAAGCCAGAGTTCTGTTAACGAGGTTCGGGAAAGGGTGCACGCTGTCCATAGCGATTGGCGTAAGCACGGGATAGAGAATTTCGTCGAAGTATTTATCGAGTTTCTTCTTTGATTCTTCGCCGAGTTCCCCGTACTTGAGAATCCTGATATCATTTTTCAGGAGGCCCGGTACAATCTCTTCGTTAAAAATCCTGTATTGTTCTTTCACCTGGGGCAGTACTCCCTGATAAATAAGTTCGCGCTGTTCCTGAGCGGTCAGCCCGTCGGACGAAGCCTCGTTCACTCCGCTGTACATCTGGCGTTTGAGTCCTGATACGCGAATCATGAAGAACTCGTCGAGGTTCGTGCTGAATATAGAAAGAAACTTAACGCGTTCGAGCAGCGGCTGAGACCTGTCTGCAGCCTCTTCAAGAACGCGTCTGTTGAACTCTATCCAGCTTAACTCACGGTTAAAGAAAAATTCGGATTTAAACCTGTCCATTAATAATTAGTAATTTTGAAATCCATTTTATCGCCCTCCTTAATGCCGTATTTATCCGTAAAGCCCGCAACAGTTTCGACTACGTACATTGACTTCTTTTCCGACGGAAGTGATTTCAGCGAGTAAGGAGTCGTGTTCTTGTGTATCTTTACGATTTCTTTGCTCTCGCTGAAGAATATTATATCGAGAGGCATGATTGTGTTCTTCATCCAGAAAGAATGTTCTTCCGAAATCACGAAGACGAACAGCATTCCCTGCGCTTCGTCCATCGATTTTCTGTACATAAGCCCCTGTTCGCGTTTAGCGTCGTTATCGGCGATTTCGACATCAATCTTCTTAATTACTTTTCCGTCTTTCGCGGACTTGAATTCGAGTTCGCCCTGTTTTTTAAACTGCGGTTCGGGCATTTCCTTCTTTTCAGTTTTCACTTTATACTCGGGCTTTTTATTGTCCGCAATCGTGGTGTATATAAAATACCCGCCGGCCACAACTACAACAGCGATTAGAACATACAATATGTAATTGGGTTTCTTAGGTTCCTGTTGTTTCGCCATTATTTTTTTCCTAAAAATTCTTTAATTGAATCCATAAGATAATAGTTCTGTTCGCGCGTTCCGAGAGTGATTCTTGCTTCCGTCTTGAACGCTTCCTCATCGAGGAACTTGATGAGCAGGTTTCTTTCCTTAAGGAATTTATTAAGGTCTTTTCTTATTTCAAGCGGCATATCAACCAGCATGAAATTCGAGTATGACTTATAGGGGGTAAAGCCTTTTAGTTTTCCGAATTCCTTATAGAAAAACTCTTTGTCTTCCTGCATCAGTTTGGTAATGCCTTCATAATACTCCGTATCCTTATACGCGATTTCTCCGAGTTTTTCAGAAATCCTGTTATAGCCGAGGTATCTGACCGTGAAGTTCAGGAGTTCCTCGAGATTCTTGCCTGCGAAGGCGTAACCTATACGCATACCGGCGAGGCCGAAGTATTTCGAGAACGTCCTGCAAATAACCAGGTTCGGGAATTCGTCGAGATAGGGTTTAACGTAATCGTTTTCCACGGAGCCGAAACCCCAGTACGCCTCGTCAATCATAACGAGCGCGCCGCGGCAAGAGTCGAGGAATCTGTGAAGGTCTTCCTTCGAAATCCTGTTGCCCGTCGGGTTGTTCGGCGAGGCGATAAGGACGATTCGCGGTCTTTCGCGGTCGTAAATTTCAATCATCTTATCGACGTCATAAAGGAAAGTGGCGACGCCGTCTTCCCTGCCCTTAGTCATCGGATATTCAACGTTGAACCCGCCTACTTCGTAAGCGACTTTTTTATAGTACCACCAAGCTTCCTTTGGTATAAGAATTTTTTCTTTTCTATCGAGATAGTAATGTATTATCTGTTTCAGGAGGTCTTCGCTTCCGTAAGAAAGTATCACCTGTCGTTCTGGAATGTTAAACTCGTCGGAGAGCATTTTCGATAAACTTGATTTCACTCCTCTCGCAAAATCGCGCGAATATGTAGATAGTTCATCAATCGTAACCTTT
>JAJTBN010000131.1 GCA_021286895.1 Bacteroidota bacterium | reverse complement strand
ATAATGATGGTGCTCGGGTTCGGTAACGGTCTTAACAATCCGATGCTGATGGGGCTTATCTCGACGAACGTCAGCCGCGACGAGCAGGGCTCCGTGCTCGGTATAAATCAGTCGCTTGGCTCGCTCGCGAGGTTCATCGGACCTGTATGGGGAGGATTTGTCTATAAGTTCGGATTTACATTCCCGTTTCTTACGGGCGGCTTTGTCATGCTGCTGGTTACTTTGTTCAGTCTCAGGTTTTTGAAGAAAGAGCCCTCAGCCCAATAATGCCCAGCATACGCCCGGATTTATCCCCGTCGCGCCTGTATGAATGGAATATATCACTGTCGCGGTAAGTGCAGTAATCCGTAACTTCAATGTTTCCGATTTTCACGCCGGCTTTTAAAAGTTGATTGTAATTATCTTTCTTCAGGTCAACAAAATACTTGCCGTCTTTTTCGTATTTTGATTCCTCTTCAAACTGGTCGGCTACGAATTTCCCGACTTCATAGTATTCGACTGATATTCCCGGACCTATGTAGCAGATAAAATCTGACGGAGCAAGTTTATAATTTTCGCAGAGTGTATGCAGGGTTTTAGTCAATATCTTCGACCTCGTGCCTTTCCAGCCTGAATGAATGCCCGATACAAGGCATGCTTTCGGAGCATACAGAAAAACCGGAATGCAGTCGGCAAGAGAAATGCCGAGATACACTTCACGGATGTCGGTATAAAGCGCATCTGAATCCTGAAAGAACGTCGGCTCTTTCGCGTAATGTATGTTAGTCGAGTGAATCTGCCTCTGGTAAGTAACCCTGTTGCCGTCTATTCCGAGTTCTTTAAAGAAAACTTTTCTGTTATGCTTTACATGTTCGGGTTTATCGCCGATTGAAAAACTCTGGTTAAAGAAAAACGGCGGCTTCGAAGAATCCGAATGTTTCACGCTTACGGCGCAAACAACGTCGGGATAGGCGTCGAATATTGAGGGTCTCACAAATACTTTATTCGTCAAAATCGATATCCTTTCTTCTTGATGATTTCTTCGCGGACTGTTTTTTCTTGGAATCAAGACGTTCCGTTCTTGAGGCCGCGGTCGGGGATGTTTTCCCTCTTTTCTTTTTCTTCCTGAGCGCGGAAGCAATCAGAGCAGAGAATTTTTCAGTAACGTTATTCTTGTTCATAATCTGCGAGCGGTCTTCCTGCGAGGAAATCCTCAAGACGCCGTCCTTATCCGTCTGATTCCTCAGTTTATCGAGAAGCGTTTCCTTCTGCTCTTCAGAAAGATATAAAGAATTCACAATGTCGAAATACAGTTCGACCTTTGTAGATACCTTATTCACGTTCTGTCCGCCTTTGCCGCCGCTCCTGACGGCTTTATAGCGGACTTCTTTCAGAAGTTCGTCTGTCAGCATTGCCCTGATAATTGTATTCATTAAAATAAGTAATTTTTTCGTAAAGGCGAATTCAAATTAACTTTCATAACATGAAATTCTTTTATATTATTATTGTTATATTTTTGAAATTAACTTTTGATAAATGAAGAAGATAATCATCGCATTGCTGATGGTTTTAAGTGGGTGGAATTTTGTCTTATCTCAATCCGGAAAAATAGTTTATGTTTCAAACGACAACAATTCAGGGTATTATCAGGTCTTCGTGATGAACGAAGACGGAAGCGAAAAGACGCAGCTGACGGACATGTCAGGTGACTGTTATTTTCCGAAGTGGTCGCCCGACGGCTCTAAAATAGTCTTCAACACCGAAGACGGCAGAATATTTTATATAGCGGATGCAAACACGGACCAGCCCGCGGACCCGTACTACGTTTTCAACGGCGAGCATCCGTCATTCGCCTCTGACGGCGAAACGATTTTCTTTAACTCCGATTATGAAGGCGGTCTTACTATATACGCTATGGACCCCGGAGAACCGGAACCGTTCATGATATCTTACCTGAACTATTCGAACCAGCAGAGAATTTCAGCGGACGGCTCGAAGATGGTGTTCTCGGCTTTTTTCAAGAACAATAAGGACATTATGCTTATTGACCTCGACGATACGACGGACAATAATCTTTACCAGATTAGCACAAGCGAAAATGCCGACCTCATGCCCGATATCTCGTCGGATAATTACAAGATATTATGGGCAAGTTTCAACAACAACCTTCAAGGTACGATTTACATGTACGACAACGGCACGGAAAAAGCGCTGTCGAAAGGAATCGAGAGTGCCAATAAACCGAGATTTTCTCCAGACGACGGAACCATCGCCTTCCTTTCGATTACGAACACAACCGTTAAGTTTTACACAATGGACACAGACGGCAACAATAAAAAGAGTTACGACATCAAAGGAGGAAGTGTGGCTAATTACGAGTGGATTGACAACGAGAGAATTATTTACGACGCCGAAAACGGCAGCAGTTATCAGGTGGGCATACTTAATATAACGACGGGAAAGAGCGAACTTCTCACGAAGAGCGGCTCCAGCATGCATCCCGATTTTTTAAATTAAATACTATAAGTTGAAAGTTTCAGAACATCTTGCGAATTCAAAAAATCCATTTATAAGTTTTGAGATTATTCCCCCTCTCAGAGGAGGAAGCATAACGGAACTTTTCGAACTTGTCGACGAACTCGTCAAGCATCATCCCCCTTTCATCGACGTGACGTCCCACTCGGCGGAAGTTCAGTACGAAGAAATACCGGACGGCGGAATTAAGAAAAGAGTTAAAAGGAAAAGACCCGGCACAATCGGGTTAAGCGTGGCAATAAAGAACAAATACAACATCGACACGGTGCCTCACATACTCTGCAGGGGTTTTACGAAGGAAGAAACAGAAGACGCGCTTATTGAACTTAACTATCTCGGCATCGAGAACGTGCTCGCGGTTCAGGGAGACGACAAGGGCTACAAGAAACCGACTCCCGCTGGAAAGACAACAAACGAATACGCCGACGAACTCGTTGAGCAGATAAACAACATGAACAAGGGGCATTATCTTGAATCGGATTTGCTCGACGCGACTCCGACTAATTTCTGCATCGGCGTAGCGGGATATCCCGAGAAGCACTACGAATCCCCGAACATGAAAGCGGACATGGAGGTTCTGAAATCGAAAATTAAGAACGGCGCGCATTACTGCGTGACGCAGATGTTCTACAAGAACGAACATTATTTCAACTTCGTCGACCAGTGCAGGAAATCCGGGATAAATATTCCGGTTATTCCCGGACTTAAAATCCTTACTTCGAAGAAACATCTTACGAGCCTTCCGAAGGATTTCTTCATAGACATTCCGGAGGAACTGTACAACGAAGTGATGGAAGCAAAGGACAGACATATAATAGACATCGGCGTCGAATGGGCGTGCAAACAGGTCGAAGAACTTCTGAACAGGAACGCGCCCGCGGTGCATTTTTACATATTGCAGAACGCGAAACCCGTGAATATGGTGTTCACGAAACTTAAAATCTGACTTGTTTTTCATTGAATCTGTTTGATTCTATGACTATATTTATATTATGAATGCTATAGAATCATCAGGTTTTAAAATATTTTTCCACGGTAAAGAGATTTTCTGAAAAGTGTATCCGATAAGATACACTTTTTTCATATACATACGACGATGATTAATATTGAAAAAATATTTGCTTACAAAGAAATAGATTCAATAACCCCGCTGCTTCACGGATACGAGAAAAAGAACAAGGTTGTAACATTCGTGCCTCTTAATTTCGTTGACAAACTCACATTCGATATGGCGGCCGCGGGCGCGGGAATTATAGGAGAGTACACTGTATGCTCGTTCAGGATGAAAGGCGTTGGAACTTTCAGACCCGGCGCCAAATCAAATCCGTTTTCCGGCAGCAGGGGAAAAATTGCGTTCGAGGAAGAAGTAAGGCTTGAGATGGAATGCGGGGAAGACCGCCTTGAAAGCGTAATAGACGCGCTTCTTGAAAGCCATCCCTATGACGAGCCTGCATACGAAATTTACGAATTCAGAAAAAGAGCAAAGCATCCGGCCGGATACAAAGTCGTGACAAGGAAAAAGTATTCAATTAAGGATATTCTGATGAGGCTTAACAGCAAGGTAGAAATTTTCAGCGGCATAACGGATAAAAAATTCAGCAGGTTCCTGATTATCTCGGATGAAATCCGCCCGGCACACGAGTTTAAAGCAAAAGAAAATAAAATCGAAGCAATAATTTCAGTCGATAAATTAAAATATAAAATAAAATTAATATAGAAATGGACGAAACAAACGATAACATTAATCCGGAAAGCGAAGAATTGAAAGAAGGACAAGAGATCGAGCACGAGGAAGCAAAAATCTATGAATACTTCGAAGCGGAAATAGAACAGAACAAACCTAATTTCACGAAAACGCTCACAAACCTTTACGAACTCACTAAGATTGACAGGGAACTCGCCGAAATAGACGAAGAAAAAGGCGACCTTCCGTTCAGGATTGAAAGCCTTAAGGAAAGAATCGCGGTTATTGAAAAACATCTTGAAGAAGATAAGACGAAACTGAAAAATTTTGAAACCGAAGAAAAAGCGCTTCTAAAGGAAAACAAAGGTCTTGAAGACAAGACGGGCAAATACGACGAATCGAAATACAAGGCAAAGAGCAACAAGGAATACGACGAGATAACAAAGCAGATAGACGCTATGCTCGAAGCGATACAGAAGAACGAAGCGCGGATAAAGGAACTCAAAGGGTACCAGGAAAACCTCGTTAAGGGAATTCTCGAAATGTCGAGGAATTTCGATGAACTGAAAAACGAACTTAAGGAAGACATATCCCACCTTAACTCGCTTAACAAACAGTTCGAGGAAGAGGAAGTCGAACTTACAGAGAAGAGAAAAGTGATACTCGACAGTCTTGACGAAGACCTTATGAGCCTTTATGAAAGAATAAACGGTTCGATGAAGGGTGAAGCGACAGCGATAGTCAGAAAAGGCAACTGCAGCGGATGTTATAACTCCGTTCCTCCACAGAGAGAAATTGAAATCAGGATGGCGGAGAACATATTCACCTGCCAGTCATGCGGAAGAATACTCATAGACGAGACTTTAATTTCGAATTTATAATAAAACTGTTTCATCAGGCAGCCGCGCCAGGGTGATGAACCCGGTGAGGAAAGTCCGGACTCCATAGAAGCAGGGATGCCGGGAGAATATCCCGGGGAGGCGTTTCCGAAGAAACGCTTTCAGAAAGTGTCACAGAAAGTATACCGTCCCGAAAGGGATAAGGGTGAAAAGGCAGGGTAAGAGCCTACCATTTAATGAGCAATCATTAAGATTGACAAACCTCATCCGGAGCAAATCCGAGTATAGGAAGCTGAAGTTCTGCTTGCTTCTTAAACTTCCGGGGTAGGATGCAAAGAACGCCTCAGCAATGATGCGTCAAGATAAATGGCTGCAGCCCCTTGCGGGGACACAGAATCCGGCTTATACGATGAAGCGGTTTATATAACCGGACAGGAAACTGTCCGGTTATTTTTTGCTCATTTCGAGCATTCTCTTTATGGGAATGAGCGCGTCTTCCTGAATTTGCCTGTCAAGAATTATCTCCGGTGTTTTATCCCTCATGCAAAGATAAAGTTTTTCGAGCGTATTCAGTTTCATATACGGACATTCGTTGCATGAACAGTTCGCCTCAGGAGGCGCCTGTATAAACACCTTTCCCGGACTTCTCTTTTCCATCTGGTGCAGTATGCCGGGTTCGGTTGCGACTATAAATTCTTTCGCGTTATTGTCCGCGATGTAGTTCAGAAGAGCGCTTGTTGAGCCGATGAAGTCGGCATTGTTGAGTATGTTAGGTTCGCATTCGGGATGCGCGATGAGTTTCGCGTGCGGATGTGAAAGTTTAAGTTCAATTATTTTCTTTTCGCTGAAAGTCTCGTGCACAATGCACGAACCGTGCCATAACACCATATCTCTTCCCGTCGTCTTCGCTATGTAACTTCCGAGGTTTTTATCGGGAGCAAAAATAATTTTCTGAGATTCGGGTATCTGCCTAATAATTTTCTCTGCATTCGAAGAAGTGCAGATTATATCCGAAATCGCCTTTACTTCGGCTGAACAATTGATGTAACTTATTAAAATATGCCCGGGATATTTCTCCTTAAACTTCTTCAGTAAATCAGCGGGGCATCCTTCCGCAAGCGAGCATCCCGCGTTCATATCGGGAAGAAGCACTAATTTATCGGGATTGAGTATCTTGGCTGTTTCAGCCATGAAATGCACACCCGCGAAGACTATTACGTCGGCATTCGTTTTTTCCGCCGCCTGCGCTAACTGGAGGCTGTCGCCTATATGGTCGGCGATGTCCTGAATATCCGGCTCCTGATAAAAATGCGCCAGAAGAACCGCGTTGAGTTCTTTCTTCAGACGGTTAATCTCCGAAATGTAAAATTCTTTCGTTTTAATTTCAGGCTTCTTCGAAGCCGTTTTGTTTTTTATTGCCAGCATATATAATCTTAAACAATAATTTAAAATAAAGCGTTTTAATAAGAAATGTAATTTACCGATATATCAAAAATCAAAAATGCATATAGATATTTATAAATTATTTAATCCTTGAACTCGTGCCCAAAGTCCTCTTCGGGCACGAGGCGTTCATACATAAAACGGATTCAGCCTAAAAGATTACCTGTTTTTTATCGGCGTCCGTTTTTAATTTGCAGCATGGTAAACAAAGCGATGATACTCGCTGCGGGATTCGGCACACGGCTGAAACCTCTGACGAACAGCGTTCCGAAAGCGCTGGTTCCTTTAAGGAACGGCACGATGATTTCTTATCAGATTGAAAAACTGAAAAGATACGGTATCAAGGACATAACCGTTAACGCGCACCATTTTGCGGAACAGATTGAGAATTACTTTTCAGAAAACGATTTCGGTGTCAGTATAAATGTTATCAGGGAAGACGTCATTTTAGGAACAGGCGGAGGAATTATCAACGCGGAAAAATTTCTGACCGATGAGAACGGCGGCGGAAACGGTTCATTCCTCGCGATTAATGTCGATGTTTATACAAATTTCGATTTAAAGTATTTTATCGAATATCATCTTGCGACCAGCAATATGGCGACACTTCTTGTTCAGAAAAGGAATACTTCGCGTTTTCTTGTTCTCGGCAGGGATATGAGACTCGAAGGAAGGATAAAATGCGATGTTCCGGAAGAGAGCTTTTACGCTTTCAACGGAGTGCATCTGATTTCTGAAGGGATTTTCAAACTCGGATATCCGGTAAAGTATCTCGACATCATCGATATATATCTCGACGCGCAGAAAAATCACGGCAAGACTGTGAAATGTTTTGACGCGGGAAAAAGTCTTTTTGAAGATATAGGAAAAATTAACGCATACGAAAAGTACAAATCAGACGACTGATTCCACCCTTACAATATCCGGAAATTCCGTCATTAACTGCCTTTCAATCCCGGCTCTCAATGTCATAAGGTTAAGCGGACACGTATTGCATGCTCCGAGAAGTCGAACGGAAACTATGTTATCTTCTGAAATGCTTACGGCTTCGACGTCTCCGCCGTCTACCTGAAGGTAGGGGCGGAGTTTATCGAGAGCTTTATTGATATTATCTAAATTAAGTTCAGACATATTTCAATTATAATCAGAATGCTTACTTTAAAACATCCATTTTTAAACTATCAGTTCTAATCCCGACTGATTTGACGGGGAAATATTCTTCTCATTTATTTCTCTTATAAGATTCTTCGCGATGCCTTTGAAAATCTTTCCGGACTCTGAGTCGGGCTTGCTGAACATTATAGGCTTACCGCTGTCGCCGGTGACTCTGATTTCCGTATCGATGGGTATTTCACCGAGAAGTTTTACGCCGAACTCTTCTGCGATTTTCTTTCCTCCGCCCTGTCCGAAAATGAATTCCTTTTTTCCGTCGGGCGTCATGAAATAACTCATGTTCTCTATGAACCCGAGATTCGGCACGTTGACTTTTACGAACATGTTATGTCCTTTGCGGGCATCCGACAGCGAAATTTCCTGAGGGGTCGTTACGACTACAGAGCCGGTAAGCGGAATCGTCTGGCTGAGCGTTAGTTGTATATCGCCTGTTCCCGGAGGCATATCAAAGAGCAGAAAGTCGAGGTCTTCCCAGAGAACCTCGCTCATAAACTGTTTCAGCGCGCTCGAAGCCATAGGCCCGCGCCACACAACAGCGGAATTATCCTCGATAAGAAAACCTATTGACATAAGTTTTATTCCATACTGGACAATCGGCACCATTTTATTTACGCCGTTGTGTCTTAGCACACGCGGTCTTTCGTTAATGCCGAGCATAATCGGAATAGACGGACCGTAAATATCCGCGTCTATAAGTCCGACCTTTGCGCCTTCGAGTGACAGCGCGGCGGCAAGATTGACCGCGACAGTTGATTTTCCGACGCCGCCTTTGCCCGACGCTATTGCAATCGTATTCTTTACACCCGGAAGGACAGAGTCTTTCTGTTTGTTTTCATGCCTGACCACACCGAGCAGGAAATCGATGTCAACTTTTTTAATTTCCGGTATTTCCTCAAGTATTTTGGTTGCTATTCTGTTCTTTATACCGGGGAAATCTTTGTATTCCGTATCGGTAATCCCAAGCCTGATTTTTGCAGAATCCCCTTTAAGGGATATTTCATTAATAAATCCCAGCGATGCGAAATCCTTTTTTAGTATTGGTTCCTCAATACCTGAGAGTATGGTTCTTATT
>JAJTBN010000130.1 GCA_021286895.1 Bacteroidota bacterium | reverse complement strand
CCGGCAAGTGCTACAGGAACGAAGCTATCAGCGCGCGTTCTCTGGCGATGTTCCATCAGGTCGAAGGACTCTATGTTGACAAAGGCGTTACGTTCAGGGAACTGAAAGGCACTCTCGATTATTTCGCGAAGGAATTTTTCGGAAAGGATTTGAAAACGAGGCTTCGTCCGAGTTTCTTCCCGTTCACGGAGCCGTCGGGCGAAATGGACGTTGAATGCTACCTTTGCAAAGGCAAAGGATGCAGGATTTGCAAGTACACGGGCTGGCTTGAAATACTCGGATGCGGAATGGTGGATCCGAATGTTTTCGTGAACGTCGGATACGACCCCGAGATTTACACGGGTTACGCATTCGGAATGGGCATAGAAAGAACTCTGATGATAAGGCACGGAGTGCCGGACATCAGGATGTTCTACGAAAACGACGTAAGATTCTTAAAACAATTTTAAAATATTAATTTTAAGGAGTAAAAAATTAATGAAAAGAATTCTTGCAATGTTCGTGGCGCTTCTTTTCGTATCCGTCCTCGCGATGGGATGCGGCAAGAGCGACGTCAAGAACGAAGTAAAGAAAACCGACTCTGTGAAGACGACCACAAATACGACTCCGCAGACTCAGGAAAAGAAAGACAGTCTCAAGACTGACGCGAAAGATTCAGAAACTAAAAAGGACGATACAAAATTGGATTACGTAAAATTCGAAACATCGCTGGGCACGTTCAAGGCGAAACTTTTCAGCAAGGAAGCGCCCATCACAACTGACAACTTCAGAAGCCTCGTTGAAAAGGGCTTCTTCAACGGAATTATATTCCACAGAGTAATCGACGGATTCATGATTCAGGGCGGCGACCCGACGGGCACCGGCAGAGGCGGTTCGGGAAAGGTTATTCCCGACGAATTCGGTCCGGGACTGAAGCACAACAAGAAGGGAATACTTTCGATGGCGAACGCGGGCCCGAACACGGGAACGTCGCAGTTCTTCATCACACTCGCGCCGACACCGCACCTTGACGGCAAGCACGCGATATTCGGCGAAATAGTCGAAGGCATGAGCGTTGTCGAGAAAATCGGAAAGGTCAAGACAGGCGCGATGGACAGACCGATTGAAGACGTGAAGATGATTAAGGTAACAATGGTCGAAGATTAATCTTCAGAGTTTGTAAAACAAAAAGCGGGACTGTTCGGTCCCGCTTTTTTTATAATACAAAATTTATTCGTCACGCTCTTCCTGCCATCAGAAGGCTCATCACCTTGCCTGCTATCGAGTCGGCGAGGTCGTTGAAATCTCTGGGACCGCTGTCGAAACCGGGCATTGCGGGGACGACTTTTCCGCCCGCGTCTATTATTCGAATCATATTATCGAGATGAATCCTGTTGAGCGGTGTTTCGCGCGGTACTACTATCACCGGTTTCGAGTGCGATAGGGCGTGGTCGGCGCATTTTACAATCAGGTTCTGCGATTCCGAATGCGCTATCTGGGATACATAATCCATCGAGCAGGGCGCGACGACTACTCCGTAGGCGTCATACGCTGTAGAGAAAATTTCCGATTTAAGGTCGAGGTTGCTGTGAAGCGTAACGGAGCATTTGTTTATGATTAGTTCGGGAAAGAAACTGTGAATGTTTCCCTGATTGAGTTCCAATCCGCATTCTTTCGTAATGTTGTAGTGCCCGTATTCGGTAATTATCAGGTTTACGTTAAAATTGCTCACTATGAGAGTGCGGAGGATTCTGAGCCCGTAAATGGCGCCGCTTGCGCCCGTTATGCCGAGTATTATGTTCTTGCCGTCGCCCTTGTATGTTCTTACAAGCGGCTTGGTTTCCGTCTGCGGTACGGCGAAGTCAGGTTTGTCGAGTGAATCCATAGATTGATGCTTATTTGTTTAAGAAATAAGAAATTACGGCTAATGCCAACGCTCCCAATAAAACAAATATAATGCTTTTAAAAATAAAAATCTGACTAACAAAAAATACGATGCCGAAAAGTGTGACTACAAGTATTTCGATATATTTCGAAGAAGAGTTGAACTTTGTGCTTTCAACGGTAAACGGCAGAGTCTTGTCGAACCTGTTAAGCAGGCTGTTGACGAATATCCCGAACGCGAAAAGATAAATCTGGTTAAGAAAGACGTCAGCGGCCGGAAGCCTCGTCAGCAGCAGAAGCGATGTTACCGCGATTACCGGAACGAGAAAGTAAACGTATATGAACTTCAATACGCCGTTCGCGAACTTCCTTCTTTCGACTGGCAGCGAGTCATACAGCCATCCGATGTTTCCGTCGGTATCGAGAGCCATCTTTGTGTTCGCGTAAAGAAGGCGGATGCACATCAGTGTTGTTATCGTAACCGCGGGACTTACGATTAAAATACCGTCGTTGATTATTTTCCCGTTTTCGGTCATGACAAGCATCGGCGATATTCCCGACACGACTCCTACGAGGGTCGAAATAACAGGGATAAGCAGTACCGGGAAAAGCCTGAGTTTGAGTGATGCATTGTTGAAAAACAGATTCTTGAACAGTCCGTACGACGCTTTCTCGGAACTGCCGCGGAGAATGATGTTCTCGAACCTGCTGAAGTCGAAACCGGCTCTGAGGCGCGTGAACAAAGACGTTTTCGGCGCGTCGACGCTTCCGACGATTTCCGAAAGCGTGAAATATTTATTGCGGAGAAAGAAATATGTTACGGCAAAAAGCAAAATCGTCACGGCTAAAAGCGCGAGTATATAGGCGGGGTTTCCGAAACCGTCCGCAAGGTAGTACTGCGGCAGGTATTTGAAATACGTGTTGCCAGTCAGCATGTCGTTATTCGTAAGCCTTCCCGATGTTCTGTTCATCGAGAAAACGAACACGAGGAACAAAATCTGAAACAGAAATACAAGCGCTTTGCTGCGTCCTTTGCCGGCGAGAATAACGAAACTGTTCGCCAGAAGAATGATTCCAATAATGAAATAAGAGAATACGAAGGAGCAGACAAAAAACAGGAGCGAATCCGTTATCAGTCCTCCGTAGAAGTACATATACACTGAGGGAGGCAGGGAAACGACAAACGGAAAAACGGACAGATATATGAACGATGAAATTATTTTAGAAGTGAATATATTTTCCTGTTTTACCGGCAGCGATTTCAGGCTGTCGACGTGATTCTTTGAAAAGAACAACTGGGCGTAGTCGGATATAAGAATGAAAGCGACGAAGAAGAAATTTACTGTCAGGGAAACGAACGCGAACGACGGTTTATCGAGCCGCAGATAATTGTTGTTTGTGATAAGCGTATTCGCGAACAGATACGTGACGATAATGCCGATAAGCCTCCTGAATCCCGCGTTATCCTTGTTGCGGAAGTCGATTTTCAGGAAAAGCCGAGTGAGCAATATGTTACTTCTGCTTAACATTTTTCTTGTATTCTTCCACTGCTTTTAAATGTTCCTGATATGTCTTTGTAAATGTATGCCCGCCTTTTCCCGTAGCGACGAAAAAGAGGAAATCGTTCTTTTCCGGACTGAGAGCGGCTTCGATAGCCTTAATTCCCGGGTTGTTTATCGGTCCCGGAGGAAGTCCGTAGTTAAGATATGTATTGTACGGTGATTTTACTTTCAGGTCGCTTTTCATAAGTCTTGCTTTCGGTCCGTCAGGTAAAGCGTACTGAACTGTCGGATCGGCTTCGAGTTTCATCCTCTTTGAAAGACGATTCGTGTAAACGCCGGCGATGACCGGCATTTCGGAGTCTATCTGGGTTTCACCCTGCACTATCGAAGCGAGTGTGATTACTTTGAGAAGTTTTACAGGGTTCCTGCTGTAAACATCGTTCTGGCCGGCAACTTTCTTTTCAAATTCGCTGAAAAGCAGTTCGACCAGTTCCTTCTCCGTTATATCGAGCGGAACCTTGTAAGTATCCGGATATAGGAACCCTTCAAGGCTCGGGATTTTTGTGTCAAGTCCGAGTACGGCGATTAGCGAGTCGTTCTTTGTTTCCGCTATAAATTTGTCCGGGTCGAGGTTCAGTTTGTTTTCAACCGACTTCGCAATCTGCCTTATTGTAGAGCCTTCGAGCACAGTAAACTTTACGGTAAAGTGAAGCGCGGGATTAGTAAGTATGTCGAGCACTTCGTTATTATTCAGTCCGGGTTTGAAAATATATGTTCGTGAAATTATTTTATCGTCCTGATTTTTGAGTTTTGCGGCAATTTTAAAATAGAATGCGTTATTGATGACGCCTTCCTTCTCGAGTTCATCGGCAATCTGCTGGAAATGTTTGCCGGGAGAAACCCGGAACTTAACTTCTTTATCGAGATTATTTGTAGAGTAATTTATTTTATATGAAAAAACTAACAGTATGACGGTATCTATAACCATTACGGCGTAGATAACGCGGAGAATGTTTTCAATGCTGATTTTATTGTCATGAAAATGGAACAAGTCCAGGCGGTAGATACGCATGAGAGTTCTCTTCAGTGAGATTATGAAATCGTTCTTGTTCAAGTTAATTTATTTGCTGTAAATCCAATAAAATATGGAATTTGAAAGTAATGCAAAATGTAAAATGGAAAATGCAGAAGTACAGTTTAAAATGTAAAATGCAGCAGCACCAGAAAAATCACCTGACCCGGATAAAATCCAGCCGGATAAATAGAACTTTTAAGTCCGATTATTGTTATAAGTTAGTGAACACTAACATGACTTATAAAATGGCAGCAGCAAATATAACAGAAGCAGTAAAGAAAACGGACAGAACCGTGCGGCTGAACACGATTGACAGAAAAAAGCAGATTATTGACGAAGCGGTTAAAATTATACACAAACAGGGGTTTGATGCGCTGACAATAAGGGAACTTGCGTACAGGGTCAACGTCAGCGAGCCCGCAATATACAGGCATTTCACGAACAAGGAAGAGATTATAGTCTCTATAATGGACAGGATGAACGTATTCGACGATGAGTTAAAAAAACACATCGAAAGTATTTCGGACAGGGAAAAAAAGATAACTGAACTTATAAATTTTCATTTTGAGTTCTTTCAAACAAACGCCGAACTTACTTCGATAATATTTTCAGAAGACATTTTCAGGAACGGGAAAGCGCTTCCAGCGAAACTTCTGCATATTATAACGCAAAGGCGGCAGATAATCTGCAAGGTGCTTGAAGACGCCAAGAAGAGCAGGGAATTCCGCGGACTTAGTTCCTGCGACCTTGCGACGATAATTCTCGGGTTCATAAGGCTGGCCGTTCTGCAATGGAGGCTGACGGATTTCTCGTATTCGCTCGTCGAAGCGGGAAACAGGGAAGCCAAAACGCTTATTAAACTTATTTACAATTACCGATAAACATTACTGATAGGGATAAGTTTCATCAAATTTAAATTTCATTTATGAGTACAAAAAAATTATGGTTTGTTTTCGCGGCTGTGGTCGTGCTGAGTTTTGCCGTGCTCGGATATTACGGGCACGAAATTTATATGAAAGCCCCGCCTATACCCGATAAGGTCGTAACAGCGGACGGAAAAGTTCTGTTCACGGGAAAGGATATAATGGACGGACAGAACATCTGGCAGTCTATAGGCGGACAGGAAGTCGGCACCGTCTGGGGTCACGGCGCATATCTCGCGCCTGACTGGTCGGCTGACTGGCTTCACAGGGAAGCAACTTACATTCTGAACAAGTGGGCTAAAACGGAATTCAACAAAAGTTACGAAGAACTAAACGACGAGGCAAAAGCGGTTTACAAAGTCAGGCTTCAGAAAGAACTGAGGACGAACACATACGACGAAAAAACCGGTACTCTGAAAATTTCTGAAATTAGGGAAGAGGCGATAAAAGACAACGCGAAACATTACGCGGGACTTTTCATGAACGACCCGGCGCTGTCGAAACTTCGCGACGCGTATTCGATTCCCGAGAACAGCGTGAAAGACGCTGACAAGATGGAAAAGATGAACGATTTCTTTTTCTGGATTTCCTGGTCGTGCGTAACGCAGAGGCCGAACGCGAGTATTTCGTACACGAACAACTGGCCTCCCGACGAGACGGTCGGCAACACGCCTGCTCCATCGCTAATCATCTGGACCGGTTTCAGCGTTATAATGCTCATAGCGGGAATCGGAATACTCGGATATTATTACGCTAAGAACAGCAGCGACGAGCCGCTGGCGGTATCACTCCCGAAGGACGACCCGCTTTCGGGCCTGCTGCCTACACCGTCGATGCTTGCGACAAATAAATATTTCTGGGTGGTTTGCGGACTGATTATCCTTCAGGTGATTATGGGAATAGTAACGGCGCATTTCGGCGTTGAGGGAAACAGTTTCTACGGACTTTCGCTGAGCAACGTACTTCCTTATTCGATTTCAAGAACGTGGCATGTACAGTTAGCGATTTTCTGGATAGCGACGTCGTGGCTCGCGACGGGATTGTACATCGCTCCTGCGGTATCGGGATATGAACCTAAATTCCAGAGAGCAGGCGTGAATTTCCTTTTTGTCGCGCTGCTGATAATCGTAGTCGGTTCATTGATAGGTCAGTGGATGGGCGTTATGCAGAAGTTAGGTCTTGTGCAGAATTTCTGGTTCGGACATCAGGGTTATGAATACGTCGACCTCGGACGCTTCTGGCAGTTATTCCTTTTCACGGGACTTGTCATCTGGCTTATACTTTTATTAAGAGCGCTGATGCCTGTTCTGAAAAAGCCGGGAGAGAACAAGACGCTGCTTATAATGTTCGTGATTTCCGCAATAGCCATAGCGGCATTTTACGGAGCAGGTCTGATGTGGGGAAGGCAGACTCACCTCTCAATCGCCGAATATTGGCGCTGGTGGGTCGTTCACCTCTGGGTGGAAGGATTTTTCGAAGTGTTCGCGACAGTCGTATCGGCTTTCCTTTTCTCGAGGATGGGACTGCTGAGATTAAAAACGGCTTCTTACTCGGTTCTTTCTTCAACAATTATATTCCTTTCAGGAGGAATAATCGGAACATTCCATCATCTGTATTTCACGGGAACGACACCGGCGATAATAGCGCTGGGCGCGACTTTCAGCGCGCTTGAAGTTGTGCCGCTGGTGTTCATGGGATTCGAAGTATTCCACAACCTTAAAATCAGCCGTTCGACGGAATGGATAAAGGCGTACAAGTGGCCTATTTACTGTTTCATGTCTGTGGCGTTCTGGAATCTCGTCGGCGCGGGAATATTCGGATTCTTGATCAATCCGCCGATAGCTTTATATTACATGCAGGGATTGAACACGACGCCCGTGCACGGACACACGGCATTATTCGGAGTTTACGGAATGCTGGGAATCGGATTGATGCTTTTCGTGCTGAAGAGTCTTATGGTAAAGTACGTATGGAAAGACGGCGTAATGAAATTCGCGTTCTGGTCGATTAACATCGGACTTCTGCTGATGGTATTAATCAGTATACTTCCTGTCGGATTGTTCCAGACGTTTGCGAGCGTGAAGTACGGAATGTGGTTCGCGCGTTCGGCGGAATTCATGCAGGATCCGACGCTCAATGTATTCAGGTGGCTGAGAGTCATAGGCGACACGATTTTTGCCGCGGGTACGCTGGCTCTCGGCTGGTTCGTAATCGGACTGAAGACGGGCTGGTCGGTAGATAAAACAAAAATTGACGTAGAAAAATAATTATAAAACTAAAAACAATAAAAATGGAATACACAAAAAATAACACGTTATCGGAAATAGTAAGGGATGATTTCAGGGCATCAAGAGTATTTGAAAAGCACGGGCTCGATTTCTGCTGCAACGGAAAACGCCCGTTAGGCGAAGCGTGCGTCGAAAAAGGGCTGAACGCCGAAGCGATAATCGGGGAGATTAAGAATGAAATGTCTAATACAGAAAGACCCGACGAAGATTTTGAAAAGATAGACCTCGACGAACTTGTCGAACACATAGTGAACACGCATCACGGGTATATTAAAAGGATTTTGCCGACATTGAACACATTCGCGAACAAGGTATTGAACGCGCACGGAAAGAATCATCCCGAACTTGAGAGGGTGACGGAATTATACCATCAGGTCGAGGCTGAATTAACGAGTCACATGTTCAAAGAAGAGAACGTACTTTTCCCTTTCATATCGAAGATGGCGGATATAAAAAGAATGGGCGGCGCGCTGACGTCGATTCCGTTCGGAAGCGTAAGAAATCCGATAGCGATGATGGAAGCGGAGCATGACAGCGCGGGAAACGCGTTTCACGAGATGAGGGCGATTACCGATAATTTCAGGATTCCCGACGACGCGTGCAACACATTCAGGTCATTCTACGGAGAGTTAAACAACTTCGAACTGGATTTGCACAAGCACATACATCTGGAGAACAACATACTTCATCCGCGGGCGATTGCGCTTGAGACGGAACTTGTGTCGTAGAGAGACAGTGCAAAATTAAAAATGCAAAATGTAAAAGTACAATTTAAAATTTAAAATTGGTTTTGATTAGAAGAACTTTAATTAAATCAAAAATTAAAAAGATTTAGTGGCGTCAGGTGTTACCACCTGGCGCGCCGGCGGAGCCGGCAATTCCTCATATAATGTAAACGAGAGTCTCCCCGTTTCAACGGGGGACTCTCGTTATCCGCTATTTATTTTGTTTTTATTATTTTTATAATTCCGCCCGCTCCGCGGGCTGATGTATTATCATCTATAATTGTGGCGTCAGGTGTTACCACCTGGCGCGCCGGCGGAGCCGGCAATTCCTCATATAATGTAAACGAGAGTCTCCCCGTTT
>JAJTBN010000129.1 GCA_021286895.1 Bacteroidota bacterium | reverse complement strand
TGTCATCAACAAAATTGACCTGCCAAGCGCTATGGTCGATGAAACTAAAGACCAGATTATTGAACTCATCGGAGGAAAAAAAGAAGATATTATCGCCGCAAGCGCCAAAGTCGGTACGGGAACTGAAGATATTCTCGATAATATTATCAGTCGCATTCCTCCGCCAAATGTCGAGGAGAAGAAACCTCTTCGCGCCCTTATATTCGATTCCAAGTTCGATAACTACAGAGGCGTTATCGTTTACCTCAGAGTAATCGACGGAATTCTTAAAGAAGGCGATGAAATCGAATTCTTCTCAAACGGAAAACGCTTCCAGGCTGAAGAAGTCGGAATTCTCAAAATGGACAGGAAACGCACCGGACACCTTAACTCCGGCGACGTCGGTTACCTTATCGCTAATGTCAAAGATGTTAATGATTCTAAAGTCGGCGATACGATTATCGACGTGAACAACCGCTCAGATGAACCAATACCCGGCTTCAAAGAAGTCAAACCGATGGTGTTCAGCGGTATCTACCCTGTCGCGGCTAACGATTTCGAAAATCTCCGTGAATCGCTCGCGAAGCTTAAACTTAACGATGCGGCGCTTTCTTTCGAGCCGGAAACCTCCGTCGCCCTCGGCTTCGGATTCAGATGCGGATTCCTCGGACTGCTGCATCTCGAAATCGTTCAGGAAAGACTCGAACGGGAATATGACCTGAGTATTATTACTACTGTTCCGAACGTCGAATATAAAGTCTATAAAACAAACAGCGATGTCGTGCTAGTGGACAATCCGTCGTTGATGCCCGACCAGACTGTAATCGACCACGTCGAAGAGCCTTTTATTTCGTCGCAGATTATTACACCCGTCGAGTTTATCGGCAATATCATGAAACTCGCCAACGAACGCCGCGGGATTTTTAAGAATCAACACTACATAGACGCGAAAAGAGTAGACCTTACAATTGAGTTTCCGCTCTCGGAAATTATTTTCGATTTCTATGACAAACTTAAATCACTGACTAAAGGTTACGCCTCTTTCGATTATGAACTTAAAGATTACAGGGAATCCGACCTCGTTAAACTCGATATTCTCCTAAACGGAGAACCCGTCGATGCCCTGTCAACTATAATTCACAGGGAAAACGCATATTACTGGGGAAGAAAACTCTGCGAAAAACTGCGCAAACTCATTCCCAGACACATGTTCGAAGTAGCTATTCAGGCAGCAATAGGTACAAAAGTTATCGCAAGGGAATCTATAAGCGCGCTTAGAAAAAATGTAATCGCAAAATGCTACGGCGGCGATATTTCAAGAAAACGTAAACTCTTAGAGAAACAAAAAGAAGGTAAAAAACGTATGAAACAGGTAGGGTCCGTCGAGATTCCTCAGGAAGCGTTTCTTGCCGTACTTTCAATTGAAAAATAAAATATTAAATTATAATGGGATTAAAAGACAGCGTTCCGGAAAATAAATTACCGAGACAACTCAGCAAAAAGAAAAAGTCTAAACCGAAAGAATATTTCGACGCGCTCGTATGGGCCGCAGTCGTCGCCTTCTTAATCAAACTGTTCCTGTTCGAGGCATACAGAATTCCTACAGGCTCAATGGAAAATACATTGCTTGTCGGCGACTTCCTCCTCGTAACCAAGTTCACTTACGGCGCGACTACTCCGAGAAATATTCCTTTTACGGATATTAGAATTCCCTATTTCCGCCTTCCGGGATTCAAGTCTCCTAAACCAGGCGACGTGGTTGTGTTCGATTTTCCCGGCGACCGCGATGAAAAACAATCGGCAGAAGTTCTTAACTATATTAAAAGATGCGTCGGCACGCCCGGAGATACTGTTCAGGTAATCAATAAAGTCCTTTACAGGAACGGACAGGTGTTCCCAAACCCGCCGCAATCCAAGTTCATCGCGCCGCTGCAGCCCGCGAACCTCGCCAATAACCGCGTGTTCCCAAAAGGCTCAGGCTGGAACGAAGATAATTACGGACCACTCCGAATTCCGAAAAAAGGCGATGTCGTAAAAATCGACAGCACTAACTTCGACGGCTGGAAAATGTTTATCGTTAAAGAAGGCGCGGCTGACGTGAAACTGAAACCCGGAGGTGACCTCATCGTCGACGGGCAGACCTATAATGCAGGCAATTATGTAGTTAAACGCGATTACCTCTTCATGATGGGCGACAATAGAAACAACTCACTCGACAGCAGATTCTGGGGTTTCATGCCGATGGATAACGTTGTCGGAGAAGCATTCATGATTTACTGGTCGTGGGACGCCAACATTTCGTTCGCCGATTTCTTCAAACTCCTCGGGTCTATACGCTGGGAAAGAATAGGCACACTCATAAAGTAAATTCTCTGATTTAATTAATTTTGACTTCTGCTTCCCAATCTCCGGATTGGGAAGCTTTTTTTATAATATGAAATTTTCCCCTCATAATATTTGTTCAATCTATAACAAAAACATTTTTAATGAAACAGGCATATATCTCAGTAATACTATACATGATTTTGATTTCGGCTCTGTCTTTGTTTTCTTTTACGGCTGAAAAACCGGCGGACAAACAAGACTCCGATACGCTTATTATCCGCGGTGAAAAGCATTTCAAAAATATGCGCATGCTTACGAACGGAAAGGAGAATGCCGAAGCGTATTTCTCCTATGACGGGAAAAAACTTATTTACCAGTCTACAAACGGACATGAATGCGACCAGATTTATACAATGAACATTGACGGCTCCGATAAAAAACTCGTCAGCAACGGCAAAGGAAGAACTACTTGTTCCTATTTTTTCCCTGACGACAAGCATATTCTTTACGCTTCAACGTTTATGGCAAACGAAAACTGCCCGCCGCCGCCCGACTATTCAAAAGGCTACGTATGGGCGCTTTATAAAGATTATGATATCTATTCCGCGAACGCGGACGGCAGCGATATAAAAGTGCTGACATCATCGCCTGGATACGACGCCGAAGCTACTGTGTCGCCAAAAGGCAATAAAATCGTTTTTACTTCGACACGCGACGGAGACATAGAACTTTATTCAATGAACCTCGACGGCAACGATGTCAAACGCCTGACGTTCGAAGAAGGATACGACGGAGGGGCGTATTTCTCATACGACGGCTCTTTGATAGTCTACAGGGCATCCCGTCCCAAAGGAAAAGAACTCGATGAATACCGTGAACTTCTGAAAGAAGGACTTATTCGCCCGCATACTCTCGAAATATACGTGATGAATGCCGACGGCAGCAATAAAAGACAGGTTACGAATAACGGCGCCGCCAACTTCGGACCGTATTTCTTCCCCGACGGAAAGAAAATAATTTTCTGCTCTAACCTCGGCGACCCGCAGGGAAGGAACTTCGACCTCTGGTCCGTTAATATCGACGGCTCCGGTCTCGAACAAATAACTTTCAACGATACTTTTGACGGGTTCCCGATGTTCTCGATGGACGGGAAAAAATTCGTCTTCTGCTCCAACAGATTCGACGCTGTAAAAGGCGAAACCAACGTCTTTATCTGCGACTGGGTCGAATAATCAGTAAGGATACAAGCATAAAAAAACCCCGTCCAGGGTGGGGACGGGGTTGCGATTTTAAATTAACTACTTTGGATAGTTTTTTTAAACTTTATTTGATTAATGTCATTTTCTTGATTTCTTTGTAATCGTTTGCTGTGAAAGCGCAGAAGTAAATTCCGCTCGATAAGTTCGCCGCGCTGAATTCAACAGTGTAATTTCCTGCCGCTTTATTCTCGTCAACAAGCGTCTTAACCGCTTTTCCCGTTATGTCGTACACCGTGATTTTTACTTTAGACGCTGAAGGTACGCTGAAATCAATCTTCGTCATGGGGTTGAACGGATTCGGATAATTCTGCGAAATAAAGTACTTCGAAGGAACGCCTACTTCAACCGTGCTGCCGAGCGTAAAGAATTCATAATTGCCGTTGTTGTCAATCTGCTTCAGTTTGTAATCGTATTTTCCTGTATTGACTTTTTTGTCTTCATACGTGTAGTTCGACTGCGTGTTCTTCGTGCCGTTGCCCTCAACAAATCCGAGTTTTGTGAAACTGTTCATTCCCTTTTCGCTTCTGTATATTTCGAATCCGCTGTTGTTGACTTCCGATGATGTGCTCCATGAAAGCTTTACTGTGCTGCCGTTTACACTCGATGTGAATGAGCTCAGGTGTACCGGAAGAGGCGAATCCTCAGAACCGATCGACCAGACCGAATAATGAGTGGTGTTAACTGTCATCGCTCTCGTTGTTTGTCCTGTAACCGGATTTATAAGGCTTCCGATTGGTCCCCATGTCGAACCGTTATCCGTGCTGTAATAAACCTGACCCCTGTTGCTCGAACCAAACGCATGCATGTTGTCATAAACCGAGAACCAGTTGTATGTCATATTTCTGCCGTTTACAGGCTGATTGTCCGCCGTTATGTCCCACTTTACCGCGATGCTCTGCATCGAATTCTGGTTTATGATGGCTTTCGTTCCTGATATTCTCGTCACCGTTACGTTACCGAGATTGTCGCTGCCCGCCGCGAAATAACAGCCGAGGTAATTAAGACTTCCAGTGCCGATGTTTCTCGCGTTCATAACCGCGTAACCGTCTATCCTGTTTCCGTTCGTTTCTATCGGATTCGTCGCTGTGCTGGTGAAATATATCTTGTTCGTATCGGTCGAAACTACTCCGCTCGTAAGTGTAAGAAGGTTCGTTATCGTAACACTGCCTGTAAGGTCAAGACCGTTTGAATTGTTCAGAGTAAGCGTGTTGAGCGTTACTGAAGGAAGCGCCGCGTTAGGGTTGCTGCCCGTAAATGATATTTTCGAAGTACTGCCGCCCGTGAGCGTGCCGCCTTTGCTTAAAAATGTGCCGCCGTTCATCGTTACCATGTATGCGCCGATCTGGAACTGTCCGTTGTCAAGTTCAATCGTGTTCGCCAATGTTACGTTCTTGCTTAATACCGTGTTGTTGGGATTGTTGCTGAATATGTAATACACGCTCGAAGATGCAGGGATTTCGTATCCCGTCGTTGTCGAAGTCGTCGAACCGTCGTATCTGATATAATATGAACCAGCCGCTCCGACGTTAAGATTGAATGCCTTGTCGAACGAACCCGCGGGATTCGTCGCTCCGGAAACGCCCCTCTGTACAAGACCGAATGACAAACCGTCGCCAAGTGTTATCTTGTCGCTGTTAGTTATCGTTCCGCTGAAAACGTTTACCCTTACTATGTTGAATGAGCCGTTTAATAACGTTAGTCCTGCAGTGTTGTCAAGCGTCATCCCGTATAATTTCCCGTTTATATTGCCGTTATTATAAAATTTCTGCGCTGAAGTTCCTATGAATTCGATTCTTGAATATGAACCCGACGCGTAAATAACTCCGCCGGAGTTGTTTGTGAAGTCACCAGAAATATCGAGATATGTATATGAGGTGGAATTTCCATCTGTAAGAGTTATCTTCGAACCGCTGGTCAAATTTCCATTGACGGTTAATGTTTTGCCTGATTTAATTGTTAAGCTCCCAGATGAATTTATTGTGAGTGACATGCATCCAAAATTATCGTCAACGATTACATTATTATTTATTATTACATTATCATTAGATGACGGAATTGATCCCTGCCATGTTGAAGGAGAACTCCAGTTGCCATCTTTATTAGTGGATTTAGTATTTCCCCATCCGCTTTTGTTGATTATCGCATTCTTTGATCTCGTATCGGAAGTCTTTTCCTGTGAGAATGATTGAAATGTTACTAATACAGTTAAGATTAAAATCGCTAAGTACTTCATTCCTTTATTGCACCCTTTCGTATTTGTTTTTTGATTTTTTTGTGCCCGCTTTAAAAACCTGTCGTGAATTTGATGCTGAGCACGGTTTTGTTTTGAACACTAATTATTATACAATTAGCATGCCAAAATAAACCTCGAATTTTTGCTTTAAATCGATATTAATTTCTCTAATCGTAGTATTTTATCTTTAAACGTAGTATAACTACTATTATCCTGTCTGAAAAATGAACATGATATATATTCGACTCAATATTTTATATTGTTGTTTTTTAGATATTTATTAAATACTTGTAGTTTGAGTGTTTCTTTTATTTGACTTTAAATAATCGGCGTAATTTAGTATTTTAGTCAAATTTCCAAATTATCCATGTGTCATGATTAGTAAAAGAAAAAAACTCCTCATAAACGTTAGGGATTATGTCGGCATTATTCTTGGAAGCGTTATTTTCGGAATCGCTTATTCATGGTTCCTGATTCCGTTCAAAGTTTCCCCGGGCGGCGTGGGGGGCATAGCCCAGGTTATATATTATTTTGCCGGTATTCCCGCGGGTATTTCTATGCTTATTATTAATGTCCCGCTGTTCATTTTGGCCTGGATTTTCCTCGGAAAACAGTTCGGCTTTAAGTCTTTCTTCGGTATGTTCATGGGCTCGATTTTTATCGATTTGCTAAGTCCCGAACTCCTGTATAAACAATTCGCGTTCCTCAGAGATTTTATCAATACTCAGTACTGGGCTTTTACCGACAATATTCTCCTGGCGTCTATCGCCGGCTCCGTCCTGCTCGGATTTGCCCTCGGCATTATTTTCAGGTTCAAAGGCTCGACAGGCGGTACGGACATTCCCGTCGCTATGCTTAAACAGTATACAGGCATGTCTATAGGCTCGGGGTACTGGATTATCGAAACACTTATCATATTTTCAATCGGCGTCGCGTTCAGAGACCTTAATCTTATTATATGGGGCTACCTGAACCTGTTTATAACAACTCAGATAGTCGATTTGACCGCGGAAGGTCTCCCCTACGTAAAAGGCGCGTATATTATATCAAAATGCGAGGACGCGATAAAAGAAAGAATTATCAGCGAACTCGACAGAGGCATTACAATTTTTAATTCCGAAGGCGGTTATTCGGGAGAGAAACAAAACGTGCTCTTCATCGTCGTCGACAGAAGGCAGACTACAGCCCTCAGAAGAATCGTGCGCGAAGAAGACCCGAAGGCTTTCATGATTCTTGTCGACGTTAACGACGTTATGGGCGACGGATTCAGGACAAGAACGCTCGATTTTGTGCAGCCGCAATAATATTTATTTCATTGAAAAAAAAGGGTTTTTTTGTTAACTTTAGTGTTTATGTTGAATTTTTAGATGTTCGAGGATTTAACCAATAAGTTTGATTCTGTCCTTAAGAAGATTAGAGGACAGGGAAAAATTTCGGAAAAGAATGTTGACGAATCTCTTCGCGAGGTCCGTCGCGTTCTGTTTGATGCCGACGTTAACTACAAAGTGGTTACGAATTTTATTAACGAGGTCAAGAAAAAATCTCTCGGCCAGAACGTTATAAACAGCATCACTCCCGGACAGCTTATTGTTAAAATAATCAACGACGAGCTTATAGAACTTATGGGCTCGGAAAAAAGCGATTTGAAATTTTCGGACAGGATTCCCTCTTCGGTTATGCTCGCGGGACTGCAGGGCTCGGGTAAAACTACCTTCGCCGCCAAACTCGCAAGATACCTGAAATCAAAAGGGAAAAATCCCGTACTCGCCGCGTGCGACATATACAGGCCGGCGGCTATAGAACAGTTGAAAATTCTCGGGAAAGAAATAGACATTCCCGTTATCAGCATCGACGGCGAAAAAAACGTCGTGAAGATTGCCGAAGCCGCGGAAGATTACGCGAGAAAAAACGCGCGCGATACTCTGATTATCGATACCGCGGGCAGACTCGCCATCGACGAGCAGATGATGAATGAGGTCGCGAACCTCAAGAACGCCGTGAAACCTGACGAGATACTGTTTGTCGTCGATTCGATGACAGGTCAGGACGCAGTCAATACGGCGAAAGCGTTCCATGATAAACTCGATTATTCGGGCATAGTTCTTACTAAACTCGACGGCGATACAAAAGGTGGCGCCGCTCTTTCGATTAAGGCTGTCGTCAATAAGCCGATTAAGTTCGTGAGCATCGGCGAAAAACTCGACGCGCTCGAACAGTTCCATCCCGACAGGATGGCTTCGCGCATACTCGGTATGGGCGATATCGTTTCGTTCGTCGAAAAGGCTCAGCAGGAAATCGACATAAGCGAATCAGCGAAACTCGAAGAGAAACTCAGAAAGAATAAATTCGATTTCAACGATTTCCTCGCGCAGATAAAACAGGTGAAAAAAATGGGCTCGATACAAAATCTCGTGTCCATGATTCCCGGCGCGAGCAAAGCCCTGAAGGACAAGGAAGTCGACGAGAAAGCATTCGTAAGAATCGAAGCGATTATCTATTCGATGACCGCTAAGGAAAGAGAAAATCCGCATATTCTCAACGGCCTGAGAAGAAGACGCATCGCCGACGGCAGCGGAACAAGCATTCAGGAAGTCAACAGGCTGCTGAAACAGTTTGAAGACATGAAAAAAATGATGAAAAGTTTTTCGTCCGGAAAAATGAAGAATCTCCTCAAAGGCATGAAGCTGCCCCCGGGGATGATGAACGGACTTTAAAAACTGGTTTTTTATCTCGATTTTTAATATAATTTAATTAATATTTACAAGAATTCGAAAGGAGTAACACCTAATTGGTTAAACTAAGACTCAAAAGAATGGGAAAGAAAAAAGCCTCGCTCTATAAGATCGTCGCCGCTGATTCCCGTTCACCGAGAGACGGAAGATTTATTGAATCTGTCGGGAATTATAACCCTCACACGGATCCCGCGCAGGTTGTGCTGAAAGAAGAAAGAGT
>JAJTBN010000128.1 GCA_021286895.1 Bacteroidota bacterium | reverse complement strand
GGGTATGTTCAGGGGAAATAAGGAAGGTTATATTTCTGTTCCTCCAGTCAAAACCAAAGCGTTTTATTCTTTAATTCCTTCGGGAGGTTCATATCCCGTTATTTCTTCGGAAGACAGAAAACCGTTTATTATTCTTGACAGGTCAAATTACGGACCTGTACTTGTCTCGGCAGTATCGGCCGATGAATCAATGTCGGATTTTCCGGAAAATGAAATCTTCGCGCCGGTAGTGCTCCGCTCTTCTGTATTTTTGTCTTATCAGGGGCTGGCAAACGCGAAACAGCGTGACATCGTAAACCACGATACGCTCGAAAGTAGCACGGAAAAAGCGGATGACGCGTTCCTTGGCGGCGTGTTTAAAAATTATGGTATAAAAAATTACGAGGTGGTGGAAAAGAACGGACTTAAGAATCTTGAAAATTTAGTCGAGGATAAACGAAAAGGGAAGTCTCTTTGGATGTATGCCGCTGCAATCGTTCTGCTTCTCCTCTTTTCTGAAATTCTTCTTATAAGGAAAGTGTACGGAAGAAAAGAGTAATTTACTTCAGTTTCTTAATTACCTTTGCGGGAACCCCTGCAACTATTACGTTGTCGGGAACGTCTTTCGTAACTACTGCTCCCGCGCCTATGATAGAATTCTCGCCGATTGTGACTCCGCACATTATAGTCGAAGATGAACCGATTGAAGCGCCTTTCTTTACGTGAGTCTCGACCACTTTCCAGTCGCTTTCGTTCTGCATCGAACCGTCATCATTCGTAGAGCGCGGATATTTGTCGTTGATAAATGTAACGTTGTGTCCGACGAAAACGTTGTCCGCTATGTGAACCCCTTCGCAAATGAAAGTATGCGATGAAATTTTGCAGTTCTTGCCGATGAATGCGTTCTTCTGTATTTCTACAAACGCGCCTACCTTTGAGTAGTCGTCTATCGAGCAGCCGTAAAGATTTACGAAATCGAATATCTTAACGTCCTTGCCGAGTTTAACATTATTTATATTCTTGAATGACATTTCTTCCGCCGGTTTATAAAGTTATTAGTTTGCCCTTTTGCTTAATCGATTTGTGCGAGGCTTCGAGTATCCGTACCACATTAAGCCCGTCGTCTCCGTTTGTCAGAGGTTTGCGCTTTTCCTTTATCGAAGTTATAAATTCTTCAACTCCCAGCGTCAGCGCTTCCGTCTGCACAAGTTTCGGCGAATACATATCGCCGATTCTGTACTGTACCAGAGCGTTGTAAATGCCTTCCTTTTCCTTCATCTCTATTCCGCTGTCGTAAACTTTTATCTTTTCGGAGTTTTCCATGTCGTCGAATACAAGCATCTTCTTCGTTCCTCCGACTATCATCCTCCTTATCTTAACAGGCGATGTCCAGTTCACATGAAAATGCGAAAAGCAGTTGTTCTCAAAATAAACTGAAATATGCGCTACGTTTTCGTGCCCGTAGTAATTCGCGATTCCGTTTGCCGATATTGCAGTCGGTTTTTTGTTCAGGAGATAAAACATTATAGACAGGTCATGAGGCGCAAGGTCCCATATAACATTTACGTCAGACTGGAAAAGACCGAGATTGATTCTGACGGAATCGAAATATAATATATCGCCGAGTTCGCCGGAATCTATCAGTTCTTTCATTTTCCTTACCGCGCCCGTGTATATAAAAGTATGGTCGACAAAAATATTCAGTCCTTTTTCTTCAGCGAGATTATTCAGTATTTCCGCCTGCTCCGCGCTTGTAGTGTAAGGCTTCTCGACCCATACGTGCTTGTTCATTTCCAGAGCGCGTTTCGCAAGGTTGAAATGTCTGTCGACTGGCGTCGCTATCGCGACTATATCGATTTCTTTGTTGTTGAATATGCTGTCCTCGTTTTCCGCGACTATAACTTCACCGAATCTTCTTTTTATGAAGTCAAGACGCGATGGATTGATGTCGTATACATATACTTTTTCAATACTCCCTGAACTCAGGAAATTCCTTATCAGGTTTGGTCCCCAGTATCCTATTCCGATTACAGCAGTTTTCATTTAATTATCAGTTTTTATTAAAGATAACTCGTGCAAAAATCAAAAAAAATGTAATTCAATGTCGAAGATAATGAAACGGATTTTAAAAACGGAAAAGTTAACGGATAAAGAAAGGATTTACTTTCCGCCTCTTGCGAAAAGCATGACAGGAAGTGTCTTGAATATTAATTGAAGGTCGAGCCATGGAGAAATGTTGTTGATGTAATAAAGGTCCATTACGATTGAGTCGTTGAAATTGACTTCGCTCCTGCCGGAAACCTGCCACAGTCCCGTGCAGCCAGGTATAACGGACAATCTCCGCTTCTGCCATTCGTCGTAATGCTCGTATTCATACGGCAGGCACGGCCGCGGTCCGACAAGACTCATATCGCCTTTCAATACGTTTAGCAGTTGCGGTATCTCGTCCAGAGAGTATTTTCTGAGCAGTTTCCCAACGACTGTGATTCTTCTGTCGTTTACTATTTTATCAGACGGGGAATTTCCTTTCATGAAATTCAGCATATTCTTTACTCTGTCGTGATCTTCGCCGTCCATTAAATTCATAGAGCGGAATTTGTAAAAATCGAACGGCTTGCCGTTCTTGCCAATCCTGGTCTGTTTGTATATTACGGGACCCTTTGACGTCAGTTTAATCAGAATAGCCGTTGTTATGAAAAAGGGAGATAAAAGAATTATTCCTATCGTCGCTCCCAAATAATCGAGCGCGCGTTTCGTGAAATAATAAAATGTGTAATTGAATTTCGGCGAAACGTTTATTACAGGTATATCCTGATATTCTTCCGAAAATATCTTCTGCGGTATTATTCCGAAAAGGTCCGATGTAACTTTTACTGTAAGCCCGAGTTTCTGGCACTTGTCTATGATGTCAAGCAAATGCTCGTATTCTATCCTGTCTATGCATATTGCCACTTCCTTGAAATTCATCCGCGCTTTTAATTCGCCTATATCGTCTATTTTTCCGAGAACTTTCAGATTGTTGAAAACCGTTGTTCCTTTTTCGACTGTATCGTCTAAAAACCCGACTAATTCAACTCCGAAAATATTTTCAAACGAAAGTTTCTGCGCGAATGATTTCCCGGATTTACCCGCGCCGATAATCAATATTTGTATTTTGAATATCCTGTTCGAAAGCACTTTCGCGTATATTATCTGGAGGAGGAATATTCGTACAAGAGTGAAAATCGTTAGTGACGTCAGAAAATATATCGAAAGAAACAAACGCGAATCCGATATCGAAGATATTTTCGAGAAAAACGAAACCACTATCATTCCGAGAAGACCGTAAATTAGCGCTTTGAAAAGTACAGTAAGATGAAGCGCCCGCGTAAGAAAGATATTCATCTTATACAGATGCAGATAATGAAATATCAGAATGAATAATAAGCCTGTCAAGAAAAAATTCAGATAATCGCCGATTCTCAGGTCCGCTAATGATACATATATGCGCGCGTAGAAAGTGTAATACAATACATGCGCAATCAGGAATGAAGAAATGATTACGATGAAATCAACAGCCGCGTAAAAATATTTGTAACTCGGGTATCTCAATTTTTCATGGAAAATTCTTTAATTGACTCGCAAACGTATGCTATTTGTTCTTCGGTAATGTTTGGGAACATCGGCAGCGAAATCCCGCATTCCGCGAGTTCTTCCGTCACGGGCATGCCGCCTTTTCTGTAACCCAGCCCTTCAAAGCATGGCTGCACGTGAAGCGGAATAGGGTAGTGAAGCCCCGTGCCGATTCCCTTTTCGGTCAGATATGCCTGAAGTTTATTTCTTGCTTCATTGCTCCTGAGCCTGAGTATGAATAAATGATATACGTGTTTCGCGTATTCCATTTCCTTCGGCAGTACGACGCTTTCAAGTCCGCCGAGATACTCATTGTAAAGTCTTGCGGCGTTGCGCCTCTGCTCTGTCCACTTCTGTATATATTTAAGTTTGATTCCCAGTACGGCGCCCTGTATGCTTTCCATCCTGTAGTTGTGCCCGAAAATCATGTGCTTGTATTTCTCATGGCTGCCGTGGTCTCTCATCATCTTAAATCTTGCCGCGAGCTCATCGTCATTCGTGCAGACAGCTCCCGCTTCGCCGTACGCGCCGAGATTCTTGCCCGGATAGAAACTGAACGATGACGCCGCCGCTAACCCTCCGACTTTTTTGCCTTTGTATTCCGAAATGTGCGCCTGAGCGCAGTCTTCCACGAGATATATTTTGTGCCTGCCGGCTATCTCGCGCAGTCTGTCCATGTCCGCGGGTTGTCCGTATAAATGCACAGCCACAATCGCTTTCGTCTTAGGCGTTATCGCTGATTCTACTTTGTCGGGATTGATATTGTAACTTTCAGGATGGCAGTCGACGAATACCGGCTTCGCGCCGCAAAGCGTCGCGCCCCATGCCGTCGCTATAAACGTGTTCGCAGGAATGATAACCTCGTCGCCTTGCTTTATTCCAAGAGCCCAGAGTACAGAATGATTCCCGTCCGTACCCGACGAAACGCCGTAACAATGCTTTACATCCTGGATTTTAGCGAATTCCGTTTCGAAATTACTTACATATTTGCCGAGAACATAAGAAGTGTTTTCAAGTATATCGTTAATGGCAATGTTAACTTCTTCCTTTATAGAAATATACTGTGACTTAAGGTCTACGAATGGTACTTTCAAGAAACCTCCGGTGTTTTTTTATTGGATAATAGGGAAAATAAATGAAAAATTTCCGATTTTGTCGTGAACGTATAATTATACTTATTTTTTTGTTTTTTTTCAATACAAATTTGCTCAATATCTTTCTGTTTATTTATAAATATCAGTTTCCCGAGTGACTCAAGATGCTCGTCGAGATATGGCTTCCTTCCCCTGAATATGCTGTACGTCGGTGTTCCGAGCAACGCCGATTCCCTGTTCATCGTCCCTCCGCCGCTTAAAGTCATGTCTGCCGCGTATAGCAGTTGAAGACCGTCGACAGGCTTCTTCAGTAGTGTCACGTTTCCTTTTGAAGTAAAATCCTTTATTAACCCGGCATCCTCTTTCGTCCTGCTTATTATAATCGTATATGTGTCCTCTGATTGCGTGAAATATTCAACCGCTTTTCTGAAAAGTTCTTCGCTTTCTTTGTTGTGATAATTGCCGAGCAGCGCGGGCGGCCTTATTACTATAAGTATTTTTTCCTCGGGAATGCCGTTCTTTTTCCTGAATTCATCGTCAGGTATGAAATCTTCAAGGTAAAGGTTTTCTTTGAAACCCGGATATCGTATGACCTTTCCGAGATTGAATCCCGCATCCTTCAGCCTTTCGCCGGGAATTAAATCGGGAATCAGCAGTCTTGCCGCTAACTTATTGAATATGAAACTTTCAGTGTATTCGTAATCCAGCATTACGTACGAGGGTATCTTCATCATCTTCGCGGCGATTACCTGCGTCCTTGAACCGTGGCTGACCGCCGCCGATATATCCATGCCTTTTATGAAATTCCTTAACTGTCCCGCTCTCTTCAGCAGATTCGCGATTTTTCCCGCCTTGCTCTTCCCTCCGTGCTTACCTATTAAAGTGTGTTCGATTTCCCACATGTCGAGCAGGCTCTTTGTCTGCGCGTAATCCCTTGCCGTCACTATAAAATCAATTCCGTTTTTCTTCAGTTCGCCGAATAGCGGTCTGAATACCGGTACGTGCGGTGAATTGTCAAGGTCAAACCAAATCATTTCCGGTTGATTTCATTTTATAATATAAATACGCCATCGCGCAGAACATCCACGCGTTCGACCAGCGCATGTATGATGTCTTTTTCTTTCCCGTCCTGCCCGCTCTGTAATAAAAATAATTTTTATCACTGAACATGTTCGCCAGAACGTAGTCAAGCGCCGCCGCGGCTTTGTCAGTGTCTCCGAACCTGCATAAGGTCATTATCGACTGCGCCGCCGCCGTGGAGTCTGTCGGATATAAACTGTTGTTGTAGTATTTCGGCAACACTTGTCTCCTGCCGTCCGTCTCTTTTTCTTCGAAAAAGTTTTCGGAATAATACCTGTAACCCTTTCTTAACGTTTCATCATAATCCCTCTTGCCCGTGCATTCCGCGTATTCATCGAAACAGTCGAGAATGTATCCCGTATGAAAATTGTCAGTCCATTCCCTTCCGTCGTCTTTCGAATAACCCCATGCGCCGTCGGCTCTCTGGTTTTCCGCTACGTATGATACAGCCTTATCCGCTTCTTCGATTAAACGGGCGTCGCCGTTCACAGAGTACACCTGCGCGAGAAGCCTCGAAAACTTTCTGATTGTCAAAAGGCGAGTAAGAATAACAAAACAAATTGTCCTCGTAATTTTTTCTGAGGTCCTTCGTGACAAACTCCGCCGCGCTTTCAAGAATTCTCAATACGTTTTCGTCCTTCGAATATCTGTAATATTCAAATAGCCCGTTAGTTATAATCCCAGTCGCCACAACTGTCGGCGTGTACGCGGGATTCGAAGCGTACTTTGCCTCCCAGTCAAATTCATATCCCCAGCAGTAACCGCTGAATCCCTTCGATGAATTATCAGCCAGCAATTCAATCAATGACCTTATCCTCGATTCAAGATATTCCGCGGAGAATTGTTTACCTTCGGCGCCCGATTTCAAGAGGTAAGTGTAGCCCTGCGCGCAAAGTCCGAGCGTGACGGGGTTTAAACCCTTCTTTATAAAAAGTAAAGGCCTCGCGTTGAACGGAAGCCTCTTGATAATCTGCTGTGAATAAAGACGGATTGTCTTCGATGACCTGAGTACAGGCAGCCGGAAAAGAGGGGACATCAACCCGTCGTACGGGTCATAGCCTCTGTAACCTTCCGTCGTGATGTACTTTTCGAGTGAGGATATCGCGTTGAAAAGATTATCGCTGCTGTCCAATTCCTTTAACTAAATTGCTTCGTTTATTCTGAATGTAAGTTCTGTTGCCGAATATATGGAATTGAAATCTGCCGATAACGTTTCTTTGCCTGTGACGGCGTTGAGGAAATGAATAATCTCTTCCGCGTGTCCTTTCTTTCCGTCTGATTTCGATTCAGTCTTCTTATTCCCGGAAAAATAAACGTTCGACCTGAAATTATTCATGATGGCGGTCCTTCCGCCTGAAAAAACTTCGCAGTATTCCTTGTCGACGGATGAATCTCCGTTCGCGAGGTAAAGCATCGTGCCCGCGGAACCGTCCGCGAAATTGACAGTAACAGTTATGTTGTCCCCGCTGTTCATCTTTATATTCTCCGTCCTCGCCGCAGAAGCCGAGAACGAAACGGGATGTGAACCCGTAAGAAACTGCATCGTGTCAATAAAATGGCATCCTTCGCCGATAATCCTTCCGCCCTGCAACGGGTCCTGTATCCAGTGCGACGACGGGATGAAACCCGCGTGCACCCTGTAAAGAATCACCTTCGGCTCCTTAATCCCTTCGAAGAATTTCTTTATTCCGATGAAGGATTTCGAAAACCTCCTGTTGAATCCTGCAAGAATGTTAACATCCGATTTCCCGTACGCGGCCGCTATTTTGTCAAGTTCTTCCTGATTCAGCGCGAGCGGCTTTTCGACAAAAACATGTTTCCCGCTTTCTAAAGCCCGCAGAACAAACCTGCCGTGCGTGTCATGGCGCGACGCGATGAACACTGTGTTTATTTCTTTGTCAGAAAAAATAATTTCCGGGTCCGTTCCGCATTCCTCAAAACCAAATTTCTCTTTTACCGATGACGCGTTGACTGGCTTGGATGTTACTACGGTCTTCAGACGCACACCCTGTTTCTTCAGAACGGGAATAATGTACGACTGCGCGAAATTACCCGCTCCGAGAAATCCCGCGACGACCTTGTCTTCTTTCCTTTTCATGACATTCTTTTCGGAACCCTTGAATCCGGCCGCGTCCTTATGCTTCTCCGTCCTTAAACCCCCGCTTCCTTCGGCGCCGTAACTGATAAGCACGGCGAGATGCTTCTCGCCCGTCTTGCCTGTAATCAAATCGTACGCTTTAAGTCCGTCATTAATATCGAAGTAATGCGTAATCAGATTTTTGAAATTTATCTTTTTCTCCGCGAGCAAATCAAGTACAGACTGCATGTTCCTGTTCTCCGTCCATCTCACATACTCGAACGGATAATCAATGCCGTAATCTTCGTAATCCCTGTCATAGCGCCCCGGACCGTAAGAACACGAAATCCTTATATCAACTTCCTTCTCGTAAAAAGGCGAGCGGGGAACGTCCATATTTACCGCGCCCACAACAACGACAGGGGACTTGCGCCTTGCGAAAGCCAGCGCCTGCTCCATCGGCGCGTTCGATTTAGTTGATGCGGTAATAATAACCGCGTCCGTACCGTAACCGTTCGTAAAAGTATCAACTTTACCCGCCGCGTCTTCATCGCTCAGAATCGTCTCGTCGCATCCCGAGATTTTCGCAATCTCAAAATTATTACTGCTGATATCGAGACCGATTACTTTGCATCCCGACGCCTTAAGAATCTGCACAGTAATAATACCAAGCAGCCCGAGACCGATAACCGCGACTTTCTCGCCGACGCGGACATCCGCCTGTCTGACGCCCTGCATAGCAATCGAGCCGAGAGTCGTGAAAGCCGCCTCATCGAAGCAGACGCCTTCGGGAATCCTTACCGCGAGATTCTTCGGCACGAGAACGAATTCCGAATGATTCGCTGATGCGCCAGCGCAGGCGACTCTGTCGCCGGCGCTGAAACCGTCCGCGGCTGATTCCGTCACGGTGCCCGCGCAGGAATAACCGAGTTCCTTGTAGTTATCAAGC
>JAJTBN010000127.1 GCA_021286895.1 Bacteroidota bacterium | reverse complement strand
GTCTCCGAGAAAAGTAGAAATGTCTCCGAGAAAAGCGGAAATGTCTCCGAGAAAAGCGAAAATGTCACCGAGAAAAGTAGAAATGTCTCCGAGAAAATGCAAAATGTTTCCGAAAAAATGCAAAATGTTTCCGAAAAAGTGCAAAATGTTTCCGAAAATTTGCACATTTTGGGAACGAAAACCGCAAAAACAACCCAATAGCGGCATTTTACCGTTATTTTGACTCAACCGGTAATTCAGGGGAGGCTCAGGAAATCCGAAAAACAGGCATTTTGTTTTTTTGAAATAAATCACAGAAAAAAACATTGCTTTAATCTTTCAATTACAGTAGTTTTTAGATGAGGAGAACGAAAAAAACAATTAATTCTATGAAAAACAATACACGAAATTGAAAACCTCAAACATATATATTCTTTCCACCTAAACTGTACCGCTGTATAAACTGATAAATTTGCGAAACGTGGAATTTCAATAATTCACAAATTCAAAAATTTAAAGGAGAAAAATCTATGAAACGCTACATCCAGAAAACTCTCGATGAACTCAAGGCTATGGATGCCGGAATGCTTGCAAATCCTGCCGACTGGGCTTCGACGCCCGTAAAAGAACTTGATGTAAAATCCGAAATGACAAAACTTGAATCGGCGGGCAACGATATCACGAATGCCGAAGTAACATTATCCGAAGCCCGTGTAAAGGGTTCGGGGGAAAATAAAGTCGCGGAAAAACTTGCCAACCAGATTATTAACATCGCATACGGCATATACGCCTCAAAGCCGGAAAAACTTGCGGAGTACGGAATCAAACAGAAAAAAATTCCTTCGAAAGTTCCTGTGCCGACTAAAACGCTCGCGATAAAAATTGACAATGACACTGACGGCGAAGGCTTCATTCTCACTCTTGTCGAAAGGGACGATGTAGCGGACACGTACGAATGGCAGAAGGGACAGGGGATAGACCCGAAAGACATAAGTACAATCCCGCCGATGTCATTCTATAAGCAGACATCGAAAATCACATTCGTTGACGACAACGTCCTAAAAGGCATCCGCTATTTCTATAAAGTCCGCGCCCTCAACAGAAACGGTCAGGGTCCGTGGAGCGAGCCTGTAAGCAAGGTGCAGTAGAAATACTTGTTCTATAATTTCTAAATGAAATGATTAGACCGCCTGTGATGAACAGGCGGTTTTTGTTTTTGTGTTTATTTTATGTTTATGATTTTATAGTTTTTAATAACAAGAGCGCAAGTACAAAAAAGCCAACGAAGAAATAAGAGAGAATATTATTTTTCAAATGTGAAATACAAAAAATAGTATTTTAAAAATTAACTTAGGAGTATTCAAAGTGAAAACACTAAAATTGATATTACTGCTTTTTCTTCTCACACCACTCTTTGCGAAAGCGCATTCACTTAAATCATAGAATAAAATGAAAAAACTAATTTTTCTAACCATAGCAAGCTTACTTCTTGGTATATCGGTGTCAGCACAAACCCTCTCTCAAACCTGGACCACGCATTTCAACTGGGGCGGGTTAACCGACCAGACACGTAAGATTGTTTACCACGAATCAAATATCTACGTCAGTGGATTTAAGAGTGGGGAAGTTGGCGACGTGCATAGCGGTCTTATAAAAGCGAATGTCACGAATGGCGACACGTTATTCAGAAAGATAGATACTACTGCACTATCAACCACTGATCTCCAATTCTGCATTGTGGGAAATAAGATATTTTATCTCTCCTCAGGAGACTTGAACTATCTCATTATGAGAGATCTGAGCGGAGAACTCATCAGTATTAAAAAAATTGAATCTCCTATGAGTTTCTGCGAATACGGTGATAGTATTGTTGCAGTAACGTCTCAAAACCCGGCACGCGTGAAAATTTTCACCCAAACCGGCGATACCACAAGAAGTTTCTCGCTGGGATATTCACTCTCACAAGGATTCATTTCCGTAAAGCATATCGGAAATGAACTGTGGATTTGTGGGTTATACTATGCATCCGGCTACAACGGATTCATAGAAAAAAGAAATCTCATTTCGGGGGCGCTTCTCTGGCGGAAAAACTTTGTTGGGGCGCAACCGATTCACGCCACGATTGACACTGTTGGCAACGCCTATGTTGCATCGTATTATGCAAGCGCAACAGACTCACTCACAAAAATAGATTCGAACGGTTTGGTTGTTTGGTCTAAACCACTATCGCTCCAGCAGGATTTTTATGTTTGGGACGTTGCGATCGATATAAAAAATCAGATTGTAATTACTGGTGGCGCAACCACAAATCTTCAGGGAAAAACGATCGGATATGTTTCCGCAAAAAAAATGGATTCTGGTGATTCTGTTTTCGCATTTCCTGTCGTATGGAACGCAAATTCAAATTCTAACGGTATTAGTGGAATTTGTTGTGATACTTCCGGTAATTTTTATATAACTGGCAAGGATTATACAACAACAACATTATGTCATGTTCGGAAATACCACTATGACACCTTAACGGGTATCACGGTGGTCGGAAATGAGAACCCCGTCGGGTTCAACCTTTCTCAAAGCTATCCGAATCCTTTCAATCCGACAACGAAGATTCAGTTCTCGGTGCCGAAAAAAAGCTTCGTAAACCTTGTGGTGTACGATATGCTCGGCAGAACGGTTGCAACGCTCGTGAATGAAGTGAAGAACCCGGGGAATTATCTCGTTGACTGGAATAGCAGCAACCTAACGAGCGGAACCTACTTCTACCGGATGACCGCCGGAGAATTCACGGAAACAAAAAAGATGATAATGGTAAAGTGATTCCTCGAAATATAAGAACAGCTTATACCTGCCTCAGGGAAAACGCCATATTCCTTCTCGGAGGCAAAAAATTATCACGAAATGATAATAAAATTTAATGAGAAATACTGATTTTGAATTAAAGAGTTTTCAAATATAATTATCCATAAATTTATTGTTGGACTTTTATTATTCCAAATAAAAATGACTTTTAAACAAATAATTAATTCTTGATATTTGACCTGTCAAGGGCAATAAATTGAATATAAAAACAGAAATATATTTAGGCGATGCCAGAGAAATATTAAAGCAAATCAAAGATAATACAGTTGATTTAATATTTACATCGCCACCCTATGCAGATAGCAGAAAAAAAACTTATGGCGGTATTCATCCGGATAAGTACAATGATTGGTTTTTACCGATAGTAGATGAATTATACCGGGTATTAAAACTAAAAGGTACATTCATTCTCAATATTAAAGAAAGAGTTCATAAATCAGAGAGACATACTTATGTATTGGAAATGATTTTAGAATTAAGAAAAAGAGGGTGGCTATGGACTGAAGAATTTATTTGGCATAAGAAAAATAGTTATCCGGGTAAATGGCCGAATAGATTCAGGGATTCTTGGGAACGATTATTACAATTCAATAAACAAAAGAATTTTAATATGTATCAAGAATCTGTCATGATACCGGTCGGTGAATGGGCAAAAAGCAGATTAAAAAAATTAAGTAGTACTGATAAAATTAGAGATAACTCCAAAAATGGGAGTGGTTTTGGGAAAAATATTTCAAACTGGATTAAACGAGATTTAGTATATCCAAATAATGTAATTTATTCCGCAACGGAATGTAATAATAAGAATCATAGTGCTGCATTCCCGGATTCTTTACCAGAGTGGTTTATAAAGTTATTTACTAAAAAAGGGGATTTAGTCTTAGACCCTTTTATGGGGTCGGGTACAACATTATTTGTTTCCAAAAGATTAGGCAGAAATTCTAAAGGAATAGATATTTTGCCCGATTTTTATAATATGGTAAAAACTCAGTTAGAGGAAACTGAATCAAATATCTTTGAATCAAATAATTATTATGAGAAAACTGGTACTCACTGATGTTATTAATTTTGTTGAAGAAAATATAGGATATTTTCATCAGAAAAGAATCGACAACCTTAAAAAGCTTAAACTTGTCACCATTCTCAAAAGGAAAAATCCCTATCTATATAAAGCAAAGAATATTTTTACAGCACAAGATTTGGTAAAAGAGTTTCTTGATGCACATTTAGTGGCTCAAGAAGAAGGTATTTTTGGGGAATTTTTAGAAGGATTAGCAATTTTTATTTGCAATAGAGTATATAAAGGCCAGAAGTCAGCAGCTGAAGGAATAGATTTAGAATTTAATAAAAAGGGAGTAAAATATATAGTTACGATAAAATCAGGGCCAAACTGGGGAAATAGCGGTCAAATTAAGAAGATGGAGGATTATTTTAGAAAAGCAAAAAAGATTTTAAAAACAAACTCAAAGATAAAAAACATCGAATCTATAAACGGTTGTTGCTATGGTAGAGACAACAATCCAGATAAAGGGGATTATACCAAATTATGTGGTCAAAGATTTTGGGAATTTATTTCAGGCGATAAAAATCTTTATTTAGATATCATAGAACCTTTAGGTCATAAAGCAAAAGAGAAGAATGAGGAATTTATTATATCATATTCAAAATTAATAAATCAATTTACGGTACAATTTAATAATGAGTATTGTAAAAATTATTTAATTAATTGGGATAAATTAGTGAAGTTCAATTCTTCAAAATAAAATATTATAGCATTTCGCTAAGTTTTTTAACTCCGCTTTTTTACGTATTGCCTCACTCCGCCATTGATTATTAATTTCATTTCAGATACAATTCAGTGTGCTATTAATTAAACCTTACGGCTATGAAAAAAGGTATAATTATTCTCGTCTTTCTCGCGGCGGCTCTCAGCCGGTCTGAATCACAGACATGGGTGCAGACTCTGAACGGTATCTCAATGTGGGCTGTGTGCGCCGACGTGCAGGGTAACGTTTACGCGGGAACTTCGGGTACGGTTAAAGCGATTTACAAGACTACTAACGGCGGGCAGAACTGGCTTACGCTTCTTTCGAACGGCGCTTCGAATTTTCTAAGCCTCTCCGTCGATTCGCTCGGCAATATTTTCGCCGCGAATTCTGCCAACGGCGTTATGAAATCCACAGACGGAGGAAATAACTGGACAAATATTCCGGCATCAGTCTTTAACGGCAAAACATGCCAGTCTGTGTGCTGCGGTAGAAACGGCATCGTGATTGTCGGTACGGTTTCGGGCGGCACCTTCAGAAGCACCGATTACGGCGTTACGTTTCCCGATACTTCAATTACTTCGTCTTCCATCGTCCTTGTTTCAAAAGACAGGTACAATGCGAACATATTCTATGCCGGCGCGTCTTCCACTTCGGGCGTTACGGGATTTTTTATTTCTACGAATGCCGGGGCTTCGTTCACAGGTCCGTACGCGACTTACAATTGCTGGGGCATTGTTCAGAAGTCAACCACAGAATTGTATTACGCGACAACTTCCACAGGATATCCTTTCAGCAAATCAACTGACGGCGGCTACACGTGGATTTCAGTTGGTGTTCAGCCCGCCGCAATGAGGGGCGCGGCTCTCGACCTTGCCGGAAATATTTATATTAGCGGAAACAACGGAGTTTTCAAGTCGACGAATAACGGTCAGACCTTCAATAACGCGGGCATGACTTCGTCGGCGAATCTTTGCGTATGCGTCGGCAATAAAATTTACGTCGCGGCGACCGGTACGACTACGGGCGGAGTATGGATTGGAACGGATACGACGATATCATCCATAAATCCGGTGAATACGGGAATCCCCGGCATGTTCTCGCTTGAGCAGAATTTTCCGAATCCGTTCAATCCCGAAACAAGAATTAATTTCAATCTTGCGAAGAACGGTAATGTTACAATCAGTATATACGATGCGGCGGGGAAATTAATTGAGAAATTGATTGATGAATTTAAGCCGGCGGGAACATATTCGCTCGCGTTCAACGGGAGCGGATTATGCTCCGGAATTTATTACTGCAAGATGCAGGCAGGGGACTTTAACGAAACAAGGAAAATGGCGCTGGTAAAATAAAATGAAACCGCGCGTATTTTTGTGTCTATGTGTCGTCGAAATATGAAATATGCAGGATTAAATCAAAGGTGACGCTCGGGAAATTCAGTATAAACCGGAATAGGAAATTTTTTTCCGGGATATGATTTAATCCGGACAGTTGTAACATTCTTCAATGGTGTCCGTCGAGAGGTCCCCATTGTGAAAAGATTACAGTCGCTAACGTTAAAATGGCGGCCGCGGCGGCAAGTCCGAGATAGAACATTACTCTTCCGGGGCTGATGTATCTGTTTTCAAAACTTATTAACTTAATGTCGGAAACTTTGTTGTGTCATAAGAAATCTTCGCTGAAATTTTCTTAATGGAATTATCCGCGTTGCGTACTGTATCGAACGGGGGAGCAGAGGGTCTGAAAAGGAGATTTGAAGTCGAATCAAATTATTCTCCCGTGAATTTTTAAAAGTAACCTTCGAGGTTAATAGCGCCGCGGGTTTTTGTAAATACGTTTATCAGCGTAAATTATCATTTATTTTCACTTCGGACTTTCCCGCCATTATATTCTCCGGCGTATCGGAATAGTAATCCGTGGTGTAGCATCCCGAAAGCAGAAAAGAGAATACGAGAATGCAGATTATATAAAAACCGAATTTACCCCGCAAAAGGTTTTTCATTTTACTTAGTGCTTTATTTCCCAAAACCGTGTTTAGGCATCGAAGTAAGGAATCCGATGAAAAGCAAAAGAGCCGTAACCGCCGCGCCCCCCAGAATAATCAGTGTTGTGACCGAATAATTGAAACTCCTCTGATAATAATAAAATCTTGAAATATCCCGCGCGCTTATTATCGTATCATTAGAAAATGTTTTAAACACTAACTCATTAACGGAATCTATATTCCGCTTCCTGTCCCTGTACGGGACATAGTCTTTGCAGACGAGTTTGCCGCATGTATCGCATTTGTAATCAATGAATCTGGAGTAATAATCGGTGACATTTAGCACAATGTGATTATTAAGTATCAGGCTGTCGATTTTGTAATCGTCTTCCGGCTTTACCGCTTGTTTGCCCGAGAGAAAATTCCGGGGTGTGTCGGAATAATATTCCGTAGTATAGCATCCGGAGAGGAGGAAAGAGAAAACAAGCAAATATGTTACAAGTGTTTTATGCAATGTCATATTCTTTTGAGGCAGATTTAAAATAATATGTTAATAAATGGAAATTATTGCAAGTCTTTAAACAAAGTCCTTTATCGAGAGGCGTTTAAAGAGTCCAATAGAATTGAGAATTTGCGTATATGAAAAAAGCCGTACGCGTTTCCGCATACGGCTTAAGTAAGAAACTATGTATTTACCAGTTCTTTTGTGTATAGAGTTCTATTACTTTCAGAATTACCTTAGCCGCTTTTTCCATCGATTCGAGAGGAACATATTCGAACTTTCCGTGAAAGTTCAGTCCGCCCGCGAATATGTTCGGGCAGGGAAGTCCCATGTATGAAAGTCTCGATCCGTCCGTTCCGCCTCTGATGGGTACAACTTTGGGTTCTATGCCGACCTCGACCATTGCCTTTTCGGCTATCTCAACGATGTGGTAAACCTCTTCCACTTTTTCCCTCATGTTGAAATACTGGTCTTTGAGTTCGGCTTTAACTACGCCTTCGCCGTATCTCTTGTTAAGAAAATCGGCGCATTCGACTGCCATAACTTTCTTCTTCTCGAACTTCGCTCGGTCGTGGTCTCTTACTATGTAAGTAATAGTGGAGTTCTCGACCGTTCCGCTCATTCCGATGAGATGGAAGAAGCCGTCGTAATTTTCGGTGAATTCCGGACGCATGTTAACCGGAAGAAGCGCGTTGAATTCCATCGCTATCAGCATGGAATTGAGCATCTTGTCTTTCGCGTATCCCGGGTGTACGTTGCGTCCCTGAATGCTGACCGTGAGTTTCGCGGCGTTGAAATTTTCGTATTCGAGTTCGCCCACGCCGCCGCCGTCCATTGTGTACGCGTACTGCGCGCCGAATTTTTTCACGTCGAAGAAATCCACGCCTCTTCCGATTTCCTCGTCGGGAGTGAATCCGATTTTTATCTCGCCGTGCTTTATTTCCGGATGGTCGATTAAATATTTCACTGCCGTCATAATTTCGGTAATGCCCGCTTTGTCGTCGGCGCCGAGCAGTGTCGTGCCGTCGGTCGTGATGATTGTGTCGCCCTTGTATTCCGTAAGTTCCGGGAACAGGGAAGGAGACAGAACAAGTTTCAGTTCCTTGTTTATCACGATATCACCGCCGTCGTAGTTTTCCCACACCTGCGGATTCACGTTTTCGCCCGACATGTCGGGGCTTGTGTCCACGTGAGATATGAACCCGATTACAGGAATTTTCTTATCCGTGTTCGCGGGCAGCGTAGCCATGACGTAGCCGTGCTCGTCTATAACCGCCTTAAGTCCCATTTCCGTCAGTTCGGACTTAAGCAGGTTAAGCAAATCATATTGTTTTTTCGTGCTCGGGAAAGATTCGGAATTTTCGTCAGACTTTGTGTCGATTTTAATGTATCTGAAAAATCTTTCCTTTATTTCGTTTTTCATTCGGGATTTTCCCCTTTCTGTATGAATGTTTTTCTTTGATTCTGGAATATCTTTCTTTTAACTTCGGGTCTTCTGCCGAAGTTGAGTACGAGACCTACTTCGTACTTGGTAGATTTCAGGTGATTAACGATGGAATATTCTATTTCCTCGGTAATCTTGTCGCGGGTGTCGATGTGTATGATAACTTTGTCGTCGCAGACAAAATCAAGAATATACTGGCCGACCTTTGTTTCCTTGTAAAAAATATCCGCAGGCAAATCTTTCTCGAAAGGCAGGCCCTGTGCTTTCATCTCGATAGTTAATGCTTCCAGATATATTTCTTTCGTGTATCCGAAGCCGAGGTGATTGTAGACTTCGAGAAAAACCTTGATGATTTTTTCCGTCAAATCTTTGAATAGTA
>JAJTBN010000126.1 GCA_021286895.1 Bacteroidota bacterium | reverse complement strand
CGATCGCTCTCAAACTAAAGAACAATCTCGCTAAGGAATATGACGATATGAAAATCGTCCTCACGCGCGAGAAGGACGAGTTCATAGAACTGAAACAGAGAGGGAAGATAGCGAACTCGGAAAACGGCAACCTGTTCGTGAGCATTCACTGCAACGCGAAGAAGAATGAGGAAAACGACAAGAGCGGATTTGAGATTTATGTGCTTGACCTGAACAGGATTGACGAAGCAAAAAACATTACGCTTGACGAAAACAGGTTTATCGCGTTCAATGAAAAGGTTGATTCGAATTATCTCGCGCAGAACAGAATTCTTGCATCTATCTATCAGCAGGCTTATCTCGGGTACAGTGAAAAATTTTCTTCCATGATTGAAACCGAGATGATTAAAGGCACTTCGCTTCCTTCGAGAGGAATGTTTCAGGCGGGTTTCTGGGTGCTGCTGAGCGCGAGTATGCCGACAGTGCTCGTAGAATGCGGCTATCTGACAAACAAGACAGACGAGGAATATCTCAAATCAGATAAGGGGCAGGAGGAAATCGCGAAGTCGATATTCAAAGCCATACGTTTCTTCAAGATGGACTACGATTTCGAAAACAGTTTGGTGGAATAAAAATGAGAGGACCGTCAAGAGAGAACCTTGAAAAATACTATCTGCACAACAGACCGTATTTTGATTCACTCGCCGAGAAATACAAAAATGAGGATCCAGAATATTACAAAGAATATATTGCTCCGTTTTATGAAAATCCGTTAAAGAAGTCGGCTTCTAATTTAAAAGGATGTTTGACGGCACATTTTATTCATTTCATTGTCATCACGGTTATTTCAGTTATATTATCAACCGCAGGATTGTTCTTTACTAAAAACAAAAACGGAGGGAAAAATGAAAGAATCCTTGAAGTAACGCCTGACAGCATAAAGACAATGTTTAAAATACCGGTACAGTCTGACAATACGATAAACATAAATAAACTGACTCATTATCAACAAGGTATGATTTATTTCAGCGCTGAGGAGTATGAACTCGCTGAATTTCATTTTTTACTGGTTAAGGATAACGACCCTGCATATAACGAGTCAATAGTGAAACTGAATGAGATTAAGCGGAAAAAATCGGAAATACTAATAAATAAAAATAAACCGGGAATAAAAGACGCAAAGAAAAATTAATTTAAAATTATGAAGAATCTAAAAAATAGAGTTGTGTTCGTTACAGGCGCGTCGAGCGGAATAGGCAAGGCTTGCGCGGAAAAGTTCGCGTCAATGGGCGCGAAAATCCTTATCTGCGCGAGACGAAAAGAGCGTGTCGAAAAACTCGCGGCTACGCTCGTTAAGAAATATAAAACGGAAGTGTTCGCGTTTGAGATGGATGTAAGAAATTTCGACGTCGTTAATGAAACGATTGACTCGCTTCCCGCGAAATGGAAAAATATCGAAGTGCTTCTTAATAACGCCGGACTTTCGCGCGGACTGAACAAGATTCAGGACGGCGTGCTTCTCGACTGGGAGGAAATGATTGATACGAATGTGAAAGGTCTGCTCTATGTTACGAAAGCCGTTCTTCCTTATATGCTAAAAAGAAAATCCGCGCATATAATCAATATCGGCTCGATTGCGGGACATGAAGTCTATCCCGCGGGCAACGTTTACTGCGGAAGCAAACACGCTGTGGACGCGATTACTAAGGGAATGAGACTTGACCTTGCCGGGACATCCGTGCGGGTTTCTACTGTTGACCCGGGTATGGTGAACACCGAATTCAGTATCGTCAGGTACAGAGGCGACAAACAACGGGCTGACGCGACATATACCGGCATGCAGCCGCTTAAGGGCGAAGATATCGCTGACGCGGTGGCTTTCATCGCTACAAGAGACGAGAATACCGTAATCGCCGAGATGATTATTTTCCCGAAAGCGCAGGCTTCGGCAATGGTAACGCACAGGAAGTAATACGGTTTTTATATAAAGAAAAAGGCGGTAATAACCGCCTTTTTGCATATATACCCTTTGTCATTCCCGCATGCTCCTGGCGGGAATCAAAAACAAGAATAAAACTAAGTCTCGTAATTTCTTATTTGCGTCTTGATCCCCGACAAGTTTATTCGGGGATGACAAACACTGTAAATGCAAAATTTATTTTATCGAAATAATATCGTTGTATATCACAAAGAGCATCAATGCTATCAGCAGAATGAATCCTATGTTCTGCAATGCAATCTGTATCTTGTAAGAAACCGGCCTTCTGAATATCGCTTCCCACAAGAGTATCATGAAATGTCCGCCGTCGAGAGCTGGGAAGGGCAGTATATTTATCACCGCGAGAGACATCGAAAGCAGCGCCACGAATCCTATGAAAGAGAAGAATCCGCTTTCGGCAGACTGAGCCGACGCCTGGGCAATCTTAATCGGACCGCCGATTGCTTTCTTAAAAGGAATGTCGCCTTTGATAACCTTCGCTATTGATTTAAAGAATACCTCAACTCCGTAATAGTACATTTCGCTGAACGCGTGAGGAACAGCGGATACGACGTTGTATTTCTTTTCCTTGAGGACGCCTGTGTATTTCGAAACAATATCGGCTCCGATTGTCGAATCCGCGGACGGCGTTATTTTAGAAACCGATTCCGCTCCTCCGCGAATGTATTTTATTTCAATCTGCCTGTTCGCGTTAGTCTTAATGACTTCAACAAATTTCAACGGGTTTGTTATTTTTTCACCCGCGAGATAAGTTATTTCGTCGCCTTTCTGCAATCCTATGATTTCAGCGGGTTTGCCAGAAACAACTCCGTTTATAATAGTCTGAATGCCTGCCGAGTAAATACCGAAAGGCTTGTCGCCGAGTATGCCGACTTTATCTTTGGGTATCTGTATCGTTACGGGCTGGCCGTTTCTTAATAAATCTATTTTTATGGATTCGCCGAGATTATCGATGTAAAGTTTGCTCTGTACATCATCCCAGTATTCAATTTTACTTCCGTTTATATTTTGAATTTTGTCGCCTTCTTTAAGTCCGAATTCATAAGCAGCGGAGTTTTTAGCGACGTATCCGATTTCAGTAGTTTCGTAAAGATTTTTCCCTTTAACAATCGACAGCATGTAAAAGACGAGGAATGCAAGAAGTATGTTCATCAATACGCCTGCTGTGATTACAATCATTCTTTTCCAAACGGGCTTTGCCCTGTATTCCCACGGCTGCGGTTCCGATTTTATGAAATCCTTGTCTAAACTCTCGTCAATCATGCCCGGAATCTTTACGTAACCTCCAATCGGGAAAGCGCAGATTCTGTAATCCGTGTGGCTGCCGAGTTCCGCGTCTTCGCGAAGTTTTCCGAAACTAAAACCTGTGACTTTATTGTAGCCTAACAATCTGTAACCCATACCGAATGCGAAAACTTCAGCGCGCATGCCTGTCATTCTGGCGGCAAAAAAGTGTCCGAATTCATGAACAAATACCAACACTCCGATTACGATTAAAAAATAAAATATGGTGCTTATTATTTCCATGTTATGTTATTATCGATTCTATACGACTAAAACAAATAAAAGTTATTAAAAATTTACAGATTCTTCTTTAAAACATTATTTCTCGTGAATTTATCAATTTTAATCAAATCTTGAAGTTCATAATTCTCTGCACTTTCGTGAATGTCAAGTTCTTTTTCGATTATCGCTGCAATGTCAAGAAATCCTATCTTTTTATTGAGAAAAAGCTCAACCGCCACCTCGTTTGCCGCGTTTAATACGACAGGGTATGTACCGCCCTTTTCAATCGATTCGAAAGCAAGTTTCAGACATCTGAAAGTGCTTAAATCCGGTTTCTCAAATTCAAGGCTTCCGGTATTCCGGAAGTCGATTTTAGGGAAATCGCTGCCGTACCTGTCGGGGTAGGTTATCGCATATTGTATGGGGACTTTCATGTCCGGCATACCCATTTGCGCCTTCACGGAGCCGTCGCGGAATTCTACCATCGAGTGAATAACAGATTGTGGGTGAATTATTACATCTATATCATTAATTGCTATATTAAAAAGCCATTTAGCCTCAATCACTTCGAGACCTTTATTCATAAGCGTAGCAGAGTCAATCGTTATCTTGTTACCCATATTCCAGTTCGGATGCCGCAGTGCCTGCTCGACTGTAACATCCGCGAGTTCTTTACTTGAATATCCTCGAAATGGGCCGCCTGAAGCAGTAAGTATAATTTTATAAATATCTCTGTGATTTTCGCCTGTAAGACATTGAAATATTGCTGAATGTTCGCTGTCAATCGGTAAAAGTTCGGCGCCGCTGCTTTCGAGCGCGTCGTTTATGAGTTTCCCGGCTACGACGAGCGTCTCTTTATTCGCGAGTGCCACTCTTTTCCCGCGTTTCACGGCTTCGAGAGTTGGTACGAGACCCACAAAACCCACGAGCGAATTGATAAGAATATCGTAATTATCCCTTCCCACGAGTTCGGAAAGTGTGTCGTAGCCCGTTAAAATTTCCGGTAGTTTCGGAATCCCGGAATCTTTTAGTTCAGTAAGTCTGGCTTCATTGTGAAGGACCACTGTGGAAGGATTGAATTCCCTGATTTGCTCTATAAATTTACCGATATTGTTATTACATGAAAGAAAAACGATTTCGCATTCGAATCCCTGTCTGTTGAGGTTTCTGATAACTTCGAGCGAATTTGTACCAATTGAGCCTGTAGAGCCCAGTATTCCAATCCTTTTCTTCATCTAATCAATTAAAATACTCATATAATATTAAAAAAACTAATATAAACAAAAAACCCTCCGTGAAAGGAGGGTTTTTTACATAATCCTTAAAATTAGAGATATTTCTTTATAAGTGTCAGATAAGTATCTTTATCCCTGACGCCTACGAGTGTTTCGACGATTTTTCCCGTTTTATCGACTATAAATGTTGTTGGTACGCCGTCCATAGGCGCTCCCGAAGCTTTTTCAAAAGCTTTCACAACGTTATCATTGCCGTCGAGAATCGGATAAGAGACGGGGATGGTCTTGAGCACATCGTCGATAGTGGTATTGCCTTTCTGGAAAACATTGATGCCGTACATCTTGAAATTTTTATCTTTTAATTCAGTATTTATTGCTGAAAGGTCAGGCATTTCTTTCTTGCACGGACTGCACCATGTAGCCCAGAAATTCAGGAAAAGTACTTTTCCCTTAGCATCAGCAAATGTTACTTTCTTGCCGTTTTCATCCCAGGTAACATTCGGAGCAACCTTATCGCCCTTCGCTTCGTCTACCGCGGATATTTTGTATACCTGTTTATCAGATGACTGTTGTGTTGTGGTTTGCTGTGTTGTCTGCTGAGTCGTTTCCGTTTTCTTTTGTTCCGTTACGGGTTTTTCATCCTTCTTCCCGCATCCGTTTAAGAACAAAAAAACTGAAAGCGCTACTAACAAATTGATGGTTCTCATTATGAATAAATTTAAATTTAAACGATTAAATTAAAATAATTCATTTAGAAAATAAAAAGTAGTAAAATATTTGATTAGCAATTAATCCAGTGAAGTTCAGGCCACGACGCTTTCGACGTCGTATCCTTTTTCTTTGGCGTATTTGTACAGTTTATGCGCGAGAAGTTTTCTCGCTCTGTGGAGTCGGCTTCTAACGGTGCCGATAGGGCACTGGACGAAATCGGCGATTTCTTCATAACTCAGCCCCTCCAGGTCGCAGAGAATAATAACGGTCTTGAAGTCGTCCTGCAGTGAGTTCAGCGCTCTGGTGACCTCATCATCGAGCAGGTTATTGAATACTTTTTCCTGAAGGTCGGCTGTATCGAGCCTTTCGGACTTGATTGTCTCAAAGAAGTTTTCAATTTCGTCGTAGTCTACCTGTCCGGGCGTTTTCTGTGTCTTCCTGTAATTGTTTATGAAGAGATTCTTCATTATGCGAAAAAGCCATGCCTTGCAGTTAGTGCCTTTTTCAAATTTGTGAAAGAATCTGTATGCTCTCAGATAGGTTTCCTGAAGGAGGTCGTCTGCGTCATCGGAGTTTCCCGTCATTTTATAGGCATAGTTATACAACAAGCCTATATGGGGGATTGCTTCTTTTTTAAATTCCTCTTTAAGCTTCTCGATTTCTTCTTCGCTAAGGTAACCTTCGAGGCTCTGTTCTTCTTCTTCGTCTTCCTTCTCTTCTTCGTAATCGCTGTCGTAGTCGTTGCGTAATTCTTCTTCCTTCTTCGACGGTTTTTCCTTAACTTTTTCTTCCGGTTTTGACTTCTTTCTCGCCATAAAATAAACAAAATAAACTACTTATTTCAGGATACATAGTCAAGTTAAATTATCGTTTGTAAAAAGTTCCCAAAAAGTAATAAAAGAAAAAAGTAAAAATTTTATTATATTGTATAAGTTCCCGGAATTTTTGAGGAAAGAGGGCGAGTAACGGGGCTCGAACCCGTGACATTCAGAGCCACAATCTGACGCTCTGCCAACTGAGCTATACTCGCCGTAGTGTCACAAATTATCCTTTTGTCCGTTCAATTTCAATACAATTCAGAAACCATTCAAGCGCGGCGTTGAATTCTGCCGGGTTTTCCATGTTGCATAAATGCCCGCAGCCCGAAAACCTGTACATCGCCGCAAATTGTTCAGTTTTTCCCGATTCCGCGAATTTATCGAAAATAAGATTAAGGTTGCGCGCGGGAGTAATTTTATCATCAGTGGAAGACATGAGAAGAACCGGCACCTTCAAACCTGTCATTCCTTCAAGAGTATTCGTTCTTGTTGAAAGCGCGAGCAGAGAGCCGCAAATCCCTTCGTCGCTGTTATGATTAATGATATTCCTTATTTCTTTTTCAAGTTCTTCATTCTCTGAAGATGATAGTCCGGGAATAAGTTTGTCTATGTATGTATCCCGTCCGCCCGATTTTATTTTAATCACAGCGTTCGATCTTTTCAGCAGCGTTTCGTCGTCGTCTTTTTCGGATTTTGTGTTCACGACGGCAAGCGAAAGAAAGCGTTCGGGGTCTTTGACAGCCGAGCGCATCAGAATGTAACCTCCCATAGAAAGCCCGCACGCGTGAACTTTCCCGAGTTTAAGATTATTGATGATATGGAAGAAGTCATTCACGAGTTTTTCCATCGTGAAAACGTTGTCTTTGTCGGAACTCTTTCCCATGCCGCGCAGGTCGTAAGTAATAACCCTGAATTTATCCCTGAAATATCCGACCTGTCTGTCCCACATGCCGCTGTTCATCGGAAAAGAATGAACGAAAACGAGAGGCTCGCCTCTGCCGCCGTAGTCGTTAACGCTGACACCCAGTACTTTAATTTCCTTCATGCGCTTTCAGAAAATTTTCCAACGTCGAATTGAATACGGAAGGGTTTTCGATATTTGACATATGACCGCTGTCAGGAATAATCTTCAGTTGGGAGTTTTTGAGCGCCGAACTGAGTTTTTCGGCTTCCGAAGGAGGAGTGAGGACGTCATCGCTGCCTGTCATTACGAGCGCGGGAACATCTAAGCCGGGTAATCCGGAAAGGTGATTGTACCTCGTAGCAAGCGCAAGAAGCGCGCCGCATATACCTTCGTCGGTGTTTTCCGAAACCATTTTTTCTACTTGAATTCTTATTTCAGAATTGTAACTGTTTTTGTTCAGCAGCCGTTTTACGAAAGTATCCGTGAATTCTTTTCTGTTACCTGACTTAAGAAGTCTAATCGAAGCGGCTCTCGAAGCGAGCGCATCATCGTTGTCCCTGTCGCCTTTGGTATCGGCAAGTGTTATCGTCTTGAAAAGTCCGGGATTTTTAAGCACCGCGCCCTGAATAATGTAACCGCCCATGGAAAGACCTACAGCGTGGACTTTACCCGCATCGAGATTTTTTATAACTGTGAAGAGGTCGTTTATGTACATTTCCATCATGAACTGGTTATCCTCCGACCTGCTTCTGCCGAGACCGCGGACATCGTAAGACACTGTCCTGAAACTTTTCGAAAAATATTCCGTCTGCACGTTCCACATCATTGAATTCAGAGGAAACGCGTGAACGAAGACAAGAGGGGATTTACCATTCATGCAATCGTTAACCGAGAGACCGTCAACAAAATAATTTTTCATATAGTCATGATTAGATTAAGAATATATCAAATAGTTTTAAACAAAAATTTAGTAAAATCATGTGTCGTTTTTACTTCTTCGATAATAAGGTCGACGAGATACGGACTGAAAGCGACATCAGGCTCGAAAGTTCTGTAGACATAGAACTGTTTCATTTTAAGAAACTTCTCAAGTTCGGGAGAAAGATACTTTCCTGAAAACTCCTTGGGAAGTTTCTGAAGTGAAATGCCGAGAACATTACCGTAATTCTTTCTGAATTTCCTGTCGTTTATAATTTCATTAAACTCATCGTATTTCCCGTAAATACCGCGTCTGATTTTTTTTAGAGCGTCAGGTTCCATGCTATACTGACCTGCGGCAAAAAGGAATTCGTTGTAAGACAACTCGAAATAATACTGGGGAATATCGGGGGTTTTCTGGCGTTCATACGTGAAAGCAGCGGCATAATTTGTCTTGTAAGGAGTTTTGTCAGCCTTAAATCTGATATCACGGTTAATACGCAGTATCGACTTATACGTAATGAAGAATGTATCGTCTACTTTCTTCAGTTCAGACGCCAAAGTATCAATAAGCGTTCTCATAGGATGCTTAAGATGCGTCTCATAAGTATCGCGGTTAGCGTCGAACCACGTTTTATTATTATACCTCTTATTCCTTAGTTTATTAAGAAAATCAACCGATTTTCTGTCAAACCCGAGAAAAGGTTCTTTTATAAAATCTTCAAGCATGAAAAGAAATTAATAATTTCAGTACAAATATATTAATCATAAAATTTGATATAAAATTTCACGCAGTATTACCGTACACTTTTTTAGACTGCCGGTGTGCCAAAATGTAGAAAGATTTAGTATTTCCTTTAATTCATACACCCAACAGGCAGCA
>JAJTBN010000125.1 GCA_021286895.1 Bacteroidota bacterium | reverse complement strand
AAAAGACTTGTCATATATTTTTATACTCTATTGCAGACTTGCATTTTAACATAAAGGAATGACAAAATTATATAAGCGTGATATTAACAGTGAACGTTATTTTTACTTTTGTTCTATGCTAATAATCTGGTCGCTTGTTGCGATGACGATTTCTGGTTTGCCTTTGTACTCTTTTACTTCGCCGTAAACCGTAAGGATGCAGCCTTCAATAATTTTCGAATAGTCGACGTTTGAGTCGCTGAAAATCGCCGCTGTGAAAGTCTGGTTCGGGGATTTTTCGTCGAAGTTAATGAAAGTATTTCCTTTCTGAGAAGTGAACACGCCCGATACGACGCCCTTCACCTGAACGGTTTTGCCGATGTAGTCCTTGGCGTCTTTTGAGGAAATCTGCTCCTGCGAATACGATACCGCGGAAACAAAGAGCAGCAATGCAAAGCAAATGAAAATGATTTTCTTCATGATATATTTTTAATTAAAAATTTAATCCCTGTGGACTGTATCCGGTGTAAAAGCCGGCACGCATACGGAAACGTATTTCGCGTCCGAATCCGGCGAACTGTACTGAACCCATTCGTTCTTCCGGATTATGATGCACTGACCCGCGCTCACGTTATACTCTTTGCCGCGTGTTTTAACTCGCAGCGACCCTTCGAGCACGAGAGTGTATTCGTCGAATTCAGGCGTTTGTCCCGGTTCGACCCAGCCCTGCGGGCTGTGCATCTGCGCGATGCTAAGGTTTTTGCCGCCCGTATTTACCGCGCCGACAAATTCCTTAATAATTTTTTCCTTGTTACCTGCCGCTTTTACGATGGAAGGTTTTTCTATAAATTCTGCCATGAATTAAATTACGAAATTATTGCATAAGATTAAAAACAAAAAAATACATATTCCTGTAATCTTTCCATTCGTTCGGCGAAAACCCCGCTTTACGGCAAAGGCTTGAAAGAAAGTCGCCGCTGTCCGTAAAATGCTCCCAGACCTGAGGCAGATATACCGCGCTCCGAAGGTCTTTTCGTATTATAACTCCTTTGCCTTTTATGCCGGTAAGAAGTTCGTCAGCGGAAGAAGGCGCGAACGGAACGGGTTCGGATAGAACAGAAACCTCGTACGTAATGCCCTGAAGTTCCTTCTCCTCCACCGGCGCGAACCTGTAGTCGCGGGAAGCCGCCGAGATTGCGTTGTCTATAATGCTATCGTAAAGCGTTCCCTCGGGTTCGAGCGTTCCTATGCACCCGCGGAGGTCGCCGCCGTAATTCAGCGTAACGAAGCACGCCAGATTTTTCTTCAGCGATGCTGGCGCTTCTGAAAGAGACGCTCTCTTTCCCGTCCTGACGTATCTTTCCACGGCATCCTTCGCCAGAGCCGTCATGATTTTTTTGTCTTCATCCGAAAAATACTTTTCCATAATCACTCGTAAAAAATTATTGAAGAATATCCGACGACGGAGGACCTGTCATGTATAACATCGCCGGAATTTTTATAATCAAGAAGTTTCGTCTTCCATTTCCTCCTCTGCGCGAGTTTAATCACCGATGAAACGGCATGAGGCGAATCAATCTCTGCATCCTTGATATTTTCATCCTTAAGACTGAGTATGGAATCGATGCTGTATTTATCCAGTTTAACAGCTTTATCGTAAGAATGAAAGTGGCTCAGGTCGACGGATACGACTATGACGGTTTTCTCGTCAAGATATTTTTCAAGCGTCTTCGAAAACTCTTCCGGGTCAACTTCTCCCACGATGACAGGCAGTATCGTAAAGTTATTGAGTTTTCTCTGAAGGAACGGAATTTCTATTTCTATGGAATGTTCCTCTTTGTCGGCGGCCTGAACGGACACTACTTCTTTTTCGGAAAGGAACGGAACGGTTTTGTCCGAGAGTTTTACGAGTCCGAGCGGAGACGCGTAGTAGTCATACGCTATGAGGCAGGCGCCGGTAAGCGGGTATCTGTGCGACGTCCCGAGTATGATTGCCGTTCTCGTTTCCGGAGGTATCTGTTTAAAAGAGTGCGCCGCCGTTTTACCCGAGAACATAAACCCCGCGTGCGGGACGATTACGGCGCGGACCTTAAGGCTTTCGTACTTCGCTTCGCCGAGGTAATAATCGACTTCGTCGGCAAGAGTATCGGGATTATCGGAATACCAGGTTCCCGAGCAGACGGGCTTTCTGATTTTCTCTTTCATGGCATTCAGTTTAGAAGTTCGGGGCGGTATTCAAAGTGCATTGTATCGTAATGATACCATTTGCCTCCCCATATGAATCCGTGCTTTTCAAAGACTTCGACAATTTCAATCGGAATCCTGTTTTTATATGTCATCGAGTTATCCCACTGCCAGTAGTCGGAATAGGCCGTATTTATATCTATGGCAATTCCGTAAGAATGCGTGCTCATTCGGTTAGTCTTTGCAATCTTCCTGTAATTAAATGTGCCTGCCGTTTTCTTCACATACTTTAAAAAATCCCTGTCGAGGTTCAGCAGGTCTTCCGCTGTTTCCTTGAGAATTTTATCGACTCCGTTTACAGCCGATATCTGCAGTCTTTCGCCGGAGGGCGTCCAGACTATTGTAACAAGGTTGTTCATGACTTCGGATTTTGACGCGCCGTACATTTTCGCGAAGAACGGTTCGTACCTTATTCTTCCCGGCTCAAAATTTTCAGCAGGCGGTTCATCCCAGTCGCCGCCGGCGGTGTATTTCTGAGACATCATGTCTTCGAGGTCGGGGTCGTCGAGTTTTTCCTCGTACGTTTTCTCCCTGCCGTCGTCGTAGGTCATCACGGTCCCGTCTTTCCAGTAAAGATGGTTCGCGTCCGCGCGCTCAAGAAAGTCGGGATATGCTTTTAAAAGGTTCCTCAGCCCTGCCGGTATTTTATTCGTATCGGCGGGAGTTACCTGCCCGTCCTTATCAGACGCGCGCGTTTCGTTTCTTTCGCATTTGAAAGAAACGATAAGCGGAAGAAAAAGAAGAACGGCCAGAATGTATTTTATTCTATATTTATATGTTTCCTGCATAGACGTAATTTAAGTATCTGCTTGCGTGTTTTTGAAATCTGTCAATTAATTCAACCGGTGTCGGTTCAAAATCCATCTTGTATCTCGGGAAGGCGCGTGATATATGCAGGACGGTATTTTTGTCGAGTCCCGCGATATACCTGCACATCGAGTCGAATTCATCTTCATCGTCGTTGAGGTCTTCAATAAGAAGGAAAGTAACCTCAAGGTGTTTTTTCTTTCCGGAAATAATTTCGATTGCCCGCTTCGTTGTTTCGATATCGCCGCCGCATATCTTTTTATAGAAATCGGCGTTAAACGACTTGAGGTCGATATTGAAAGCGTCGATGTAATCTATCAGTTTCAGGAGCGGCTCTTCGTTAATCTGTCCGTTCGAGACCGATACAGTGCCGATGCCGTTTTCCTTGCAGAGCGACGCGATGTCGAACATATACTCGAAGAAGACGGAAGGCTCGTTGTAAGTAAACGCGACGAATTTATAACCGTTCTTCTTGCAGATGCTTAATATCTGCTCGGGAGTGACTTCTGTAATATTATCGAAGTCTTCTTTCTCGAACTGCTGGCTTATGTCGAAGTTCTGGCAGAACCTGCAGTTCAGGTTGCATCCGAGAGTTCCTACGGACAGAATTTTCGCGCCGGGATGAAAATGGTAGAGCGGTTTCTTCTCGATGGGGTCGAGATGAATCGCTACAGGTTTCGAATAAGACAGAGCATACAGTTTACCGGAAAAATTTTCCCTCGTACCGCAGACGCCCACTGACCCCTCGGGTATGACGCAAAATTTCGGGCAGAGAACGCATTTCACTCTGCCTTTATTTTCCGTTATGTAAAACGATGCTTCTTTCATTTTTAAAGATTGTTTTGGATAAAATCAGTCATTCTTTTAAACAGATGATAGCGGGTGTTCCCGCCGACGATGCTGTGGTTCCTGTTCGGATAAATCTGCATTTCGAACTGTTTGTTCGCTTTAATCAGTTCGTTCACGAATTCCATAGTGTTCTGGTAATGCACGTTATCGTCGCCCGAGCCGTGAACGATTAGAAATTTCCCTTTCAGTTTTTCGGCGTAAGTCAGCGGCGCGTTGTCGTCGTAGCCCGAAGGATTGTCCTTCGGCAGACCGAGAAATCTTTCCGTGTAAATATTATCGTAAAATCTGAACGAAGTTACGGGAGCGACGGCAATCGCGAATTTGAAATAATCCGAACCCGCGGTTATGCAGAGAGAAGACATGTACCCGCCGAAACTCCAGCCCCAGATGCCTATTCTGTCCTTATCGATATAATTCAACCCGCCGAAATATTTCGCCGCCTCTATCTGGTCGTTGAGTTCGAGTTTCCCCATCTGCCTGTAAATCTGTTTTTCGAATTCCGAGCCGCGTGCGCCCGTTCCCCTGCCGTCGACGCAGGCGATTACATATCCCTTTTGGCATAGCATCTGGTACCACATGTAATCATTGCCGCCCCAGGCATTAAGCACCATCTGCGAGCCGGGTCCGCCGTAAACATACATCAGAAGAGGATATTTCTTCGTCCCGTCCATGTTGACGGGTTTCATCATCCATCCGTAAAGTTCGACGCCGTCGGACGTTTTGAAAGTGAAGAATTCTTTTTTAGCGAGAGTATAGTCCGCGAGTTTTTCTTTTAGTTTTTTGTTTTCGTTCAGAACTTTCACTTCCCTGCCGCTTATATCGTAAAGCGTCTGCGCCGAAGGCGTGTTCGCGTCGGAATTGCTGAGAATATAATACTTGAATTTCGAAGTGAAGAGCGCGTTGTTGAATCCTTCTTTTACCGAAAGTTTTTTTCTGTCCGAACCGTCGAACTTTATTGAAAAGATGTCCCTGTTGTAAGGCGCGGATTCGAACGCGGCGAAGTATATCGTCCGGTTGTCTTCGTCGACGCCTTTTAGGTCGGCGATACCGGGCGCGCCTTTAGTGATTTGCGACACGACTTTTCCGTCCGCGGAATGTATATATGCGTTCGCGTATCCGTCCTTATCGCTTATACGTATGAAACTGCCGTCCTTAAGGAAAGTCAGGTCGAGCGATTCTCTTATGTAGTATTTCGCTTCTTCGGTGTAAGCGGTTTTAGTTGCCCCTGTAACCGCGTCGGCGAACAATATGTCTTCCCTGTTCTGAAGGCGGTTCAATCTTATTATTGAGAGAACGTTCTGCGGAGTGAACTGAATTCTCGGAATATAGATATCGGGGTCGGCTCCGATATCCGCTTTCACGTATTTCCCTTCTTTGATATCGAAAACATGAACGGAGACAACAGAATTGCATTCCCCGGCTTTCGGGTATTTATATTTCGATTCATTCGGATAAAGTCCGCCATAGTAGGTAAGGTTATACTCTTTCACACCCGATTCGTCGAAACGAATCCACGCGATTTTTTTTCCGTCGCGCGACCACTCGAACGCTTTCGTGAGTCCGAGTTCCTCTTCGTACACCCAGTCGGGTACGCCGTTTATTATTTTATTCTGTTCGCCGTCTTTTGTCACACGGATTTCATCTCCTGATTTAAGGCTGCGGACAAAAAGATTATTGTCGGCAACATACGCTACGTAAGAACCGTCCGGCGAGATTTCGGCGGCACGCGCTTTCCCGTTTTTTGTAACGAGCATCAGCGTGTTCGCTTTTACGTCGTAAACATAGTAATTTGAAACGATTGATTTGCGGTAGAGACGTTCGACGTCTGTTGTTATAAGTATTTTTGATTCATCACCTGAAATATTGTAGTCCCGTATATCGGGCTTTTCGATGCCGGATAGCCTTGCGAACTCTTTTTCGTCGAGCAGAGTCTTAACGGGCTTGCCGGTCTCGTATTCGTAGACGTTGATTGAATTATCGTCTTCGAGAAAAGAATAATGTATGCCGTCGGGCATGGAACGGTAATCGGGAAGTCCCGCGGATGAGAATTCGGGTTTCAGCAGAATAGATTCCAGAGTAATTTCCTTGTCCTGCGCGATGGCGTCGGAGCCGAGGAAAAACGCGGAAAAAAGCAGAAGCAGAAATATTTTTTTCATATCAGGCATTTTCAGTTTTTCTTTGTTTTTTGAAATAGTAAATGATTTTATTTAGGATTGAAATGATAAAATTAAGCGGGAAAGTAAACATCCGGAAACCGAAAACACAAATTACATTAACGCAATTAAGAAATAATTTGTGTATTTTAAGAAAATTTTGACATGATGAAATCATTTAAAATATTTTCCGTATTATTCGCATTTGTTCTTTCCGGATTCGTCAGCAGCGGCAGCCCTAAGTATCCGGGTGCAGATTTAATAAAGGGAGAAAACCTGATTAAGACCGTCGAATACCTCGCGTCTCCGGAACTTAACGGAAGGCTCGCGGGCAGCGAAGGATTCTACAAAGCAGCGGAGTTCATGGCGGACGAATTCAAATCGCTCGGTTTGAAACCCGCGGGAAACGAAGGATACTACCAGACGTTCACGACTGAATACAATGATATTGCCGCTCCCTGCAGGTTTGAACTTTTACAAAACGGCGGCGCGCGAAAAGCTTACAAACTCGGTGAAGACTACATCTGCAGAGGGTTTACAGGCTCGGGAAAGGAAGAAGCCTCTGTGGTTTTCGTCGGATACGGGTTTTCATATCCTGAAGATAATTTCGACGAGTATGCGGGAATCGACGTTAAGGGAAAGATAGTGATGATGTTCAAGCAGACGCCGTCATGGAAACTGAACGGCAAAGACTGGAACCAGTCTCTAAGATATCGCGGAAAGATTGCTCTTGACCGCGGAGCCGTCGGCGTGATATTCGTTTCGAAACCGAATGACGCGAACCCGCAGAAGCCGATTGGCAGCGTGCTTGACGGCGAGGGCGAGCATCTGATTTCACTGCCGATGATACACGCTGAACTGTACGCCGCAGACGAGATTCTCGCGCCTTCCGACAAAACGGTTAAATCGCTGCAGACTGAGATAGACGATAACAAGAAACCGTTTTCCTTCAGCGTAAACTCGAAGGTTTTTCTTCAGGTTACCGCGAACTACACGAAAGACAGAAGAACGATGAACATCGCGGGAATTCTCGAAGGCTCGGACCCGGCGATGAAGGATGAGTATATAATAATCGGAGCGCATCTCGACCATGTAGGCAGCCAGGCGGGAGAAGTGTATTTTCCCGGAGCGAACGACAACGCCTCCGGCTCGGCATCGGTGCTGGAGATGGCGAGAACGTTCGTGAAGGCGGGAATTAAACCGAAGAGGTCAATACTGTTCATACTTTTTTCTAACGAAGAATCGGGATTGCAGGGTTCAACATTTTACTGCAACAATCCGCTTGTGCCTGTTGAAAAGACAGTCGCCATGCTTAATAACGACTGCGTCGGACACGGAGACAGTATGCAGGTAGGCAACGGAAAGAGCGCGCCTGCGCTGTGGCAGATAGCGAGAACGGCGGATTCGCTCTACACGAAAGACATGATAACGCGCACATGGAACGGCGGAGGAGCGGACGCGGCGCCTTTTCACAGCATAAAGATTCCGTGCCTTTATTTCGTATCGTATTTCAGTTACACTCATCTGCATTTGCCCGGCGACAAGCCCGAAACGCTCAACAAGACGACGTTTGAGAAGATGTGCAGACTCGCGTACATGACGGCGTACGAAGTGGCTGAGGGTAATTACAAACGGGAGGAAGTGCTTCTCTGATTCCTTTTGGAATTATTTATTTGAAAACGATTTCGTAAATTGTTAATTCAAACACTTAATAAACATATATGAAGACAATAATTGAACCATTCAGGATAAAATCGATAGAGGCCGTAAAGACTACGACTGTTGAACAGAGAGAAGAAATACTTAAAAAAGCGTTTTACAATCCGTTTATGATTCCGGCGGAATACGTTCTGATTGACCTTTTGACGGACAGCGGAACATCGGCGATGAGCGCGAAACAATGGGCCGCGATTATGGACGGCGACGAATCTTATGCAGGCTCGAAATCTTATTTCCGGTTCGAGAGCGCGACGAAGAATATTTTCGGATTTAAGCATATAATTCCCGTTCATCAGGGACGCGCGGCGGAAAGAATTTTATTTCAGTTTCTGCTGAGCAGCATAGACGAGGAAGGAAGATTCAATAACGCGGGAAAAGGAAAATTCATACCCAGCAACAATCACTTCGACACTACAAGGGCAAACATTGAATTTAACGGCGCTGAAGCCGTCGACCTGGTAATTGAAGAAGGCAAGCATCCCGAGGTGATTCATCCATTCAAGGGAAACATGGACACCAAGAAACTCGAGGAGTTCATGAAGAAACACGGAAAGGAAAACATCCCTGTCTGTATGATTACAGTGACGAACAACACCGGCGGCGGACAACCTGTTTCAATGGAGAACATCAGAGAAGTCGGCAAGATTTGCAAAAAGCACGGAGTGCCGTTTTTCATCGACGCTTGCAGGTTCGCGGAGAACGCTTTCTTCATTAAAATGAGGGAAAAAGGTTACGAGAACAAGCCGGTGATAGACATCTGCAAGGAAATGTTCTCTTATGCCGACGGCTGCACAATGTCGGCAAAGAAAGACGCGTTCGCGAATATCGGCGGATTTCTGGCGATGAACGATGAAGACTGGTACCAGAACTGCAAGAACCTGCTGATAATCACGGAAGGTTACGAAACGTACGGCGGTCTCGCGGGAAGGGATATGGAAGCAATAGCGCAGGGACTTGAAGAAATCGTTGACGAAAGTTACCTGCATTACAGAATACACTCATCGAAGTATCTCGGCGACAAACTTACGGAAAACGGAATCCCGATTATTCAGCCCCCGGGCGGTCACGCGATATACGTCGACGCGAAAGGATTTTTGCCGAACATTCCTCCCGACAAATATCCTGGACAGGCGCTCGTAGTCGAACTTTACAGAGTCGGCGGAGTGAGGGCGGTGGAAATCGGCAGCGTTATGTTCGGGAAATACGACGCGGACGGAAAACTTATTCCCGCCGACATGGAACTCGTGAGACTGGCGATACCGAGA
>JAJTBN010000124.1 GCA_021286895.1 Bacteroidota bacterium | reverse complement strand
CGAAAGAAATCTTCAATCTTCAATCTTCAAACTTCAATTAGCAAACTGGTGATTTTGTCTTCATCTGCGGCTAAAGCAACACATCGCCACGGCGACCCTTCGGCCCCTCCAAAGGGGGACATACCTGTCAATACGGACATACCCATATTTATGGGGACATGCCTGTCAATAAAATATTCTTACCTGTAATAGAACATTTCGCGGCGCTCGTCGAAGAGGTTGTTCTTGTCGTTTATGAATTTATTTTTCGCGTCATTCGGGTTTATTTCGACTATGTTGATTTCTTCTTTGTCGACGGAGGCACGTGAGATGTAATCGCCGTTTGGATTAAGGATTACGCTGCCGCCCGTGAATGACACGGTATCCTTCCCTATTGCGTCCGTTCCGATTCTGTTCGCCGTGATTGTGAACACGCGGTTTTCGATTGCTCGTGTGTACATCGAATTCTGGCAGTACGGCATAACGAGGTTCGAGGGGTGACAGATAATTTGCGCTCCTCGCAAAGCGAGCGTGCGCGCGGCTTCCGGATAAATCCAGTCGAAGCATATCATCATGCCGATTTTCACGACACCGTATTTCTCCGACGGGACTTCGTAAACCCAGAAACCCGTGTTGCCGGACTGGAAGAAATTCTTTTCGTTGTAGAAAAGATGCGTCTTCCTGTAAATCCTGAATTTACCGTCCGGGAAAACAAGTATAGACGAATTGTAGTAAACGTTCTGACTCCCGTCCTTCGTGCTTTCGCAGAAACCCGAGACTATGCAGGCGTTTTTCTTCTTGCTGATTTTCTTAAGCATCGCGCAGTACTTCCCGTTGTCGGGGTTCTCGGAAATCTTTTCGAGTTCATCGATTGAACTGAGCAGATAGCCCGAGTTCGCAAGTTCGGGTATAACAAGCAGGTCGAAATCCGCGCCCGAGATGAAGTCCGAGACCTTTTCGGTGTTCACCGCCGGGTTGTGAAGTTCGGGTTTGAACTGAAGATATCCTATTTTCATTTTTTGTGTTTCCTTTTTTAAAGTAAATTGCTCGCGAGTTCGGCGAGTTCCGACCTTTCACCCTTTTCAAGATTTATGTGAGCATAAAGTTTCTGCCCCTTGAAATGCTCGATGAGGTATGAGAGCCCGTTCGACATCGAGTCGAGGTACGGATGGTCAATCTGGTATATATCGCCCGTGAAGACGAGTTTAGTTCCTTCACCGACGCGTGTAATAATCGTTTTTATTTCATGCGGAGTAAGGTTCTGCGCTTCATCGACTATGAAGAAAATTCTCTGAAGGCTGCGTCCGCGAATGTAACTCAGCGGCTCGACAATCAGTTTTTCTTCTTTAACCATATTCGAAATCGCCTGATGGTGTTTGTCGGTGTCGGGATACTGGTCCTGAATAACTTTCAGGTTATCCCAGAGCGGCTGCATGTAAGGCGCGAGTTTGCTGTCTACGTCGCCTGGCAGATAGCCGATATCCTTATTGCTCAGCGGGATAATAGGGCGCGCGATGTAAATCTGCCTGTATTCTTTTTTCACCGCAAGCGCGGAAGCCAGCGCCAGAAGAGTTTTTCCCGTGCCTGCCTTGCCGGTTATCGAAACGAGCGGGATGCTTTTGTTTATCAGCGCGTTCATTGCGAAGGTCTGTTCGGCGTTGCGCGGCATTATTCCGTATGCGGGATTCTTGTCGATTCTTTCTACAGATTCTTTCAGCGAATCGAGATAGCCGAGCACGGAGCGGTTCTTATTTCTGATTATATAAAACTTATTCGGATGAACCTCGTTCTTGTCTTTCTTGAGCACTTCCTTAGCGGGAATTTTAAAAGGAATCTGGTAAATTTTATTGAGCAGGTCATCGCTGAAATCTTCTATTATTTCCTTGCCGCTGTAGAGTTCTTCTATGTTCCCGATGTGGTCGGTAGTGTAGTCTTCGGAAAGCACTCCGATGGCTTTCGCTTTCATGCGTAGATTCACGTCTTTGGTGACGAGTATTATTGCATTCGGGTCTTTGGATTTTTTCTTAAGTTCATACGCGGTGCTGAGAATCCTGTGGTCGGGGGTGTCTTCCCTGAATATTTCACGGATTTCATCGCTGAGACCTTTTGTAATGGCTATCTTTACTTTGCCTTTTCCCCTGCCGAGCGACACGCCGCCGTTGAAGAGCGCGTTGCCCGTAAGTTCGTCGAGAGTTCTGGCAAATTCTCGCGCGTTAAGGTTTATCACCTGGCTGCCTCTTTTGAAATGGTCGATTTCCTCTATAACCGCGAGGGGTATAACGATGTCGTTCTCTTTAAACTGATGAATGCACGTGGCGTCGTGAAGAATGACGTTCGTGTCGAGAATGAATGTTTTCGGAGCTTTCTTTTTTGCCATACGTTTTTGATTAAGTTAATTTACCAAAGACACTTAGAACACTAAGTTATAATTACTTTTAAGAACGTTTTACCGTAAAGAACTAACTATTTTTACCACTAAGACACTGAGAACACTTAGTTATTTTTATTTAATTTAACCACTAAGACACTTAGTGCACTAAGAAATATCTGTGTTATCACTTATATCACTGTCTTTTGCGGGCTCGTTTTTCGTTTTGCTTTCCATGTCGCCTTCCTCATCATTGTCTGCCTCGAAGAAATACTTTACGAGGGCGCCGGTGACTCGCTTGCCCATGTCGAGTGCGAATTCCTCTTCGTTTGAGAGGACGGCTTCTTTTACGCCTTCGAAGGAGCCGTATTTCGTCAGGAGTTTTTTTGCCGACGCGTCGCTGATGCCTTTGATTTCATTGAGTTCGGATACGATTGTTCTTTTGCTTCGAAGGCTGCGGTGAAACTCAATTGCGAACCTGTGCGCCTCGTCCCTCACTCTCTGTAACAATTTAAGTCCGCTTGAGGTTTTCGGAACCGTGTGCGGGTCGGGATCGTTCGGCATAAACACTTCTTCGAGGCGTTTCGCGAGTCCGATTATGTTCGGCGCTTTTTGTTTCTCCTCAACCGATTCGCCGTTCGGGTTAGCGATTTCTATGTTCATGTCGTTGAAGACAGAAACAGCAGAAGAAAGCTGCCCTTTGCCGCCGTCGATAACCACGAGGTCGGGGAATTCGCTGCCTTCCTCTCTGAGACGGCGGAAACGGCGATGAATGACTTCGCGCATCGAAAGAAAATCGTCGGGCTCGCCTGTTTCGTTCGTGACGCTGCGTATTTTATATTTTCTGTATTCCGATTTCTTCGGTTTCGCGTCGCGGAAAACAACCATCGAGGCGACAGTGTCCGTTCCCTGTATGTGCGATATGTCGAAACATTCGATATGACGCGGCAGGCGGTTGAGCCGCAGGTCGCGTTTTAGCGATTCGACAGACGGCGCGATGTATTCGCGTTTCATCTTCGCGAGTTTAAGTTCGTTCAGCATGAGCGTCGCGTTGCTTTCCACCATGTGAACGAGTTTCGCCTTCTCGCCAATCTTCGGGACTATTATTTCAACCTTTTGCTTCTTCTTTTCGGTGAGCCATTTTTCAAGCGACTCCGTATTTTCCATTTCGAACGGGAAGAAAATCTCGTCTGGAATAAAATCCGATTTAAGGTAATAATTCGTTACGAGGTTTTCGAGAATATCCTCTTTCGGTTTCTCGAGGACGTTGCCAAAATAGAAGTGCGACTTCCCTATCACCCTGCCGTCGCGGATTTTAAGGTTCATGCCGCACGCGTCGTTATCTTCGCTAACGACGGCGAACACGTCCCTGTCGATGATTTCTTCGCCCGCCATTTTCTGACGAGAATTGTACACGCTGAGCGCTTCCATCTTATCGCGGGCGCGGGCTGCCTGTTCGAACATCATGTTCGCGGAATACTCTTCCATTTTCAAACGAAGTTCCTTTTCGAGAGTCGCGGTCTTTCCGTTGAGGAGTTTCGCGACCTGGTCAATCATTTCGTTATAGTCTTTCTGCGTCTGCAAACCGACGCAGGGACCTTCGCATTTTTTTATGTGGTAATCGAGACAGACTTTGAATTTACCTTCTTTAATAGTTTCTTCGTTCAGATTGAGATTGCATGAACGTATCGTAAAAATATCGCGGATCGATTTAAGCGCGAAGCGCATAGTCTTCACGTCGGTATAGGGACCGAAGTAACGCGAGCCGTCGTTGCGTTTCCTGCGTGTCGGAAACACGCGCGGGAAGGGCTCGTTCGTGATTACTATATAGGGATAAGTTTTATCGTCTTTTAGAAGCACGTTGTATCTCGGCTTTAACTGTTTGATGAGGTTAAACTCAAGAATAAGCGCTTCGATTTCGTTATCGGTTTTAATGATTTCGAGGTCGGCAATCTTCGCGACCATCGCTTCGGTTTTCGCCTGACCGGGACGCGCCTGGAAGTATTGCCTGACGCGGTTTTTGAGGATTTTGGCTTTGCCTACGTATATGACTTTGCCGGATGCATCCTTGAACTGATACACGCCCGGAGCATTGGGAAGGTTTCCGAGTTTGGACTGAAGATTATTTTTTATTGTTTCCCGCAATCAAGTCGTTGTTGCTTAAATTTTCGTAATAATTACAATAATATCAATATAATTAGAGAGCAATCTTCAATCTTCAGTCTTCAATCTTCAGTTACAATTTTCGGCACACAGAAAGAGCGGATGGGGCAGATTGGCACAGATATTTTATTATTTATTTTTCTGCCACGGATTGACACGGATTATCACGGATTATCACGGATCACTTTTGAACTTCAGCCGCGAATTATCACGAATTATTTTTTTTATTTAGATAGAACTCAGTAAGAACGGATGGGGCAGATTGACACAAATATTGTATTATTTACTTTTCTGCCACGGTCCCCGCTAGGATCATGCGGGGATGACAAAAAAGCATTCACGGATTACACGGATTATTTTTAGAACTTCAGCCGCGAATTTACGCGAATTAATTTTTTATTTAGATAGAACACCCGCCAAAAAGACGGCGGGCGGGCGCCAAGAGCGGATGGGACAGATTGACACAGATATTTTATTATTTACTTTTATGAATGTAATATATTACTCCGTTTCCTTCTTTTGCTTTATTTCCTTAAGTATCAAACCGGAGATTAGGAAGCCGAGGCCGAGACCGAGGCCGGAGAGGCCGCCCAGTACGGTCTGCGGAAATAACGTGCGGTACAGGAAAGAAAAATCATAATGGCCTATGTTGAAGATTTTCAGAATCATAAACTGTATCGTAACTTCCGCCACGCTGAAAAACGCCATAAGAAACATGAGAATTAAGGGGCGTATGTTTCTGTGCATCTTTGAAAAATAAGTATCATACAGCACGATTGAAAATATCAGCGCCGCGAAAAACAGTATCTGACTGCTCATGCTTGTAAGTTTCGTACTCCGAATGATTAATGCCTGTTCCGCGAGAAAAAGAAGCAGGACTGAGGCGAGTCCGGTTTTCAAATTGATTTTCCTCCAGAGCCAGAAAAATATCGAGCCGACGAAAGCGTTTACGGGTATTTGCGAGGAGGTCATGCGGAAATTAAAAATTTCGAATCGGAAAAAGACGTATCCGATTATAAGCGTGACTGCGGCGGTAATCGCAATGCTCAGGGCGATGTCCCTGGAGACTTCCACGGGTTGAGGGGTTGAGGGTTCCATAGTATTTGATTAATCTTTATTTTGTGGTGTCGGGTATTTACCCGACACACAGACCGAAGGTCTGTACTTAGAAACTTCAGAAAAACTCTTTTCAAAATATTTTCTTTATGTAGATCCTTCGTTTTTGTCGCGGATTCCTGCTTCCGCAGGAATGACAAATCTAAAAACGTCGTTTTTAGAAGTCTCTACAAATTTATTGTTTTTCCGGATCCCTGTGTTTAAGAGCGCCCCGCTGCGCGGGTTCACAGGGATGATAAAGAACCAGGCAGGCTTCGCCTGCCGCGTCAGGTAAATACCTGACGCCACAAAAAAAATGCGTCTTTGTTTACTTATGCGCGATAACTTCTATCATTACCTTAGCGTCTTTCGGGAGCCGCGCGACTTCTACTGTGCTTCTTGCCGGAAGCGAGACTCCGAAGTAATTGCCGTAGATTTCGTTCATCGCGGGGAACTCGGTTATTTCTTTAAGGTACACGGTTGTTTTGATAGTATTATCGAGAGAGGAGCCGTTTTCCTTTAATATGTGACCGAGGTTCTCGCATACTGTTTTTGTCTGTTCCTTTATGTCGTCCGATACGATGTTGCCGTCGGGTCCGAGCGCTATCTGCCCCGATGTGAAGAACAGTCCGTTGAATTCAACGTAGTGCACACCCTGTGAGTACGGGCCTATGGGCTTCGGGGCTTTTTCGGTGTATAGTAGTTTTTTCATTTTTCTAACTTTGTTTTTCCGAGAGTTCGATTATTCTTTCTAAGTCGTCGTTCGAATAATATTCAATTACGATTTCGCCTGTCTGTTTCGTCTTCGGTTTTATAATAACACGCGTTCCGAAATAGCGGCGGAGTTTGTTCTGAATTTCCTCATACTCGCTGCTAACCGCAGGGGAGGAAGATTTCTTCTTTTTCTTTTTCTTAGCGTGCTTTTCCGTCAGTTCCTCGAGTTTTCGTACCGACAGGTTTTCCTCGAGAATTCTTTTCCATACTGCAATCTGCGCCTCCGTATCATCGATGCGAAGTATGGTTCTCGCGTGCCCTTCGGTGATTTCATTCTTCCGTAATGAAAGTTTTATTTCAGCCGGCAGTTTCTGAAGCCGCAAAAAATTAGCGACAGTGCTTCTCTGCTTGCTGACTTTCTCGGCAATCTGTTCCTGCGTCAGGCTGCACTCGTCAACGAGCCGCCTGTAGGAATCGGAAAGTTCCATAGCGTTGAGGTCGTCGCGCTGAACGTTCTCGATTAGTGCGAGTTCCAGAAGGTTCTCCTTGCTTTCGTCATTTGTATCGTAAACAAACGCCGGGATTTCCGCGAGTCCGGCAATCCTCGCCGCTCTCAGCCTGCGTTCCCCCGAAATGAGCAGAAAACCGTTGCCGTCTTCGGCAGCCTTTACCGTTATAGGCTGGAGCACGCCTTTCTTTTTTATAGAGTTCGCAAGTTCATTCAGTTTCGTTTCGTCGAAATCTTCTCTGGGCTGGAAAGGATTGGTTCTGATCTTTTTGATGTCTATGAAAAGTTTTCCCGGCAAAGTTTTCGCAGCGTCTCCGTTCGGGTTGTTCGGGTCAATGTTTCTGTTTTCGAAAAGAGCCGATAGGCCTTTTCCCAGTCCGCCTTTATTATCCATTAGTTCTGTATTGTTTTATTGTTTCTTGTAACAAATTCTTTCGCGAGTTCCGTGTAATTGCCCGCGCCCGATGAAAGCGGGTCGTAAACAATCACGGGTTTGCCGTAACTCGGCGCCTCGCCTATTTTAACGTTTCTTGCAATCTTTGTAGAAAATACCTTGTCCGCGAAATATTTTCTGAGTTCCGCTTCAACCTGATTCGCGAGCCTCAGCCTCGAATCGAACATCGTCAGCAAATAACCTTCGATAGACAGATTCGCGTTAAATGAATTCTTCACCATCTTAATCGTATTCAGCAGCGCCGAAAGCCCTTCCAGCGCGTAGTACTCGCACTGCACGGGTATCAGCACCGTATCCGCCGCGTTCAGCGAGTTCACCGTAATCAGCCCCAGCGACGGCGGACAGTCTATGAAAATGAAATCAAAATCATAACCGCTTCCGTGGTCCGATAATTCCGCGAGTTTGTCCTTCAGCATACGCTCCCTGTTCTGAAGCGAAACAAGTTCGAGTTCCGCGGCGACGAGATTTATGTTCGATGTAATGATGTGCAGATTTTCTATCTGCGTCGGCTTGACTGTATCTGCCGCTTTTGTATCGCTCACAAGAAGTTCATATACGCTCCTGCCGTCATCCTTCGCCTCGATTCCCATTCCCGTCGTTGCGTTTGCCTGCGGGTCGGCGTCCACGAGAAGCACCTTAATCCCGAGTTTAGCAATGCATGCCGACAGATTGACGGCAGTGGTTGTCTTTCCTACGCCGCCTTTCTGATTTGATATAGATATTATTTTCTGCACTTATCCGATTTTAGAATTCGTAAATATCGCCGGGTTTCATTATAACGCATTTCTTTCCGATTGATTCTATTTTTCTCTTGAAATCATTCGGGTCCGATTTAATTATATCGAAAGTGTTATAATGAATCGGTATGACCGTTCCCGCGCCGCAGAATTCCGCCGCCTTGACCGCGTCGTCCACTCCCATCGTGAAAGCGTCTCCGATTGGAAGAAGCGCTACGTCAATCTTGTGCATCTCGCCTATGAGTTTCATGTCATAGAAGAGTCCCGTATCACCCGCCTGATAAACGTTTTTGCCTTCCGCGGAAATTATGAACCCGTAAGCGTCGCCCGCGTACGTACCGTCAACGAACGACGAGGAATGCTGCGCCATGGTGAGTTTAACCCGTCCGAACGGGAAGTTGTACCCGCCGCCGATATTCATCGGATGTGCTTTAACATTTTTGTTTCCGCAGTATGTCGCGATTTCGTATATACCGATAACCGTAGCGTCGTTTTTCTTCGCGAGTTCTATTGTATCGCCGAAGTTATCGCCGTGTCCGTGCGTCGGAATTATAAAATCGCATTTAATATCCTGCGGTTTCACGTCGCAATTCGGGTTTCCGGTAACAAACGGGTCTGCCAATATATGGTGCTTACCGGTAACGAATTCGACGAACGCGTGGCCGTGATATATGATTTTCATATAATTAAAAAAAACTTTAAATTCCTAAATATTGTTAAGTTAATACTTAAATGAAATTAATTCAATTTTAATAGTATTGCATAGGGGGAAAATCTGCATTGCTTTAAGATTAACGGAAAAATTTATTAACATTAAACAATAAAGATATGATACTCAGAGACAAACTCGCGGAAATTATCCCGGGTCTCAGAAAAGAAGCAGCCGAAGTATTCGGCATGGGTCCGAATGAAGTGATTAACGATGTGACCACAGAGCAGATATTCGGCGGCATGAGAGGAATAAAATCCCTCATCTGCGATACTTCTGAAGTAGGCCTCGAAACGGGACTTATCATCAGAGGTATCCCGATTCTTGAACTGACAGATAAACTCCCCGAAGAGATTTTTTATCTTCTTCTCACGGGCGA
>JAJTBN010000123.1 GCA_021286895.1 Bacteroidota bacterium | reverse complement strand
ACTCGGGAATCTTCACGGTGTCATTCAATTTTTCGATGAACGGCACCGAAAACTCAAAGGAAAATCCTGTCGATTTCGAAAGGCTCGATTTGTTCGCGCAGAATACTTTTTCCGCGGAACTCGACGACCTAGGAGATGTAATTGATTTTCTCGAAAAAGAAAAAAATAATTATAATTACGATTTCGGCAGTCTCGTACTGGCAGGACATTCCCGCGGCGGAGGTATCGCTATACTTGAAGCCGCCGAAGACAGGAGAATAAAGAAACTCATCGCCCTCGCTTCCGTTTCCGAATTCAACAGGTACGGAGAAGAGACAAAGACGATGTGGCGCGAAACAGAATGAGAATGAACGTATCGCTTCTGGAGGATATCGAGGACAATTACAACAGGCTTGACATAAAAAACGCTATGTCGAAAATCACCGTGCCGGTTCTTATCATTCACGGAAAAGAAGATCAGGCGGTTGACGCCGGCGAAGCGCAAACGCTTTTCGATTTAAGCGATAAAAAACTTTCGAGGCTGGTTATTCTTGAGAATACCGGACACACATTCGGCGCTGTCCATCCTTTCGAAGGGACGACCGGTGCGCTGGAAAAGGTTATCGAAGAGATTACCCAGTTTACTAAACTACTTTAGTATATCTTTTTCAGAAGAGATATATACTCTTCTTTCATGTCAATGCCGCGCCGCTTCATTACTATGCGGGCGGTTTCGACAGCTTCATTGAATTTATACTTTACGGGGCTTCCGCCGAGTATATTCCATGAGAATGACTCTATGTTTTTATCCGGAAATCCGCCGCCTGCTACGTTTGCGAACACGCCGCAAACGGTCCCTGTGTTCAGCATCGTGTTGATTCCGAATTTCGAATGGTCTCCTACAAGACTGCCGAGAAACTGCATTCCGGTATTAACGGACTCTCCCTTAATGTTGACTCTAACTTTTGAGTAGTTGTTTTTCAGGTTGCTTGTAACTGTATCCGCCCCGAAGTTTACGAACGGACAAGCGTAAGTGTTCCCGATGAATCCGTCATGCTGTTTGTTCACGCATGAATGAAACAGCGAGCCTGATATCTCGCCCGATACTTTCGAGCCCCAGCCTATCGAACACGGACCGTAAATTCTCGAACCTGATTTTACAAGCACATTCTTGCCGATATAAACGGGACCTTTGATGTACGAAAGAGGCTCTATCGACGCGTGGTCGTCGACGTAAATTTCGCCGCTGCCCGTGTCAAACACGACGCCGGGAAATACCTTGGCTGTCGGACTTACATAATTATTTTCGTTCTCCTGTGAAACTTCCGTATTTTTCTCGTGACCCTTCGCCTTTTCAAGAAGATAACTGAGGTCGAACGCGAGATTAAAATCGAACAGACGTATGACGTCCCAGGGATAATTTATTATGTCGAATATATTCTCGAAGTTGAAGTTGAGATTGTTAATATTCCGCAAACCCCCGAAAACGGAGTTGTCCAGCGGATACTTCACGTTCGTTGAAAGACCGCCCATTTCATCCGCCGAGAGCCTCGCTGCGACAACCGTACCGTCATGCTCGACTTTCGCGTTCACGGGCATTTCAGACATTATCCATTTTATAAACCTCTGGGAGAATACCGCCCTTCCGTTCAGGAATATCGACTCTCCCTCGGGAATAACGTTCACGGGATACGTGTTGAAAGATTTCGTCATGTCGTGCATATCTTCTCTCACAAGCAGTGTAATTTTCGAATCCAGAGGAAGATAGTTTATAATTCTTTCCTTGAGCGAAAAAATCCCCGCTTTGATATCCATGGAATTCCTGAGAACATTAAGGGGATACAGACTGTTGTATTTTGTGTCTTCGAATATTACGACATTCATGGCATTCGTTTAATTTTTATAAAATAAAAAAGCCAGCCTGATTAATCAATTTAATAAGGCTGGCTTTAAAAATTATTGAACGAATTAAGCTTCGGTTGTTTTCTTTGTCTTTCCGTATTTCTTCAGGTATTTCTCAACGCGTCCCGCCGTATCGACAATCTTCTGCGTGCCGGTGAAGAAAGGATGGCAAAGCGAACAGATTTCAACTTTGATTTCGGGTACTGTCGAACGTGTTGTGAACAGAACTCCGCGGTTCTCACCGCAATTGCAGATTACGTTGCATTTGTAATATTTCGGATGAACATTCTTTTTCATAAAGCGTATATATCTTTAACTTTCAAAACAGTAAAAGTAATAAAAATTGTGTATTTATTCAAGGTTATAAGTAAAACAATTCATGATACTCGCTTTACCGGAATATAAGGTAAATCATTGTTTTCCAAGATTTTGCATTTAGGCTCGCTCCCGGAAGTTTTATTTTTTCATCAGAACAGGCAGTTTTACAATTACTTTTGGCCCTTCCTTGCCGCTTTCAATTTTCAAACTTCCGCCGCAAATATCCGCAATTCTGCGCGAGAGTACAAGCCCGAGTCCCGACCCTTGCTGTTCATGCTTTTCCCTGTCGAACTGAATGAATGCGCCAAACATGCTTTCGAAATCCGCGGGGAACCCGCGCCCTCTGTCCTGTAAGATTTTTTCAGTATGATTGAATCTGTTCTTGCACGTAACATTACGGGCGTGTGGTTCTTTGAAAACTCGAATGCATTATCCGTATGATTCAACGCTTTCAAGACCCTCCCTTCCGTCCCCTGATTCCTTAACGTCAAACCCTTCGAGTCTCAGAATCCCTGAAATTTCTTTCCTTAAATTAATGTCGTCTTCGATAATTAAAATTTTCTTCATTAAGAATTCATTTGTTCATAAAAACTTTCTTAGGCAGATGAACCTCAAAAGTCGTCCCTTTGCCCTCGGCTGACGCGAACGTAATGTCGCCGCCCTGGCTGATAAGCGATTCCCTTATAATGTTCAGTCCCAAGCCGTTACCCTGTATCAATTTTGCGTTTGAAGCGCGGTAGAAAGCGCCGAAAATATATTTCCGGTCATTTTCAGGTATTCCTATACCGTTGTCGCTTACTGTCAAAAGTATTTCATTTCCGTTATCGCGAAGACTCACGATTATTCTCGGATTCTCGGGAGAATATTTTATAGCGTTGGAAATCAGATTGTTCAGAATCTGGTTCATCAGACGAGTATCTATGAGTATATGTAAACTTTCAAAGCCGCAATTAAATTCAATTTTCTTCTTCAGCGACGCGTCATCATTGAATCCTTCAACTGACTTTCTGCACTCTTCCACAAGTTCAACGTCTTCGGGCGAGAACTCAATCTTGCCGCCCTGAATCTTCGATAAATGAAGTACGTCGTTCACGATTTCAGTAAGATGCATTACGCGGTCCTTGATATTCCCCAGTTTCTGGTTCACCTGTTCGGGACTGAAAGTTTTCCAGTATGACATCAGCGCGTCGCTTATAAGAAGTATTGAGGCGAGAGGCGTACGGAACTCGTGAGACGCCATCGAAATGAACCTCGATTTAAGTTCGTTCAGTTCCTTCTCCTTTTCCAGATTCATTAAAAGTTGGTCTTCAAACATTTTTCTCTGAGTTATGTCAGACTGCGTTCCGATTATTCTTATGAACCTGCCCTTTTCGTCAGTCTCCACTCCTTTGCCTCTTATCAGCACCCATTTATATTCACCGTCCTTGCAAAGCATCCTGTGTTCATTTGTAAAGACGTCTATTTTACTTTTCGAATAACTTTCGAGTTTTTTCAGGAATATTTTTATGTCATCGGGATGTATAAGCCTGCTCACCATTTCAAGGCTGCTACCGAGTTCATCGCTTTCATATCCGAGCATTTTCTTCCATTGCGGAGAGATGTAAACCCTGTCCGTTTCGCTGTTCCAGTCCCACACTCCGTCTCCCGATCCTTCAAGGGCAAACTGCCAGCGCTCATCGCTCTTCTTAAGAGCATTCTCCATTTCCTTTTTCTGCGTTATGTCGATCTTAACGGCGATGAAGTTAACAATATTTCCGTTGAGATCTTTTACCGGCGTGATTGTGTTTTCCTCATAATAAAGCGTTCCGTCTTTTTTCTTGTTTATCATCTCACCGGTCCAGAAATGCCCGCCGAGTATCGCATTCCATAGTTTTTTGTAATAGGCATCGTCGTGCATTCCGGATTTTAGAATGCTTGTATTCTGTCCTATCGCCTCTTCCTTTGTATAACCGGTAACCTTCGTGAACGCGGAATTTACCCATTGTATCCTCGCGTCGATATCGGTTATAACGACGGGATTAACGAATGATTCAAATGCCTCGCTCTGCATCTTCAACGCCGCCTCGTATCGCTTCCTTTCCGTAATATCCCTGACTATCGCCCACGATTTATCCTTGCCGCCCGTATGGTCTTTTATCAGAAAAGCGTGAAGTTCCACATTACAAACGCTCCCGTCTTTCCTTATGTATTCCTTTTCGTAAACATCGGAATAACCTCTCTTCAAAACCTGTTCGTTAAGTATCTTATCCTCCATCTCATACCATTTCGGCGGCGTCAGTTCGCGGAAATTCATGCGCATAAGTTCTTCTTCTGAATACCCCGTCAGTTTCCTGTAAGATTCATTGAACTCCAAAATTGTCCCGTCAACTTCAATCATCACATATCCGTCCATCATGCTCTCATGCAGGTTTCTGTATTTCTTTTCCGATTCTCTAAGAGCGGCTTCCGTTTTTTTGCGGTAGGTGATGTCGCGGATTATTGAAAGCGCTTCCTTATCCGAAATGGCTATAACCCGGTTTTCAAAATAACGGTTGACGTTTTTTATCGGCAGTTCGTACTCGTATGAAACTATGTCGGTAGTCTCGAACGCTTTCTTAAGCGCGTCCATGGCAAGTCCCGCATGGTACGGCGGCAATACTTTGTCAAGTTTCTTCCCGAGAAACTGCTCCGGCGGCACATAGAAAGCAGACTGGTCTTCCGAATATGTCTCAAGGTACGTGCCGTCTCTTCTTATCTTAAACAGCATATCAGGTACCGCTTTTACTATAGCCCTGTTCTCGTTCTCGCTTTTTCTCAGCGCCTCTTCCGTCTTTCTTCTTTCGGTTATATCGTGTATAACAGAGAAAAGTAACTGACGGTTGTTGACCTCAATCGGCGAGGAATGAACTTCTACCGTTCTTATTTCCCCTGATGCAAGTTTATGCGGAAACGTGAAGTAATTGTACTTCTGGTCTGTCGCCTTATTCATCTCGTCTGTAATTTCTACGGACGATAGAAGATTCAGATCACTGATTTTATATTTTCCCTTAACGGAAAAATCGTATCCGTAAAATCTGGACGCGGATTTATTGGCTTCTACAATATCACCACTTAAGGGTTCGACAAGGAGCATAATCGCGTCATGCTCATGAAAAAGTTTCTGAAAGCGCTCTTCGCTTTCCTTCAAAGCCTTTTCAGCCTCTATTCTTCTCGAGATGTCAATGCCCACTCCGACATAGCCTATTACTCCCTTGTTCGAATCCTCAAGCATCTTAAGAGATAATAATACCGGTACATCTGAACCGGTTTTTGTCTTTAGATACCATTCAAAATTTCCCGGACGCTTTTCGAGTATCTTCTTCATATAAACATCATAACTGAGATTGTTCATTTCAGAGAGTTCCATTCCGAACTCGGCAAGGCTTGCCCTAATTATTTTATCGTCATATAATTTAAGAACGGACATTTTTCCGATAACTTCGCCTGCCCTATAACCGAGCATGTTCTCTGCCGCGCGGTTGAAAGTTACTATTTTGCCTTCCCTGTCCGTAGAAACAATCGCGATTCCCGCGTTATCGATGATAGCGCTGTTGAAACTGAATAGCGATTCTATTTCCTTCGTCCTCGCCTTGACTTCCTGTTCCAATTGTTTCGTGTAATCCCTCATTCTGGAATTCAGGCTGTCCTGCAGCCTCCTGTTCGTAACCTCAGTGGAGATGTCCTCAATCGTAGTAATTACCTGATAAGGTTTCGTCTCTCCTTTTAAAAACCTTGGAACAGAGATAACATATATCCAAATGTAATTTTCAAGCGCCGGATTAAATACGCCGATAACTGCCTGCGACTGTTTCCCTGTCCTGAGTGAAATCATGGCTGGTTGTTCGTCTACCGGCATCTCCGATCCGTCCTCTCGGATTGTCTTCCTTTTGTTATTAAAAGACCCTTTGCCCTTCATCTGGTCATTCGAAATACCCAGAATTCTCGATGCGGAGGGATTTGCCGAAATAATCTTTCCTTTTGCGTCCTGATAAAGTACACCCTGCGTCATTTTTTCAAACAGAGTTCTGTGCTTTTCCTCGGATTCAAGAATTATCCTTTCGTTCAGCTTCTTTTCCGTTATGTCCGTGAACGAAGCCATTATGCAAATCGGCTTCCCTTCTCCGGTACGTACAAAATTTACGCTGAGGTTGACATCTATCCGTGTTCCGTCTTTCTTGTATGCGTACCCTTCTCCGCTGTAATTCCCATTTTTCTTTACTTCATTGAAAATCTCATCTATTTTCGCGCGGCTCGATGCGAATTTTGAAACGTGACTGCCTAAAATTTCCTTGTCGCCTTTATAACCCCATAACTTCACAAACGCGTCGTTCACATAATTTATCCTACCGTCTAAATCGGCCAGACCAATCGCGCTGTGTGACGACTTAATCGCGATATTATTTATAACAAGCCGTTCTTCCGATTTCTTCTTTTCCGTTATATCCTGAATCTGGGCTATGAAAAATTTAACACTGCCGTCGTCATGCCTTACGGGCGTTACATTCAGCTGTACGTATATCAGGTCGCCTTTTTTGCCGAAATATCTCTTCTCTGTTATGTATGATTCCGTCCTTCCGGATTTAAGGTCTTGCATACCTTTAATGTCACCCGGCAGATCATCGGGATGAGATATTTCCATGAATGTCTTCGACTGCAGTTCTCTTTCCCGGTAACCGAGTATTTTGCAAAGCGACCGGTTCACTTTTAACCAGTGCCCGTCGCCCGTTAGAAGCGCAAGGCCGATTGGAGAAAATTCTATTGTCTTGCTGAGAACATCTTCGTTTTCCCTGAGTTCTTCTTCAATCTTCTTTCTCGAGGTTATATCCCTCTCAATAAAAAACAGATTAACCGGTTTTCCGTTTTCGTCTTTCAGTATCTCCGCGTTGATTTCACCCCAGAACCTTGTGCCGTTCTTCTTTACAAGGAGGTAATCCGAAAAGCCGAAGTATTTTCCCCTGAAAATATCCCGAACATGTTTCGCGGCTTTTTCTCTGTTAGTTATATCAACGAATTCAAACATACTCCTGCCGATAATCTCTTTATTGCTTTTGTAACCAAACATTTTTAAGGCCTTATCCGAGGCGTATTGAAGCGTGCCGTCGGGCAGGGCGATGGAAATTCCGTCGGGTGAAGTTTTTATCAACGCTCTCCATATTTTTTCATTCTTTCTGAATTCATTTTTGGATTTTACTTTATCCGAAACATCGTGACTGAATCCCTGATATCCTTTAAACTTCCCTCTGCTGTCATAAACAGGGCTGCCGCTTGTCTCGAAGTAAACCGGCTTCCCCTTCTTGCTGACAAGAATATTCTTAACGCGTCTGAATACTTTCCGTCTGCCAAGTGTTTTCATGAACGCCTTTGTAAGGTTTTCTTCATCTTTTGATAAGACAGGTTCAAATATAGATTTCCCAAGAACTTCGGCGGGTATGTAACCAAGAATTTTTTTTACTTTGTTGCTGATATATGTTATTCTGCCCCGGCTGTCAACAGCCCATATTATGTCCTGCGTCGATTCGAGCAATAAACGAAATTCAATTTCCGGCTTTATTTGTTCCTGAACCGGTACAGCCGGTTTCATAATTCTTTTTCTTTTAACCGGTACTTTTTTTGATTTCATGACCGGTATGCTCTTTCGCTCTGATTTTGCTGTTTTTTGTGCTTTCTTCATTTAGGCAGAGATTTATTTAATAATAGCGAAACGAAAAAAAGTATTCCATATATTTTTTACCGATTATGTATAAGACTGATTAAAACGCCCGGCATTATCGAATTAAAATTGGATAGAATCGGTATCCCGTACGGTGTATATTATTTTTATACTCCGGCATTTAACCGGTATCGAAAATAATTTTAAAACGCATGGAAAACTCATGGGATAAAAGGTATTCTGAATCAGGATACGCTTACGGTAAAGAACCCAATTTATACTTTAAACAGGAAATAGACAAACTTAAACCCGGCCGCCTGCTTCTTCCCGGCGAGGGTGAAGGCAGAAATGCGGTGTATGCGGCGGCTCTCGGATGGGAAGTTTATGCACTCGACGCGAGCACAGAAGGGAAGAAGAAAGCCGAAAAACTTGCTTCGGAAAGAAATGTTAGAATCAATTATCGTGTCGGCGATATTACAGACGCCGGCTTGAATAACGAAAAATTCGACGCGATCTCATTGATATATGTTCACTTTCCCTCACAACAGCGTACTATCGTTCACAGGAAATTAGCAGAACTTCTGAAAAAAGGCGGAGTAATTATTATTGAAGCATTTTCTAAATCGCAGATAAAAAACAACTCGAGCGGACCCAAAGACCTTAACATGCTGTATGCGGTTGACGAACTGAGAAAAGATTTCGAAGGGCTGAAAATCCTTGAACTCTCAGAGTTAAAAATCAATCTCTCCGAAGGCATTTATCATACCGGAACTTCGGATATTATCAGGATGAAGGCTGTATTGTAATGTACTTATGCATGAAAACATCGAAGCATGCTTTACATAATTATTATTTTCTGAAGCATAAGTCTTTTTATCCCTTTCCAATCGATATATAACTTGAATATTCGCTTTAAACACTTTATTTTTTATAATCGGAAACCAGTACGGTAACACTCTACATAACATGCTGAAAAAACTCTATAACAGATGCGTCGATTCGGGGTATTACTCCGTTTTCATTGTTTATGCAATTATCGTAATTTTGTTTGCCGCAGTTTTTATATTCGTTTTTCACAAAGACCCTGTATTCTTCCTTACTGATGATGGTTATTACGTCGTAGGAAAACTTTTTTATGAAGGCAAATACACTCTCCTTCACCAGTCAAGAGGTCCGGGCTTGTACCTGCTGTTTTCGACTTTCAATATCTTTCCGGATATTGTTCATCCTTATCTGAGAATTCTTGTAACGCTCGCGGTTACATTCGGCAATTTGTATTTC
>JAJTBN010000001.1 GCA_021286895.1 Bacteroidota bacterium | reverse complement strand
ATAGAACCAAAAAAGATAAAAAAAGACGCAATCAACGCGGAAATATCCGGCAATGAATTATACAACAAAGTCTATATGCAGATGATAGACTTGTTCTTTAAATCTTCAGGCATTCAGGAAAAAATTAAAATGCCTGATGATAACGGGGTGGATGAGGGACTCATGATGAATAATCTGAGATACATGGATTCACTTGTCAAAGAAATAAAAGAGCGACTGATAAACGATGACATTTTGCCATGGGAAGAAAATACAAATCTGACTGAAGCAAAAGAAGAAAGAATAAAATTATTACAGGAAAAAGAACCTGTAATGTTGTATCCGAAGATTAAGAAGGAAGGTATCTTCAACGACGAGAACCTTACGGAAGATTATGAACTCGGTTACAGATATCATCAACTCGGCCTAAGGATGGGATTCTTCAATGTGAAACTTGACCCGAACTGCGAGTCATCGAGAATCTCAACCGCTGAATTTTTTCCGAACTCATTCTGGGCAACCGTAAAACAGAGATCGAGGTGGATTGCCGGTATATGTCTTCAGAACTGGAAAGCGCACAAGTGGAAAGGAAATCTGACAACAAAGTACTTCCTGTTCCGCGACAGGAAACCAATATTCAGCCTGCCGGGGGCTTTTCTTTCGAACATTATATTTTTCTATATAATATATGCCCTCTTTACAAGCCTGCTTCTGGGACGTGATTCGGTTTATCTTGTAAGTAACTCACCGGTGATGTGGTACCTGATGAGCGCCAATGTTTTTTTCATGCTATCAAGGTCAGTCCACAGGTTTGTATTTACAAGCAACTGGTATGGTTTCCGTTACGGATTTTTCAGTTTTTTCCGTTTGTTTCCGGATACGGCCATTAATTTCTTCGCTGTTTCGAGGGCTATTAAAGTTTTCAGGAAAACTAAAAGCAAGGTTGTGTGGGATTCAACAACCCATTACTAAAATGTAATTTAAAATTCCAAGGAGAGACAATGAAAAACAAAATTATTTTCGGGCTGGTTCTAATCTGCGCCGTGCTGATTTCCGGCAGTATAAAAGCGCAGGATAATACATCGGCAAAAATCAGAACGAAAAACAGAGATACATACAATTTTCCAAAACTGCCGATGGTTCCTTCGCCGAGGATGTCCGTTACGTCGGTAATCAAACAGGATTTCACTATTACGCTTCGTGATAGTGTCGTCCTTGATTGCTCGAAATTCTATCCGGATATGCCTAATCCGTATCTTCCTAACGGTTATCCTGGAGTCATTATGTGCCACGGATACGGCGACAGGAAAGAGACACTGGAAGGGTTTGCGTCGGCACAGGCCTCTTACGGCTATTGTGTTTACACATACAGCATGAGAGGACAGGGAAATTCAGGCGGACTATCAAACCTGATAAGCACTACAGAAGCGCAGGATTTAATGGAGGTCGTAAACTACGTAAAAAAAGATTCCCAGTCGGGTATAGACAGCAGCAACGTGCTGATTATGGGCGGTTCTCAGGGCGGTATAATTCCTTATATGGCGCTTTGCTACGGCATGAACGTAAAAACCGTAATATCCGCTCTCGCGTCTCCTGAATTCGCGTCAAGCTGGATTGAAAACGGGTCCATAAAAATGACATTCCTGTGGACCATCGATTACACTCCCGATACCGCAAGATATTCGCCTCAGGTAATTGCTATGCGAAACTGGGTGTATTCAAGTTCGCCGGACAAATGGGACAGTCTTACTTACTGGCTCCCGAAAGACAGGAATTTTACTAACCTTGTTCCGCAGAACACTATTCCGATATTGCTCGAGAACGCGTGGCAGGATAAATTCTTCAACGCTTCTGGTAATTTAAATACAATTCCTTTATTGACTTCGCCCAAACGGTATTATTTCGGAGCAGTAAGAGGACACGGCGGGGATTATTCCCTTACTGAAGACCAATGGCACATGAATTTCTTTAACGAGTGGTTCTTTTTCTGGCTGTTCAATATAGATAACGGAATTCTGACAAGACCTAAATTCCATTACGCGTACACTTCGTATCCCGAAACAAGCGGTATGTGGACATTTGTACACGACAGTTCCGCCGTATGGCCTCCTAACGGCATGACTAACACGGTTTTATATTTTAAACCAAACGGAAAACTCGAGACCGCACCCGGGACCAATCAAAACGCCAATAGCAGTCTTGCCAACAGCGTCAACAAAAATCTGACTATGCTCAAGGCGGTTAACGAAGAATTCACGGGAACTACTTTCAACAATCAGTTCAAAAAAGCCTCTCTGGTTTTTCAGACGCCTGTTCTGGCGCAGGACCTGAAATTCGTAGGAACGCCGCAGATTGGCATCGATTACTCATCTAACGCGGCCGAATGCCAGTTTAACTACCAGATTTATGAAGTAAACGGCGCCAAATCTAAATTAATAACAAGAGTAAATTATACTGACAGAAAAAATACTGTTAACTCGAGAAAGAACACAGTTGTAAACGGACTTTCCCATGGTCATATCTTTAGAGCGGGAAACAAGATAAAAATCATAATAACGAATCTGGATACCGCGCCGGACGATTCAACGTTCCTTGGCACAAACCCGCACGTTCTTCCTGACCTGAAAAACGGCACATCGAAAATTTATTATACTAACAAAAGTTATATAAATCTGCCTGTGCAAACAGTAAACGCGAATATTTCCGGAAACATATTCTTAAACGATGAATCAGAATACACGGAACAAACAGACGCCTCGGCGCCCCGTGAATTCCGTCTTAGCCAGAATTATCCTAATCCTTTTAATCCGTCTACGACAATAAATTATTCTATTCCGCAAAACAGTTTCGTCACGCTTAAGATATATGACATATCAGGAAAGGAAATTGCCGTGCTGGTCAACGCTCAGGCAAATCCCGGATATTATTCAGTTGTGCTAAATGCCGATTCATACAAGATGTCGAGCGGAATATATTTTTACAAAATAACCGCCGGCAATTATTCGGAAGTAAAAAAATTAATTCTAATTAAATAAACTAAAACTCCGGCGCCGGCCGGTTTCCGTATTTCGGAAAGCGCTGGCGCCGGTATTATTTCTGCTTAGGATACAAGATATTTTGTTCCGCAAATTCAGCCTTACTGTAAACAGTGAAATCCGTCAGCATTTAAATTTAAGTGAAAGGGTAAAAATATGAAAAATTTATTTGTATTACTTTTTATGATATGCTGTATCGGAGTATACGGAAATACGTATTATTCTCAGGGCAGCCTAAACGCAACCTCTACATCGAGTTGGAATTCTTTAAGGGGCGGTGGAGGAAGCAATCCGCCGAATTTTAAGAGCGGCGATATTTTCGTGATTCAGAACTCTCATTCCATGACAACAACAGGAACATGGACTGTCAGCGGGACAAACTCAGCGATTCAGATTGAAAGCGGCGGAACACTTACTGCGACTTTCAAAGTATCCGCGCCTGCGTTTCAGGTAAACAACGGAGGTACTTATAATCACAACTGGAGCAACGGAAGCGGAGACGGAAACACGAGCGACTTCCCGGGGTCTTCTTCTTCCATTACCCTCGGTTCCTCAAGCAACGTGAATATAAACGGCTGGGCAAGCAGCGGCTCGAGAAATCCGTCGCCATTGCCTTTCGTTGATTATGGTAACCTTACAATTAATATCGCCTCTCTGAATGGAGATCTTAATTGCAATATTGCCGCGAACTCAACCCTGACAATTAACGGCAATCTGATTTTAAACGCTACCGGAGGTAACGATTTCTGCATATCGAACAACACCGGTACTACGCTGACTATAGGGGGCAATTTTGAGATTCATAACGGCGCGAGTTTTAAATTTACGAACAGTAATAACTCATCGCAAACATACAATCTTAACCTCGGCGGTAACTTCGATTTACAGTCCGGCGGGAATATGGACCTGAGGAACGGTACTCTGTATTTTAATTACAGGTACGGAGCCGCTTCCGTTACTTCGAATATTTCAGGCACCCTCGCAACAAACGCGGTAACAAAAATCAACTGGACGGTTTATGATTCAAAATCGGTTACGTTTCTCTCGAATCACAAAGTAGGTTCGGGAAGAAGTTTTGCAGTAAACAGCAACGGCACGCTTGCCTGTTCCACTTTTTTCCTGACTGACGCCGGCTCTTTCAGTCTATTGTCCGGCGGTACGCTTAAAATGGGCGACCCGAACGGGATAAGTTCAACCGCATCGACGGGAAACATACAGGTCACGGGAACAAGGTCATTCAGCACAAACGCGAACTATGAATACAACGGCACAAGCGCTCAGGTTACCGGCAACAGTCTGCCTTCAAGCGTTTACGGAATAACTTTCGGAAACAACGCCGGAGTTACGCTTACAGGCAATCTGACGGCTACAAACTATATCAACATGACCTCGGGTAACGTGACTACCGGAACATACACACTGATGCTGAGCAACGCTGCGCCGAACGCCTTAAGCAGAACTGCAGGATACGTAATCGGAACAATGACAAGATCCGTAACAAATAATACCGGAAGTTATTTGTTTCCGCTCGGGCTTTCATCGCTCGGAAGAATGGTTACGGTTAATTTTACAACTGCGCCGACTGTTTCAGGCACACTGACGGCAAAATACATAACAGGCGACGCGGGAAATTTTTTGACACCGCTTAACGATAACGGATATCTGGTTGACGTTTACAGCAATACAGGATACTGGCAGATAGACCAGAACACAAACCTCGGTGGAGTTTATACGTTATCAATAAACGCGGAATCAATTCAGGGTGTTAATGACTGTACACTACTGAGAATAATTAAAAGGGCTTCATCGCCGCCGAATTCGCCATGGACACTTGTCGGAAATCATATAACTGGGACGGGTACAAATTCTAATCCCGTGGCTAACAGAAGCGGCATGAGCGGGTTTAGTCAGTTCGTGATAGCGGGAAATTCCTCTGACAATCCTCTCAACGGAGTTCTCCCGGTTGAAATGCTTTCTTTCTCATCAGCGGTTTCGGGACGAAACGTAAAACTTTACTGGGCGACGTCTTCAGAAATCAATAACAAAGGTTTTGAAATACAGAGATCCGGTCACGGTGATAATTCATTCTCTTACCTGGGATTCATTAACGGTAAAGGAAATTCAAACTCAGTTACGAATTATACCTACGAAGACATTAAAATGAGTACAGGAAAATATGACTACAGAATAAAACAGGTTGACCTGAACGGTAATTCAACGTATTTCAACCTGAATAATTTGGTTGAAGTCGGATTACCCGGCAAATTCAGTCTTTCGCAAAACTATCCCAATCCGTTCAATCCGTCAACACGCATAGATTTTGAACTTCCTGCCGACAGCAGGGTCAGTCTGACATTATATGATGCACTGGGTCGTGAAGTTAAAAATCTTCTTTCCGGCGAACTTAAGTCGGCCGGTTTTTATACAATAGAGTTTAACGCCTCGGGGCTTCCGAGTGGAGTTTATTATTACAGGATGACGGCAGGGGACAACGGAAATGAATACACATTCTCCAAGAAACTCGCGGTTATAAAATAATAGACTATAATGGAAATAACGCAAACATTTTTCAAAAAGCCCTAAGGAAATTGCTTATAGAAAAGCCCTGCAACTTGCGTTTGCAGGGCTTTAAAAATAATTCGCATTACCTGCGATGAGTTAATATAACCTCTGGCCTATTGTCGATTTTAGTTTGAATGTATTAATCGTGCATTCTATTTTCGCTTTAAGCAGCATGAGCCTGCTTTCCGACACTGTCGTCTCCGCGTCAAGCAGGTCAAGGTTCGTTATCGCACCTTCCTTGAAGTTTATTTCCGCGAGGGAATAGGCTTTTTCCGCCTGCTCTAATTGCAGCATGAACTGACCGAGTTTTTTCTTCGACGCTTTCAGGTTTTCGTTATTTTGCACTACCTCGGATATTATCTTTCTTTTCGCGCTTTCAATCTGATAGTTCTCTTCCGTGATGTTTGATTTTGCTATGAGTAGATTGTTCTTGTTCCTCCCGGCATCAAAGATGGGTATCGTTATTCCAAACCCGACTGACAGGTTGAAAGTCATCTTGTACAAATCAGGTATGTAACCGTTTTTCCAGCCACCTATCGCGAACACGTTCAGTTCGGGATAATTCTGTAGTTCAAGAACTCCGTATTTCAATTCGGATAATTTCGCTTTCTCTCTCGCCATTACCATCTCATCCCTGTTTTCCACCGCGTAAGATACAAGCGAATCTTCGTTCACGCCGATATTATTTCCGGGAAGTTCCCTGTTTATTATATGCTCTGTGTACGGCGGCTTTCCTATAAGTGTGTTAAGAGTCGACATCTGTGAGACAAGCGCCGCTTCAAGGTCGGTCTTCTGGCTTTCCACGTTCGTAATTTTTACCTGAGTCGTCAGAATCTCGTATTTTATAGCCGAGCCGGTCTCCTGCTTCTTTTGAACGAATTCAAGATGCGAATTGAGAGTTCTTAATTGTTCGTTCTTTATATCGATTGCCTCCTGAAGGTAAAGCACCGTGAAATACGCGGTAACCGCGGAGATTGAAAGCGATTGTTTTATCTGCTCAAGATTTTGCTTTGAAAGATTTCTGTTTTCGGTTTCATACTCTGCTTTACGCTTCGTCTTTCCGAAATCAAATACGTTTTCGCTGAGATTTAACGCGGAGAAATAATCGTTCTCCGGAAACAGTTTGAAACTACCAAGCATCGGAACATCGAATGTTGATATCGGGGTAAGTCTCGTGTATGATATTTTTATGTCCGCGTTCGGATAGTATCCCGTCTTCGCAAGATTTACCCTCGCGTCCGATTCATTGAGTTTCTCTTCGGCTTCCTTTACGGAAGGATGGTTTTCTATGACTTCCTTTATTAACCGCTCAAGCGTAAGCGTATCCGCCGGCGCCGTGTTTACCGGGCTTTGCTGTGAAAATGACATGCCGGCAAAAATCAAAATTGCTATTACCGAAAAAATTATATGAAATTTTATTTTAATCATTCGCTTTATTCTTTAATAAATTCCTTTTTTTCTTTGAGTGAAGAAATATTACCGGGATTCCTCCCGTAAGAGTAATAATTCCCGCGATAAGAAAATCGTCGTCGACAGCCTGAATGAAAGCCTGCTTTCCGACGTCCATGTTAATCAGAGCTTTGCTCTGGTTCTGCGCTTTACTGTAAGGACTGCCGGCATTCTTTTGTATGTAATAATTCAGGTGCGTCGTTACGTTCTTCAAAGTCTGCGAATTCGCGTTTATCGATTCACCGTAAACCTGAGTGTGATAGTTGACTCTCGATGTCAGAATTGTAGCAAGCAGCGCGACTCCAAAACTTCCGCCAAGCTGCCGTATTACGTTAAAAAGACCTGATGCCTGCCCCATTTTTGAGTGCGGAACTTCAAGAAGCGATATAGTGCTTAGCGGGGTGAAAATCAGACCGAGACCAAAGCCTCTCATGTAAAGAGATATCATAATATAATCGTGCTCCGTGAGAAAAGACAGGAAACTGTTTATGTAAAAACTAACGGCAAGTATTACGACTCCCAGAAAAATCGGAATTTTGTGGCTGGTCTTGTCTGATATCGCGCCCACAAGCGGCGATATTGCGCCCTGTATGAACCCGACAGGCAGAAACACCGCGCCCGACTGGAGCGCCGTATAACCCAGGGAATTCTGAAGGTAGAGCGGAAGCAGAAATGTGCTTCCGAACATGCCTATGCCGAATATGAACAGTGTTACGTTTCCCATCGCAAAATTATGGTTCGCGAATATGCGAAGGTCTATCAAAGGGTTCTCGACTAATAGTTCGTTGGTTATGAACACCGCAAGCGATACTGCCGCTATCGCGAAACAAACGAGAATATAAGGCGCCGACCATCCTTCCGAATTCGATGCCGCCGTGCCTTCGGAAAGCGCGTACAGCGTCAAAGGCAGAAATACACTCGCTGAAATAAATCCGACGATGTCGAACTTCCTTACTTTCTTATTTACATACTCCCTCTGTATTATTATCGTAATTATTATTCCTATAATACCTACGGGAATGTTTACGTCGAAAATCAACTGCCAGCTGAAATTATCGACAAGATAACCCCCGATGAGCGGACCGAATGAAACCGACGCGGCCGATGCTACAGCCCAGAAACCGAGCGCGATACCCCGTTTTTCGATTGAGAATTCTCGCGTCACGATTGCCATTCCTATCGGCATTATAAAACCGCCGCCAAGCCCCTGTATAACTCTTGCCGCGATAAGAAAATTCTCTTCGTTCGCGAGACCGCAGAGAAACGAACCGAACGTAAAAAGCGCGAGCCCGATTGTGTACATTTTCTTATACCCGAATCTGTCGGCGAACCAGCTCGATGTTGGCAGACTCAAAGCCATGGCGAGCATGTATCCGGTAATCACCCATTCAATCGTATCGATTCCTACTCCGAATGAAGCCATTATTTTCGGCAGCCCGACATTAACGATTGTAGCGTCAAGTACGGCCATGAACGTGCCTATCATAATATTAATCAGGACAAACCACGGATACTTCGGATGCTTTGGGTGCAGCGTCGAATCCCTTCCGCGTGTTACTCTCCTTAAACTGTGTAGCAGACCTGCCTTTGCCATTTATTTTACAATTTTAATATCGGCAGACATTCCCGCCATAAGTTTATAAATCGTCATGTCGTTCTCGTCTTCCACTCCGTCTATTGATATTTTCAAAGGCACTCTTTGCGTTACCTTTGTGAAATTTCCGGAGGCGTTATTCGGAGGGATAAGAGAGAACTGCGAGGCGGTGTTCGAGCCTATAAAGAAAATTTTTCCGTAGAAAATTTTTCCGGGATAGGCGTCAATTGTAAAAAGAGTTTTCTGGTTCATGCGGACGTTTGTCATCTTTGTCTCTTCAAGATATACCGCTACCCAGAAATTCCTGTTGTTCGATATTGTTAGTATTGACTGTCCCGGCTGGACTATATCGCCCGGAAGCAGCCAGCGCTTTGCCACAACGCCGTCCATAGGCGCGTAAATCCTCGTGTTTTTCAACTGCGTTGAAATTACCTGAATTTGCGCGTCCGCGCTCTGGATAGAAGCGACCGTGTTCCCTATCTGCGCTCTTGAAACGCCGAGAAGAGAATTTGCCGCGTCAAGTTCGGCTTTCGAGGTCTCAAGCGCTTTTTCAAGATGCTCATAATTTTCTTTTGTTATCACGTCCGCCGAGTACTGTGATTTTCCTCTGTTGTAATCGTCGGCGGCTTTTCGGTACTTCACCTCCAGCACTTTAATGTTTTCCCTGTCGTACTTGTATTTCGCCTCTGCCTGCGTCTTTGCCGAAACAGTCTGCTCTCTTACCGCAATTGTTTGCTCTTTCTGCGCCACAAGGTCCGTGCTGTCAAGTTCGGCAAGCAGCATCCCCTGCTTCACCGTGTCGCCTTCATCTGCATAAAGCCGTATGACCCTGCCCATTATTTTGGAACTCACCGAAACTCCGTCCGAATCCACGTGAGCGTCGTCAGTGGTGATGTATTTCGAATACTGTATATACCAGTAAACCGAACCCGCGATTACGGCAAGTACAACGAGTGCGAGAGGTATGTAAAATTTCAACCTGCTCTTCTGAGGTGTTTTTTCCTGACCGGCATTAAGGTCCGGATTTGAGCCGTTTCCTGTATCTTCGTTTAATGACATTTGTATGTTCCTTAAATTTTAATTTTGTTTCGAATCCGTTCTTTTCGCGAAAATCTCTCTTATTCCTATCAGATGACCGGATATAATCTTTATATCCTTTTCCGTAAGATTGAATGTTTTGCGAAAAGCGTTCTCGGTAAGGGCTTTGTTTATTTCGTTCTTGACTTTTTCTCCTTTTCTACTGAGCCGGATTTTGATTATTCTCCTGTCCGCTGCGTCGGGAATCCTTTCAACAAGCCCGTCAGCGATGAGTTTGTCAACCAGTTTTGTAACGTTCGGCTTAGGAATAAGCATCTCCCTGCTTATTCCCGACATGGGAAGCGGCCCGTTCTTTTCAAGAACAAGCATAACATAATACATGCCCGGAGAGACCACCTCCCTGTTGCCCACGGCGTTGAGAATCGCTCTGGATATCATAGTCTTTATAAAAAGAATGTTGTCCGTTATTATTTCAATATCACGGATTTTCATATTAAATAATGATTATATTCTTAAATAGTTATAATATATAACAATTATAAATTATAATAAATTCATTTGGGGACGATTGATGGAAAAAATGGAGGAAGAGTTATTACCAAAGAGGTGCAACGGTGAAGTCGTTTACCCGGAAAGCCCGTACTTATATTTTTACCGTCAGTGTACGGGTTTATACCCGCTGAGTTCCCCGTCGAAAATTCTTTTAGGGATGCAGAAGAAACAGAAACCGTTTACCTTTAATATATCGGCTGGCGGAATTGCAAGGGATGGCGTGTAATCCGCTATCAGATTGTTTGTATAAAGGTTGTATATCAATATCTCATTCTCTCCGGCGATTATCGCGTACTTTTCCCCGTTATACACGCGGGAAGGAAAAAGCTCCTTAAAGCGCCCGCATAAATAAGCGGGAGTGGGATTTTTATCCGTGAGGAAAACTGTGTCTCTGACGCCGATTTTATATGAACTGTCGCAGTCTCCGAGTATAAAATACGCCGTTTTAACCAATTGTCTTTCAGGTTTATCGTCAGCGGCGGGAACAATTGCCCCTGACCTATATCCGGAATCTAAATACTTTTTCCATATATTTTCGTCTGGCAAATCTTCGGCTCTGATTTCAGAAAGGTTTACATCATTAAGATTGGCGCTGTATTTTCTGTATATGTCGAGATATTTTTCCATTCCGATTGTTTTAATCAGGAACAGATTGTAGAGCCCGCAAAGAGGATAACTAATTGAAGCATCCACACCCGCAAATTTCTGCCTGTTAAGCAGTTCACGGTAATCGTAGAAACCTGACCTGGCAAGAAAATATCCGACGTCGTGAATTATATACGGCTCCCTTCCGCCTCTGCCGCCCATCGCGACCGCGAACCCTTCCTGCAGAAACGGATTTGTGTAAAGCGGTATTTTGTGCAGTTTGTAATTCATCAGCAGATGTGAAAGTTCGTGATAGTGGCATGGGAATGTCGAGATTACATAATCGAAAGCAAGATCACACATACCGAGAGATTTATATCCCGTGATTTTTTCTATTTCTTCCATGCCGCTGCATAAAACATAATGGATTTTATTTTCAGCGAGTATGTTTTTGTTAATTTCAAGCAGGTCGCATACGCGAACAAGAAAGTCTTCCATCGCGTTTACCGCGCATTCATTCAATAACCCCGGATTACCGGCAAGAAAGACCATGTGAGCGCTTTCAACTCTCATCCATCCCCTGGTATAATACGATTCGGGCGATATCATATACCCGTTGCTGAAGAAATATTTCTGACTGTATTTTTTCCCGGGAACAGTAAATTCAAGAATCGAATGGTCGCTGTCAGTGTTCTCGATTTTTAAATCATATTTTAATCCGGCTTTCAGTATTTCCGACTTAATGTTTTCGTCAATATCGCGGCCTATAAGGAATTTGTGCTTGACACCGTAATCAATTCCGAGAATAGATGATTTTTCGAGATCGGTTTCCGAAACAAACTTCCACAGGTCGTCATTATTGTTTATGACGGCGTTGATAAAATCGTTCGCGCGATTTATATCAAGCGTCTGGGTGAAGGCGCAAAAGGAGTGAGTGAAAAAAATAAAGAGCGCAAAATAATATTTTTTGATAAATCCGGGTTTCCGCGTTTTACCGTAAATTATATTTCGGAACAGCTGTTTATATAATATTGCAAATAATGTCATCATACTCAAAGCTTCTTCCAGTTCAGTTTTATCCTGAACACTTCCCGTTTGTCCGCGTCCCTTACAACCGAGCCGTAATGCGTATTGCCGTCTTCCTGTCTGAAGATTCTTACGGACTCGCCGAATCTGCACTCGGAAAGGAAGTTCATTTCAAACTCTTCGATGTAATTATTCCCGAGGTGTTCATAATCATACGTATCAAGAAACCATTCAGCGTATTTTATATTGCTTACATGCCCGTTCATGTCAATATCGCTGAAAACTATTTTCCTGTCTCCGGCAGGCGACGGGTTTATCAAAGGCGGTATTTTTGACGGCGCCGCGGCGTCTGCACTCTTATCCGCTAACGCTCCGGCGCTGTCGATTAATTTATCGATAACCTGAGGACGCCTCTTTACAAAAGCTATTATTGACCATTCCGTAATCGCGCAGGCCAGTTCGTTTTCGTCTTTGTCGTATAATACGAAATGCCTGTCCGATTTTAGTTTCTCAATCCCTTTCACCCACGTCAGAAGTTTCACCCTGTCGTTCCATGATGCGAGCGCTTTTATCTTGCCGCTTATTCTAACCAGCACCCAGACAAGATTATTCTTGAGCATGAACGTATAACCGTAACCTCTCTTTTCCGCAGCCCGTCCTGCCAGATTCTGCATGTAAGCGCAAAAGGCTGTGACAGTAAGATTTTTGCCGGCATCGACGTCTTCGGAATTCAGTACGTATTCTTCGGATTCAAAAGGTGACATCATATTATTTTGTTTTACTAAAATTATCGAATGTGCGGTATAATTGGTATTCCAATCGATAATGAAAAGTCTCCGGTTTGGGACTTTCAATTTCGATAAAAAAAGTTGAAATTTAAGGAGGGAAAATCATTATAGGGAGCGATGATAATATAATTAAGTTTGATAACTTTTTATTAAAATCATAATTTTGATTATGCCCAAAAGTGTATTACTCGTTGAAGACGACGAATCTTTGCGGGAAAATATTGCCCTCATTCTCGAAAATGAGGGGTATAAAGTCACGAAGGTTATCGACGGACTGTCCGCAGTAAAAGAAATTGAGAATGCTAAATACGACCTGGTTCTCTGCGACATAATGATTCCTCATTATAACGGTTACGAGGTACTCGCGAAAATGCGCAGGATATCACGGAAATATCCGCCTCCGTTTATCTTTCTTACTGCAAAAACCGAAAGACAGGACATGCGCAAAGGAATGGAACTCGGCGCAGACGATTACATCACTAAGCCTTTCACGAGAGACGAAATACTGAATGCCATTAATATACAGTTCCACAAAAGAGAAAACATTGCCGGTAAGCATAAGGCGGAAAAGGAACTTATCGAAGAAATTAAAACCAAGATTCAGGACGAGACTATCAGAACGCTGAAAGCCGGTGAAAAAAAGAATAATCTCAAGTACGAGGAAAACATATTCCTTTCGGACAGCAACAAATCCGACTTCATTAAAATCAGAAATATCCTGTATCTCTCAGCCTCAAAAGACTATACGAAAATAATCACCAAGGACGGCAAGACTTACACAATACGGAAACCCCTTAAAACATGGGAAAGCAAACTTCCGAAAGAGCATTTCATGAGAATACACCGTTCGACGATAATAAATACCGAATACATCGAGAAAGTCGAAAGATGGTTCAACTACTCGCACAGAGTCTTCCTGAAGGATGTAAAGGATTTCTTTATAATCAGCCAGAGATACAGCAGGAAGTTCAGGAAAAGCATCACGAAACTGTAAAAAACAAGCGCAGGCAATAAAAAACGCCATCAATGATGGCGTTTTTTCAAATCTAATTATGGGAATATAATCAGATTTTATTTAGGGTATTTGGCTATGAAAAACATCTTATTCTTTTCCTTGCTCAGGCTACCCCCCATAAAAGGGCAGCGGAAACCAGCAGAGTTAGAGATATAAGCACGGTTAAAATTACACCCCTGCTGTCGTGCTGTACCAGGTGGCAGTTACGGTAATGATTGCATGCGCTGCATTCCTCCGTCCCGCTTTCGCGGCACTCTACCACTATTATTTTATCATCAATGGAAATTGTTTTCATGTCTCTTAACTCCTTCCCACTTGACCCAGAAGTTTCAAATGGGCTGAGAAAGATTTTCCCCTATTATGGTCGAGAAGAACAGTCTTCAAAGCAGTTACGCATTTGTCGTTTTCTCAGCCCGAGAAATGAACACTTCGTATGCAAATTAAAAAGAAAGGCACGGCAAATAAACAAAAATGAGACGAAAGCGGAAATAAGGCTGCAAACGACGAAATAACAGGATAAGCGAAAAGAGGTGTTGCGCCTGATTTGATGAGACTCTAAGATTTAAATTACGAACGGATAAAGAAATTCCGGCGGAAAGGGGGTATTGTCTGCATAAGGAATATTCCGCCGGATTAGGGTAACAATAACTTGTTGTTGTTTCCGCGGTAAAAATTTTAATTTTTTATTTTGTAAAAAATTATGGTCGTCTTTTTCTCATCTTAATTTCCTCCTCTGAATATGCCTATTGTTAGCTTTATCTTTGCTTCCACTCACAGATTTTCATTATACTTCTGCATTTATATAATATAATGTACGGCCGCCACCCGTCGATAGAACCGGGCTAAACGGAAAACTTTCCGGAACCGCCGAAATCGGCGGAACCGTGAAAATCGTCTGTTGAGGTAGATGCTTACTTGCTGTAAATACTAATTTTCCGGTATCGAAAATGTAATTTTTTTGATGCGCCGTTTGTTATGTATGCATACGCCGAATAACGCCGTTTCAGAGCCCTGAATGTATGTACGGACATCGAAACAGATTGTAATGCGTTTGCAATATGGGTATATTGAACCATAAGATATGTCTTGGCGTTAAGGGGCATATCTTTTTTTCGTAAAGACTAAATATATAATTAAATATACGGTACTGATTTCCCTGATTAACATAGTAAGCATTCTTCTCCTGCATTTTTACTTTGCGGGAATTACCGTTTACGGATACGCTTTCTGGAAAAAATCCAGCGACAAGCCGCGAAGCCTTGAAATTGCCAAAAAGGTGATTCTTGTTTCGCTGGTCGTCCTGAACATCGTGTACTTTGTTTTCAGAATCGCCTCGTACGGGCATGCTCCTATTACTACGATTTTTGAGATTATGTCGCTTATGTCTTTCGGTCTGGTGCTTACATATCTATATATAGAACTGAAGACGAAAGAAACCGATACGGGTTTCTTCATTATGCTGACAGCGGGGCTGCTTGAAATTATTTCTTTCGCGTTCATTGAAGAACTCAAAGATATAAAACCAGTCCTTAGAACATGGATTCTCGGAATACACGTCTCCGCCGCGATTATCGGTTACTCCGGCATAATCATGTCGGGCATATACGGGTTTCTGTATCTCCGCCTTTATAAAAAAATCAAGAGGAACCGCGTTGATTCGTTTTTCAAGAAACTGCCGTCGCTGAAACTTCTCAGTACGCTTACAAGATCTTCAATATCGTTTGGTTTTATATTTTTCACTTTCACAATCGTTCAGGGTTTTATCTGGCTTCCGAAAGCCATAGATAATTTTTCTTATCTTGACCCGAAACTGATATCATCGACAATAATATGGTTTCTTTATCTCGGCGGTTATATAGGCATTCTGACAAAACGGTTCAGAATAAATACATTAATGAGGCTCGCCCTCGCGGGCGCGGTGTTTTCGGTTCTTTCAATGATGTTCGTAAATATATTTTTAAAAAGTTTCCATAATTTTTACTGATAAAAAGGTTTTGAACGGCAGCATAAATCATCCCTTTATATTTTCAATAGGCGTTAATCACCGCTCTTCGCCGCTTGTGGTAAGAGAGAGGCTCAGCGTGGGCGATGCCGAACTGCCCGCGGTTCTCGACAGGTTTAAAGGGATTCTCGACGAGTGCATGATTCTTTCGACATGCAACCGAACGGAGATTTATTGCGTCGCCGACCCAGCAAGGTTCGACAAGGAACTCGTCAAGAAAACAATAATAGATTTTAAGAACGCGGGCGATGTTACAAAATCGGAACATTTCTTCGAATACGCCACGTGCGGCGCTGCCAACCATCTTTTCAAAGTGGCCACAAGCATCGACTCGATGATTGTCGGCGATGTCCAGATTATGCACCAGTTAAAAGAATCGTTCCGAATAGCCCAGCATAACAAGTCGACAGGCAAACTCCTTAACATGCTATGCCAGAAAGCGCTTCACACGGGTAAGAGAGTCAGGCATGAAACCACCCTTTACGAAGGCGCGTTCTCGGTCAGTTTCGCGTCTGTTGAACTCGCGATGAAAATTTTCGGGAGCCTTGAAGACAAGACCGTAATGGTAATCGGCGCGGGAGAAACCGCCGAACTCACAGCGAAGAACCTTATACGCAAAGACGTTAAAAAAATTATCGTTACCAACAGAACAAGAGCGAACGCGGAAGCGATGCTTGAAGGACTTAACAGGGATCATAGGTTCGAATCGGAAATCGTCGATTTCGACAACTTTAAAAGCAAAATACCCGAAACGGATATAATTATAAGTTCCACAGGCGCCAAAGACTATATTCTCGGTTATAAGGATATGAAAGAACTCATCTCCCGCAGGATGGACCTTCCTATGCTTATTATCGACATAGCGATACCGAGAGATATCGACCCTAAGATTGACAAACTCGATAACGTATTCCTGAAGAACATCGACGACCTTGAGGATATAGTGAATTCAGACTACGAGAAAAGAATGAAGATAATTCCCGACGTGAAAGAAATAATTAACCAGGAACTTCTCGAATTCCTTGTCTGGTATTATTCGATACCGTTCCTGCCCGCGATTCAGCACATACTGAAAAATTCCGCGAACGGAATGGCGGCTAAACACAGGATTATCAGGCTGAGAGAAAATCTCGCCGAGAATATTTCTACCGTTCACAGGGCGCTTATCGAGAACGAAGACAGTTTCACCGCGGACGAAATCAACAGCCATAACAGGCTTATGGAAAAATTACATGAAATTCAAAATGACGTTTTAAATCACGGAGAAATAATTGAAAATTAAAGCAGGTACAAGAGGCAGCGAACTTGCTCTCTGGCAGACCAACTGGGTCTGCGGAAGGCTCAGAGAAGTTCATCCCGGAATAGAGATTGAAATAAAAATTATCAAGACTCAGGGAGACAGGATACTTGACGTCTCACTGTCAAAGATTGGCGACAAAGGACTTTTTACGAAAGCCATAGAAGACGCGCTGCTCGGCGGTGAAATTGATTTTGCCGTTCACAGCCTCAAAGACCTTCCGACCTCGCTTCCTGAAGGGCTTTGTTTAGCGGCCGTTCCCGAAAGGGAAACAAGACATGACGCTTTTGTTTCAAACACATACAATTCCCTGAAAGAACTTCCCGCCGGCGCGAAAGTAGCGACCGGAAGCCTAAGAAGGAAATGCCAACTGCTAAACATGAACCCCGGACTTGAAATTATCGACATCAGGGGAAACGTTAACACAAGACTTAAAAAGTTTGAAGAAAACGGATATGACGGTTTAATACTCGCTTACGCGGGACTGAAAAGGCTCGGGCTTGAAAGATATGTTAAGGAAATTATAAACGAAGAAATAATGCTTCCCGCAGTCAGTCAGGGCGCGCTGGGAATAGAGGCAAGAACGGATGACAAAGAAACTGCCGCTATACTCGCTCCGTTGAACAGTGATGAAACAAGGAAATGCGTCGAAGCCGAAAGGGCCTTTCTGCACGCTCTCGAAGGCGGATGCCAGATTCCAATCGGAGTATACACATCTGTTGACGGCGGCAGACTGAACATAAAAGGAATGGCAGGCAGCATAGACGGCAGAGATGTAGCCAGAGCGGAACTTGATGCCGATTTAAACGAACCTGAAAAAGCCGGAAGAGAACTCGGCGCAATAATTCTTGAAAAAGGCGGAAAAATAATTCTCGATAAAATACGCAACGGCGGTTAATGCCGCTTTTAGTTTTCGGGAATAAAACCAGCGAACGATGCGAAAAGTAATACTTAATACAAGACCTGAGGGTACAGGCGACGGATTTGAAACGATGCTGAAAGAGAAAAATTTCAGAGTGATAAATTTTCCTCTTATCAAAATCGTCCCTGCGCAGAATTATTCCGAAATAGAAGGCAGGCTTGAGAGAATCGAAGAATATGACGGTTTGATTTTTACAAGCGGAAACGCCGCGAGAATATTTCTTGAAAGAGCCGCGGATATTAAAATAAAAGTTTGCTGCAGTATTTTTTCTGTCGGCGAAAAGACAAAACGCGTAATTGAAGAATTCGGATATGCGTGCGAAGAGTTGCCAGAAAAAAGCGACTCGAAGGAACTTGCGAAAATGATTGTGGAAAAGAACGGAAAAGACGGGAAATACCTTTTTCCGAAAGGAAAAATCGGGATGAATAAAATACAGGAGTATCTTCAGGGCGCGGACGGAATTGTTGTTTACGACACGGTGTTTCCCGATAATACGGACGGAATCGATGACGTCAGGAATATGTTGAATAATAATGAGGTTGACTGTCTGGTTTTTTTCAGCCCGTCAGCCGTAAAAAATTTTTCTGCGGTGTTTCACGGCTTCATACAGGATAAAACCGCCGTGGCGGTAATCGGCGAGACAACGAAGAAGCGCGCGGAGTCCGCGGGCCTTAGAGTAAACATAATGCCCGGCAGATATACGTCGGAAGAACTTGCAAATGAAATTATAAAATATTTTAATGAGTGAACATTTATTTTTAAAGGCATGCAGGAATGAAAAGACCGAAAGAACGCCTGTGTGGGTGATGAGACAGGCGGGAAGGTACCTTCCCGAGTACAGGGCTGTCCGCGCGAGACACGATTTTCTGACTATGTGCAAGACTCCGGAACTCGCGGCTGAAATTACAGTTCAGCCTATTGACATTATCGGTTTCGACGCCGCGATTATCTTTTCAGATATTCTTGTCGTGCCTGAAGCGATGGGACTAAGCCTGAAGATAGTCGAATCAAATGGACCGGCGTTCGACAATCCGGTTAAGAGCGGCGGGGACATTGACAGATTGAATACTAATGTCGCAGGAAAACTTGAGTACGTTTACGAAGCGGTGCGGCTTACGAAAAAACTTTTAAACGGACGTGTGCCCCTTATCGGATTCGCGGGAGCCCCTTTCACGCTTGCGGCTTACATGGTCGAAGGAAAAGGCTCGAAGAATTTTGAGAAAATAAAAACTCTGATTTTTAAAGAACCCGCTCTGGCTCACAAACTGCTTGAAAAAATAACCGCCTCGGTTATCGAATACCTTAAAGGCAAGATTGACGCAGAATGTGACGCGATACAGATTTTCGACAGCTGGGCGGGTGTACTGCCGCCCGACTGCTACGAAGAGTTTTCGCTTAATTATATAAACAGAATTGTTTCGGAAATAAAACGGGATAAACTTCCCGTTATAGTGTTTCCAAGGGGCATAAGAAATTTTGAAATCATGAAATCATCTCCGTGCGATGTCGTCGGCGTCGACTGGGAATCAGACCTGGCAAAAATAAAAGATACTCTCGGAGGAATAAAAGTCCTTCAGGGAAACATGGACCCGGTGATACTTTTATCGGATGAAAAGAAAATAAGGTCCGAAGCGGGAAAAGTACTCGATAAGATGGGCAGGGACGGAGGACACGTTTTCAACCTCGGGCACGGGATTCTTCCCGAAACTCCAATTGATAACATTAAAGCGCTCGTTAAATTCATTAAAGAAGAAAGCAATAAATACCATTAATATGCAGCAGTTTAATAAAACGGATATTTCGCTGATGACGAAATACAACAAGCAGGGACCGAGATACACATCGTATCCGACGGCGCCTATGTTCTCGCACGATTTCGACGCAGAGCAGTTTAAAAAGGAAATCATCTCCACTAACGGAGCGGAAGATTCTTCCGACCTTTCTCTGTATATGCATTTCCCGTACTGCGATACGCTCTGCTATTTCTGCGGATGCACGATGCTCGTCACGCGCGACCGTGATAACATAAAGAAATACAACGAATACATTATAAAGGAAATAGACCTGTCGCTTAAATATATTTCTAAGAAACGAAAAGTTTCCCAGCTGCACTGGGGCGGGGGTTCGCCCTCATACTTAGAACCCTTCGAAATCCGCCAGGTCGGAATGCATATCAAGAACAATTTCACTTATTCGGACGATATCGAAGCCAGCGTTGAGATTGACCCGCGCGGTCTTACCCGTGAACACATGCAGGCATTCCGCGACTGCGGTTTCAACAGGATAAGCATGGGGGTGCAGGATTTCAACGAAGATGTACAGAAAGCCGTAAACAGAATTCAGCCCGAAAATATCACGATGGACGCGATTAACTGGTCGCGCGAACTGGGATTCGAAAGCATAAACCTCGACCTGATTTACGGACTTCCGTTCCAGACCTATAAAAGTTTTGAAACGACTCTCGACAAGGTAATCGAAATTTCTCCCGACAGAATCGCGGTGTTCAATTACGCGCACGTGCCGTGGATAAAGAAGCACATGAACCTCATTAAACCCGAAGACCTTCCCTCGCCGGAAGAAAAACTGCGCATACTCGAAATGACGATAAACAAACTCATCGGGGCGGGATACTGGTATATAGGCATGGACCACTTCGCGAAACCCGGCGATGAACTCGCCGTCGCGCAGAAGACAAAGACGCTTTACAGGAATTTTCAGGGGTATTCGACAAAAGCCGGATGCGATGTTTATGCTTACGGCATGTCCGCGATAAGCCAGTTCAGGAACATCTACGCGCAGAACCACAAAGACCTTAAGAATTACTATGAGAAAATCGACAAGGGAGAGTTCGCTGTATTTTCAGGATACAGAATGACCAAAGACGACCATATAAGAAAGAAAGTCATTATGGACCTCATGTGCCACCTTGAGGTTAACAAGAAAGATATTGAAAAGGAATTCGGAATAAATTTCAATGAATACTTCGCGGAATCATTAAAGCAGTTAAAACAGTTTGACGAAGACAAACTTGTAACGGAAGACGGCGGCTTTATTCGCATCGCCGAATCGGGTAAACTGATAATAAGAAACAGCGCAATGTGCTTCGACGCTTATCTTGACAAACTTATGAAAGAGAAACCAATTTTTTCAAAGACGGTATGAACACACACAAAACCGCGGTAGTGCTCTTCAATCTGGGCGGTCCTGATTCGGATAAAGCCGTTGAACCTTTTTTGTTCAATCTTTTCAACGACCCGGATATAATTAATTTCCCGTTTAGTTTTCTTTTCAGAAGATGGCTGGCTTATACAATTTCAAGCAAAAGAGCGCCGAGAATCATTGAGCAGTATAATGAAATCGGCGGCAAGTCGCCGATATATGAACTGACAAAATTGCAGGCCGATTTGCTTGAAGCCGAACTCAACAAAGAAATTGATGCCAAAGTCTTCATCGCCATGAGATACTGGAGACCCTACACGCATCAGGCAGTCGAAGAAATACTAAAAGGCGATTTTAAAAACGTTGTCTTGCTTCCTCTTTATCCGCATTATTCGTCTTCTACGACCGGCTCGAGTTACAATGAATGGAAACGGGCAACTTCAAGATTTCCCGACCTAAGGGGAAAAACAGTTCTTGTAAGAAATTATTTCGATAATGAGGATTATGTTGACGCGGTTATAAACAGAATAGATGAAGGACTCGCTAAATTCGGCGCGGAAAAGATAAAAGATGTGTTTATTCTCTTCAGTGCTCACGGCACTCCCATGAAACTCGTAAGACAGGGTGACCCCTATTCATTCGAAATCAAGAAAACGGTAAACGCTATCGTTAAGAAACGTGGCATCACAAAATATAAACTCTGTTACCAGTCTAAAGTCGGGCCTCAGCAATGGCTTACACCCGCAACGCAGGACGTGATAAAAGAAACGATAAACGAAGGTTACAAAGACCTCCTCGTTGTTCCTATCGCGTTTGTTTCCGACCACCTCGAGACTCTTTTCGAACTCGGCATAGAATACAGGAAAGAAGCCATGAACGCGGGCGCGGAGAATTACATTGTGACTGAAGGACTGAACGGTTCTCCTTTTTTTATTAAAACGCTTAAGAATTTAGTATTAAAAAATCTTGAATAAAAATGTAACCATAATAGGAGCGGGAATATCAGGTCTTACAACCTCGTATCTTTTAAAAAGCAGGGGTTTCGCGGTTAAGATACTCGAAAAGACTAACATGTACGGAGGCTCAATCCGCTCGGAACGAATCAACGGACACCTTGTAGAACATGGACCAAACAGTACGCTCGAAACAACGCCGCTGATAAACGACCTTTTGAACATGCTCGGAATACTCGACAGGAAAATATTCGCCTCGCAAAGTTCGAACAAGAGATACATACTTAAGAACGGCGCCATCATGCCGCTGCCTATGGGTCCCGGCGGTTTTTTAACGACAAAACTTTTTTCAGGAAAAGCGAAACTCAGGCTTTTAAAAGAGCCTTTTATTAAATCGAAATCGCATCCCGGAGAAACGATAGCCGAATTCACAAGAAGGCGTCTCGGAAATGAATTTCTCGATTATGCAATAAATCCTTTTGTGGCGGGCGTCTTCGCCGGCAACCCCGAGAATCTTAACGTGAAAACCGCTTTCCCGAAATTGTACGACCTCGAACAGAATTACGGCTCTCTTATAGGAGGAATGTTCAAGTCGAGAAAAGAAAGAAAACAAAGAAACGAGGAGTCGAAGCAGTCGGCGAAAACAATTTCTTTCGTCAACGGAATGCAGGAACTGACCGACGCGCTTTATTCAAACCTGAAAGAAAACATCGAGTTTAATTGCATCGTGAATAATATATCCGCGGACGGAGGAAATTACACTGTAAACTACTCCGCTGGCGGAGAATTGAAAAGTGTTGTCTCCGGAAATCTTGTATTGTCCGTCCCTGCTTACGCGGCAGCGGATATGATTTCCGGTATGAGGGGCGATTTGCCGCGTACGCTTAAAGACATCTATTATCCGCCGGTCAATGTCATTATTGCCGCGTTTGAAAAGAAGGACGTCGGCTTTAATCTCGACGGATTCGGATTTCTTATCCCTGAAAAGGAAAACAGGAAATTCCTCGGCTCGCTCTGGAGTTCGATTATATTCGAACACAGAACAGACGCGGAGCATTACCTGCTCACGAATTTCATAGGCGGTTCTCGTTCTCCCGAACTTACAAAACTCGGCGACGAAGAATCCGTTAAAGCCGTCATGGACGAACTCGACTCGATAATCGGAATAAAGAACAGAAACGGCTTCAGCAGAATAATGAGGTGGGAAAAAGCCATTCCGCAGTACGGCAGAAATCATTACGCGGTAACGGAAAAAATCGAATCTTTTATGAACGAGCACAAAGGATTATTTTTCTGCAGTAATTTTTACAAAGGAATATCGGTTTGCGACTGCATAAAGAGCGCTTTCGCGACCTCTGATAAAATAACACAAACAACAAATTAAATTATTTATAACTATGTCAGAAACAAAATCACTTTTCCCGGAAAAAAGAATGAGAAGGCTGAGATTCTCCGAAACGCTGCGGAATATGGTCAGCGAAACAACGCTAAGCCCTGATGATTTCATCTATCCCCTCTTTGTCGTGTTCGGCAAAAACAAGAAGAATGAAATCTCATCCATGCCCGGCATTTACCAGATGTCAATAGACAATGCCGTCAGGGAATGCAAAGAAGTATACGAACTCGGCATTCCTGCCGTAATCCTGTTCGGTATTCCCGACCATAAGGATGAAGTCGGCTCGGGAGCGTACGACGATAACGGAATCATTCAGCAGGCAATAAAGGAAATAAAAAAGAATGTTCCCGGACTTGTAATAGTAACAGACGTCTGCATGTGCGAATACACCTCGCACGGACATTGCGGCATTGTAGAAGACGCTTACGTAAACAACGACAAGACTCTCGAACTGCTCGTTAAAGAATCCGTATCGCATGCTAAAGCGGGTGCCGATATAATCGCTCCGAGCGATATGATGGACGGAAGAGTAGCCGCTATCAGAAAAGGACTCGACGATAACGGATTCATAAACATTCCCATCATGGCTTATTCCGCGAAATACTCGTCCGGCTTCTACGGACCATTCAGGGAAGCCGCCGAATCCGCGCCTAAGTTCGGCAACAGAAAGACATACCAGATGGATTACAGAAATTCAAATGAAGCCGTCGAAGAAGTAAGGCTCGATATAGAGGAAGGCGCCGATATGGTGATGGTAAAACCAGCGCTTTCGTATATGGACGTTATCAGACGTGTCAAAGAAAAATTTCAGATGCCGACAGTCGCTTACAATGTAAGCGGTGAATACAGCATGGTAAAGGCGGCCGCCGCGAACGGATGGATTGACCACGACAGCGTAATGATGGAAATTCTATACTCGATAAAACGCGCGGGGGCGGATATGATAATCACTTACTTCGCGAAAGACGCGTCAAAAATCTTAAAAGGCCAGAAATGAAATATACAAAGAGCATAAAGTTATTCTCGGAAGCCGTGAAGCATATTCCCGGAGGAGTAAATTCCCCTGTAAGGGCTTTCAAGTCTGTCAGCCTCGACCCGCTTTATATCAGCAAAGCAAAAGGCGCTTACATGTACGATGAGGACGGGAACAAATTCATCGACTACGTCGGCTCGTGGGGACCGATGATACTCGGGCACGCCAGAAAGGAAGTCATCGGCAGAATCAACGCTATGGCGAAAAACGGGACGAGTTTCGGCGCCTGTTGCGCGGAAGAAGTGAAACTCGCGAAACTCATAAAAAAATTCGTTCCTTCTCTCGAACTTGTAAGAATGGTCAACTCGGGCACGGAAGCGACGATGAGCGCGATAAGACTTGCCAGGGCGTATACCGGAAGAAACAAGATAATAAAATTCGAAGGGTGCTATCACGGGCATGCCGACTCATTTCTTATTAAAGCAGGCTCGGGAGCCGCCACGTTCGGAATCCCTGACAGCCCGGGCGTAACAAAAGCCGTCGCTACAGATACCCTGACCGCGGCTTACAACGATATTAAATCTGTAAAGAAACTTTTCCGTGAGAACAAAAATAAAATAGCCGCGGTAATGATAGAACCGATTGCGGGAAACATGGGATGCGTAAGAGCGGATAAAAGATTCCTGAGAGAACTTAAAGACCTTTGCAGAAACGAAAAGTCGCTGCTCATTTTTGATGAAGTTATGACAGGCTTCCGTGTCGCCAAAGGCGGCGCTCAGGAAATCTACGGAATCAAACCCGACTTATCCACATTCGGAAAAGTTATCGGAGGCGGCCTTCCCGTTGGCGCTTACGGCGGCAGCAAGAAAATCATGAGTATGATTTCGCCGAGCGGACCCGTCTATCAGGCGGGCACGCTTTCAGGCAACCCTCTCGCGATGGCGGCCGGATTTGAAACGCTGAACATAATCGATAAGGATAAAAGCTTCTATTCGAAACTCGAAAAGAGCAGCGCGTATCTTGAAGAAGGAATACGCGGCGCTGTGAAATCGCTCGGATTGAACTACACGCTTAACCGCGCAGGCTCAATGTTCACGCTGTTTTTCAGCGAATCGCCCGTTACGGATTACGCGGCGGCAAAAAAATCGAATACGGTTAAGTTCGCGAAATATTTCAGGGAAATGCTGTTCAACGGAATCTATCTTGCTCCGTCACAGTTCGAAGCCTGCTTTATTTCAATAAGCCACGGCAAGAAAGAACTGGACAACACGATTAAGGCAGTATACAAAGCTTTGAACATGACGAAATAGTTGAGAGTGTAAAATTCAAAATGCAAAAGTATAAGTAAAAATTAAAAGTTACTTTTGTTTACAGGTGTTTCCAAGAGTCTCCTCCGATGTTCTTCGGAGGGACTCTCGGTTTTTTCATTTAAAAAAGAAAACTTCGTAAGAGACGAAGAATGAACTTTTAATTTTCAACTGTACTTTTACACTTTGCATTTTACATTTTATAATAAAAAGGCTGCGTGCGAAAGCACGCAGCCTTTAACATTTATATAATATCTTTATTACTTTATCAGTGTCATTCTCTTCACGTCTTTAAAACTTCCCGCCTGTATCGCGCAGAAATATATTCCGCTTGAGAAATTCGCCGCGTCCCACTTTATTTCGTAGGTTCCCGCTTCCAGCGGCTGATTCAGCAGTCTCATAACTTCCTTGCCGCTGATGTCGTATATTTTTATAGTAACCACATTCCTGTCCTTCACCGAAAACTTAATTGTCGTCGAAGGATTGAACGGATTAGGATAATTGTCGAAAAGCCTGTATTCAACCGGAGTTTCATTTCCGGATATCGATGACGGATTGCCGACCGTGTACTGAAAAGCCGTCGTAGGCGCCGTTGAACCCGGAGGATTTATACCGCTTCCGCCTGCCGGCAATGTTGAAATTTTTGGAGTCGGCAGCGCTATATCCTGCGCCGCAAAATAGTACTGAACCGTTGTACCGAGCGCGTTTCCCGGAATCGCAAAATAAAAAGTATCAAGGTTCTTGCTTGACTGCGTTACGCCCGTGTAATTGCTCCAATTGCCCGAACCGGCTTTTGTTCTGTAATAAAGTCTCGGCGCTTCGCCTGTCCTCGTATATCTTATTATTCCGTTATCCGTTATTTTCGCCTTCATCGTAATAATGCCCGTGTTTGTCGTCAAAGTGAACGGCTGTGTATGCAGTATAGTAGGCGCCTGAGTGTCGAGTTTCCTTGCCGAATCCACCGCGGTCCTCGCGTTTATTATACCCCAGCCGATGCTGTTGTTCGGCGAATTGTAATTGTTGGCGAGCCTTTTCATAATTCCTATCACCTGCATATTTGTCAGATTTTTGTTCGCCGAAAGAACCAGGGCGCATACGCCCGCGGTAATAGGACATGAGTATGATGTTCCGGAACCCGTCGAATAGGATGAGTTCGAACCAGTCGATGCCACGTAATTTCCGCTTCCCATCGCGTCAACGTCGGGTTTGATTCTCGGCGGTACGTCGGTTGTCGGTCCGCTCGAACTGAATGACGCGACCGTCCCCGTTGAAGTTACAGCGCCGACTGTAAGTATACTGTCCGCGTCGGCAGGACTGTTCAATGTGTTCTGCGTTGTGCTCTGTCCGTTGTTTCCCGCTGAATTGCATACTACCACGCCGTGCCTGTGAAGCATCACCGCGGCAAGAGTTGAAACAAGCGTGTGCCCGTTCATATCCTGCCATGTCCAGCCCGGATAACCGGAATCGAATGCGAGATAGCCGAGAGAACTTGTCACAACGTCCGCGCCAAGGCTGTCCGCCCAGTATGCGGCCGCTGTCCAGTTATCCGTATCAACTTCAGTTCTTGCTACGATGAATATCGAACCGAAGGCCGGTCCTATCATCTGACCGGGTTTGTATCCGCCAACGAGTGAAAGCGTGTTGGTTCCGTGCGATGTCGCGGAACCTACACGGCCCGCGGTCGTATCATGTATCTGAAAATCGTACTGTTTATATATGTTCATCGGATATGTCGTGAACACATCGTGATTTCTCTGTCTTAATCCGTTATCAAAATTCGCGACCATTACACCCTGTCCGTAGATTCCGTCGTTGTGAACAAGATTCACGTTAATCTGCGAAATCTGCGTCAATCCCTGACCGTAATTGAGCGAGTCGGTAAGAGGCTGGTCGACCTGCGGGGGCGTGACGGAATTGTCGGTTGTTGTTACTTCTTCGCTGCAGTCTCTGTTTCTTACCATTGTTTCTACGAGGTCCATTTTCTGAACGAAGTCAAAATCGGCTATTGAATAAATCTGCGCTTTGGTCACTTCAACGCTCACGGCGTTTACGTACTTAAGCGCGTGTCTTATCTTCATAGTATGAGAAGATATTTTGTCTATGTATCCGCCGTAAACGGGAATGTCCTCAAACCCGACAAGTTTGTCGGGAGGAAGAACCTTCGCCCGCCTTTCAAGCGAACGCTGCGTTACGAGCGCCGTCTGGTTAAGCAGGTATTTATCCGCTTCGGGTCCTTTATCTTTGAAAAATACATAAACCGTGTAACTGGTCTTTGCGTCCGATTTAAGCGCTCTTAAAAGCGGGTCTCCGAACTTGTCGGATTTGGGTTTCGATGCTATAAAGAGTGAAATGATTAAAATGCAGACTGCTCCGAGGGAGAAAAGCTTTTTCATATTTTAAAATAAATTAATATACTTATTACTATAAACGTAAATTTAACTATAATAATGCATTTTTGATAATCAAAAAACGAAATTTACTCCATTCCGTGATAAAATTGCCCATTCCGCATTAAAAAAGGGAACAGTCCGTTTGAACCGTTCCCCCTGAGGAAGTAACCGCCATGTTACTTAATCAGTGCCATTTTCCGTGTTTGTATGAAGTCACCCGTTATTCCCGAGACACTCCTGAACTGCATTCTGTAAAAATACACGCCGCTGGGATAAGCCGATGCGTTCCATGATACCTCATAACTACCCGCTGACATTGTTTCGTTTATCAGCGTTGCCGTCTCCTGCCCCAGAATGTTGTATACCGTAAGCTTTACAAACCCGTTTGCCGGAATACCGAATTTTATGTTTGTTACTGGATTGAACGGATTCGGAAAATTCTGTTCGAGATTAAAACCCAAAGGTATTTGAGTTTCCGTTTGTTTCACTCCAACATAAATTCTGTTCAGATAAAAATTAACAGAATCTATATTGCCTGTTGACGTAATCGTTACGTTCGTGCTGTCCGGTCTGTATCCCATCCTGTCAACGATTATTTTCAAAGTGCCCGAAGGAAGTGAAGTAATGTGGTATAATCCGTTCGCGTCTGATGTCGCGCATCTTACGAATGTATTTCCGTTCTTTGCGTAAACATTCGCATCCTTTAAAGGCCCGGCAAACATTTCGCCCAGACCAGTTATTTTTCCGTTCACTGAATTGCCTGATGTGGTCTCTTCAATTCTTATCGCGTTAAGATTTACGTTTGTCAGGTTTTCTTCGGGATAGAGAGTAACCGCGTCCTGCCAGTAAATGGTGGAGGGATAATAACTTATAAGAAAATCTCTCGGCGGTGTTGTTACCGGATATAAGCCTATATCAACCGAGTCCTGAGGAACGTGACCCAGCATATACGTGCCGTTTGATACATACGCCGAATCAAGAACAAGTACGCTTCCAGTCGAACGGTCCAGTTTCACAGCCTTGACTATTCCGGAAGTTACAGGTTGGTTGTTGTCAAGGTATCTGACAGTCCCCGTTATTGTATGAAATTCAAACGTGGAATTGTAATACGACGTTACAAAATCCGCAAGAGTTTTCAGGCGCGTAACGGAATTCAGGTTGTTTGTTCCGCGAGCGATTAGCTGCGCCATCGCTATTCTCTGTGTGTCTCCGGAATTTATCGAAAGGTTATCCGAACCGAAACCTAAAAGAAATTTTCTGTCGCCGCCTGTATTTACCGCGACTACTGTGCCCGTATCTCCTGTGCAGTTCAGAATTGAGCCTCTAAATTCGGTCCAGCCTTCATTTGTTTCAGGGTCTCCTGAATAGCAGAACTTTGTTCTCGAAGGAGGAGTAGTCGTGGGGTTCATAAAATATGTTCCTGACTTTTTGCGGCCTTTTAGAAAGAGGTATGCTTCCGGAGGAGTCGAAGGAGTCCATTCGCACGACGGCCCGCATCCGCCGCATAATAACTGTGTAAATGATTTTAATCTTAAACGATTAGGCGGCGTAACATTATTCTCTACGCAGCTTTTAAGAAGAATCATTCCCACAGCGGGCGGGTTTGCGCCGTATGACGGCGGATTTCCTGTGCCGTCCATATTATCCGCGTTATAACAATAACCCATCTGCCTTATAGTGTCGCATCCGATGAAATCATCTACCGCATCTCCCAAATCCGGGTCCGAAAAAATCCCCATGTATGTAGAATCCCATCTGTTTGTGCCTTTGTTTATAATTTCCCATCTTATGTACTGTACATCATTAAAACCTGTTCTCTGGTATCCCCATGAAGTCATATGCATTTCAGAAAACAATGGCGCAGTACCTCCGCTGAACCCCTCCGCCTGAGTATGGGTTGATGCGAACCCGTCTGTCATACAGACAAATATCGTCTGCTGTGCATTTTTCACGCCTGGAGTGTCTATGTTATTGTCATAAACACCGTTATGATTCACGTCGACATAAGGCGCGCCGTATGGAACCATTTTGTACCAGTTCACCCAGTCGGGATTGGAAGGTCCGTCTCCGAAACTTACCTTGTATATTTTAAAGTCGCTGTTCGTGGCGGGCACCCCGTTAACAGTGAACCCGGGGCAATATTCCCCCCGGTATGAAGCCGATGCCAGAAGCAGGGCGCCGTTTACCTTTGCAGCAATGCAAAACCCCGATGTGAAAATAGCGAACCTTTGCGACCCGCCGGGCCACTGAAAACCCGGGGCATTAGCCGACGTTATATCCTGATTGAATATTCCCGATGATACAATATGCGTCGAAATATTATTCGGATTTAAAATTACATATGACTGCGGCGACTGTGAAAACGACGGCCCGCAGAATACCGCTGCCAAAATCAGGACGAACAGTGTTTTTTTCATAGTCTGATTTATTTTATTAATATTAATTTTTTTACTTCTTTGAATTCACCCGCCGTCATTACGCAGAAATATGTTCCGCTTCCAAGACCGCTTCCGTCATAAGTAATTTCATACATCCCGGCTTTTATCTCTTCGTCTATAAGCATTTGTACGAGTCTCCCTTTTACATCATAGACGGCTATCTGAACACCGGTCTTTGCCGGTATTTGAAATCTGATTTTTGTAACCGGGTTAAACGGATTAGGATAGTTTTGAAATAGTTTAAAATTTTCCGGGATTCCTTCCCCGGTAAATTTTATTCCCACATCTGATACCGGCCTTCTGTAAATCGCCGTTATTGTTCCGCAAAAGACATAGTTGCCGTAATAGTACATTCCGTTGCATAAACCGCCGCTTATACCCTGATTCCAGGCAATCCAGTTCTGTCCCAGGTTAGTTGACGCATATACACCGGAACCCCACGCGCTTATAAACAACCTGTTTCCGCTTCTCGCTAACCCGTAATATCCGTATGCGCCGAGTATACCCGGTATAAGTCTCCAGTTTGCTCCGTAATTTGTCGAGATGTAAACCCCGTTGTCGGTACCGGCCATTACAATATTATCAGATGCGAACAGTGAGTACGTCCCGATGCCTGAAGGTATTTCAGTTCCGGCCTTTGACCAATTGTCTCCGTTGTTTGTTGACGTGTAAACGCCGTTTGAAGAAATTCCGGCGGCGTATAATCTCCCCGATGAGCCTGTTATGAATTGCAGGTTCGGGTTTGAAGGAAGGCCTGAATTCGCGTATGAAAAACTAATGCCGTTATTTGTGGAACGCGATATTGAAGTGTATGTATTGAAAAAAACATAATTGCCCGTTCTGTAAATTGAATTAATTCCTGTATATCCGTTCAGAACCAGCGTCCAGTTCACTCCGGAATTCGAAGACTTGTACAATGCCGATGAAGTGCTGGCAAATACCAAGGAGTCGTTTGCGCTTACGGAAGTCACGGCAGTCCCGGTCTGAATTCCGGGATTCATGAAAATCCAGTTACCGCCGTTATCACCGGAACGGTAAACGCCCCCGTACGATGTCGTGTAAAGAAAACCCGACGAGCTGCCCGAAAACACGCTTGTGTAACTGGTTGCATCCTGCACCTTCACCCACTGCGCGTTTGCAGAGAATGCAATTGAGAAGACTAAAAAGACGATACACAAAATAGTTTTCATAATCTTTAATTTAAATTTTATTTTTGGCTGTATACTCCCTCAGCGTTACCGCTCTTTCCCAAATCGTGTTGAACACCGCCGCATGGCTTTCGGCGAAGTTTTTGTTTCGTATTATTATTTTAGCAGAACCATTCTTTTTGTTTCATTGAAACTAATTTTTTTCCCGGAAGCATCCGTAACGGCTATCCTGCAGAAATACACGCCGCTGGGATAAGCCGACGCGTTCCAGTCGACAGTGTAGCTCCCCGCGTTCATGTTCTGGTTTACAAGTGTCGTAATTTCCTGCCCGAGTAAATTAAATATTTTCAGATTTACAAATCCGTTTGCGGGTAAATCGAACTTAATATTTGTTGCCGGGTTGAACGGGTTCGGATAATTCTGGCCAAGTGAAAATTTGTCCGGTGTGCCGCTTGATTTTGAAATTCCCATCGTCCACAGATTGAGATAAAAATTTACAGAGTCAAAGTCGCCCGAATATGTAACCGTAACGTTTGTACTGTCGCTTTTATAACCGATTCGGTTCGCGATAATTCTCAAAGTACCGATCGGGAGCGAGTTCAAGCGATATATTCCGTTAATGTCTGTCGATGTGCATCTTACGTATTCATCTCCGCTTTTCGCGTAAAGATTAACAAAGCAAAGATTTGCGTCTTTGGGTAATAAATTACTCATTACCTTTCCACTGACGGAATTAAGAGCTGTTGTTTCCGTTATTCTTATTGCTCCGAGGTTAATGTTTGAAAGATTATTCGTGGGATAGATAATTGAAGCGGTTTCCCAGTAATTTGTCGACGGATAATAGCTTATAAGATAATCTCTAGGAGGTGTAGTAACCGGATAAAGTCCAATATAAACCGAATCCTGCCTTAAATGAATAAGCCTGTATGTCCCGTCACTCTGAACATTCGCGGAATCAACAAATGTTATTTGTCCTGTCAGCTTGTTGTGTTTAATTGCCTTTACCATTCCTGATGTCACTATTTGATTATTATCGGTGTATCTTACAGTGCCGGATACAGAATAATACATGTTCGTATCCCCGTAAACCGAGCCGTTTACCTGACAGCCTTTTAAAACCCAGTAACCGCCTGTACCCGCCTCTGTCGTTGAAACGCTGGCTACCCCGATATTTCTCGCATATACTGCCGAGCCGAGAAGCATTCCATCATGACGGAAGTTCTTGCCTCTGAATACATCGGTTCCAAAGAGTGTAACGTTAACAGTATCCATACATATTCTGGAATTAAACCAGGTGAAAAAACATCCGTCGCAGTGGTTGTTTACTCTGGAAGCGAGGGAATCAACGTAATTATCGTTCGGATATATTCCGCATCCCGAATTCGTTGAGCGGGCCAGCAGCATTCCGTTCAGAGAGTCAAAACGAATCCAGTTATTCCCGAAGAGCGGGGAGTTCTGATAATAAAAATATTTCGTACCGCCGATTAAAGTATCTTTTGTAATATCGGATCTTGTATAATAAGATTCTGTGCCGTAGGGAGTTGAAATATAATTATAAATATACTTGTTGCCGACTAACATCGGATTGTATTTGACGGAAGCCGTGTCCCAGTTGGGCGAAACCCCTCCTGTTGTTGTTTTTATAAGCTGTCTGCCCGGATTTATACCCCACCCGGTATTTGAATTAATAAAATACATCCTGTCCGCATATGCAGGCGTATACTGGTTTGTCCAGTTGATTCCGCCGTTTGTTGTCCTGCGTATAAAATTATTTCCGAAGGCATTGCCGCATATCCATCCTGTATCCTTGCTTGTAAAAAACAGATTGCGTGAGCCGTATGTGCTGAGTGAATCCATAAACACCCAGTTGAAACCGCCGTTTACAGACTTCCTCGGTACATTATCCAAAAAATAACCGGTATTCGCATCCCCAAAAAATATTCTCGGATAGAAAACGGAAAATGTTGAATGCAGAGAATCCAGGTATGTGTTTGTCCATGATGTTCCGCCGTTTGTAGTTCTGAATATAAATCTTTTTGCAGGCAGAACATCATTACTGGAATAACCGTAAATCCATCCTGTCTGGCTGTTTATAAAATTCATCGATACCAGTGCTTTTCCCGACAAGGTATCATATATCCAGTTTACTCCGCTATTTGTCGTTTTCAGGCAAATTCCGTTGGATGCAAATCCCGACATATCCGTACCCTCGCCGATTGCATATACTGTATTAATATCCAGTATTGAAAGAGTATTGAAATGCGGTCCCCACGAATCATTAAACTGCGTCATCCAGTTAACGCCGCCGTTGGTTGTTTTTACTATAACGGCGTATTCCATGCTGAAGGGGTTGTAATATTCAAGGCCTCCTGCCGCCCATCCGGTTTGAGCGTTTATAAATCGAATAGAATAAAGCGTGTAATCAGTTCCGGCGGTATACAGTATCCAGTTCCAGCCTCCGTCCGTAGATTTGAAAACCCTTCCGGAGTCGGAAGTTATCCAGCCTGTCTGGGAGTCAATAAAAAACACGTCTCCGGTGGGATACTGAAAACTACTTTGCTGTATAAACCATCCCTGTTGCGAAAAGACCGCTTTCGCAAACTGCATTTGAATCAACGTGAAAAACAGCATAAAAACCAATAGAAATTTTTTCATAAAATTCGATTTAAATTTTTATTTATTTTTGGCTGTATACTCCCTCAGCGTTACCGCTCTTTCCCATATCGTGTTGAACACCGCCGCATGGCTTTCGGCGAAATTTTTGTTTCTTATTATTATGTCCGCTTCATTGTAACGGGGCACTGACTTATCCGCTACATTCATGAAAACAACCTCGCGGTCTATAATCGTATAGTTGGGGATTTTATCCGAGGTTATTCTCAGTTTCTCTCCGTAACTCTCGAATTTCCCGAATATCTTTATAAGGTCGGCGGGACCCGCTTTGCTCCACTTGTCGCCGCGCTTTATTTTCAGGCCGCCGTGAACTTCGTAAATGGATTTTATGACTCCCCCGTTCTTCACGAACTTAGCCGCCATTTCGTCGACTTCGTCCGAGATAAACAGTTCAAGGCGTATCATGAAAAGGATTTCCTTTTTCGCTTTCTTCAGAAGGTCGTAGAATTTTATCTCGCGCTGTTTGTTGTACCCGCGTATTAGTTCAATGTTGGAGTTAGTCCTTGCCTCGCTCTTCGCGTTGTAAAGAGGCTTCAGCATTTTGAATGTATCGTTGTACGCTTTCGCCTTCTTCTCCCTCTCCCGCTCGAGATTCAACTGCAGTTTACCGAGAATGACTTCGGGGTCTATGATTTCGTACCTAAGGATTGAATTTGTCTCTATCTCATTGCAATAGCCTTTCTCTACAAATGTTTTTAGTATCGAATAAACATCCGTGCGGTGAACTTTGGAGGATTTTGAGACGTCGGCGGCAGTCATTATACGGCCCTTTAGCAGCGCTATGAATATCTTTGATTCGTTCTCGGTGAATCCCAGCAGCCGTAATTTTAAGACTAATTCATCCATTTATAAAATGTTGTGGTAGACTTCCACTACAATTTATACTTTGTTAATTATAAAGTCAAGAGGTATTTCTAAGGACAGGCTTTACTCCTAACTTTTGAAAATCGTCTTCTCCATCCGTATCCGTGAGTCTCCCCGTTTTCGGGGGACTCCCGGGATGAACTACGGCTTAACACAAAAAAACCGAGAGTCCTCCGATGTACATCGGAGAGACTCTCGATTACATTTGTTGCGCTGTTACTGTCTTTGAACCTTTACTCTATTTGATTTTGATTTGTATTTTTAATTTTTGATATCTGATTTTATTTGTTGTCCTGCTTCTCGTCCTGTGTCTCGTTCTCGTTCTGTTTCGTACGTTTCGATTTCTGGTAGTACTGGTCGGTATTGCCGAAATTATAGGAAATGTTTATGAAGAAAATACGCGAGTCCCAGGTGCTGCTGCTGACGGTCCTGTAACCGATTCCGTTGTTCTCGCCGCCCCACTTTCTCGTCTTGAACACGTCCTCCGCCCTGATGCCGACGGTAAGTTTCTTCTTCAGCAGTTCCTTGTTTATGCCGATGTCGAAATTCTGCATCGGGTCGTTATACCCCGTCGCGCTGAATTTCTTACCCGTGTAATTGTAAAACAGTTCTATGCTGAACAATTCAAACACGTTTATCGAAGAACGTACGTTCGCCCTCCATGTGAATCCCTCCTCGCTCTTGTAGTCGTTCACGGCGCTCGCGTCGAATTTCGACTGGTACATGCTCAGAGTCCCGTTCAGCGTCATGAATTTCAACGCCGAACTCCTGACTATTAAATCCGCGCCGTACGATTTCGAGCCGGCGCCGTTTTTGTAAGTGGTGACCGTCGTTGTCGAATCCTGCACGTAACTGTAACTTGTCATTACGTCGTACGACTGCCTGTAAAAAACCGAAGTTGTGACAGTAATAAAATTGGAATAAAAATTATGGCTGAGTTCGAACGAGTTTGTAAACTCAGGCAGCAGTTCGGGATTTCCGTAATTAACGTAACGGTTGTTGTACCTGTTAACGAACGGATTCAGCCTCCAGATGTTCGGACGCGTTATACGTCTGCTGTAACTTAACTGCAGTTCGTTTGAATTCCCGATTTTCTGTGAAAGACTGACCGTCGGGAAGAAATCAATATAGTCTTTCGTGAAAATGTAGTTGTTAGTCACAAGTTCGCCGTGCGTATGAGTATGCTCCGCTCTCAGCCCGAGTTTAATCCTGAAGTTCTTTATCTTCTGCGAAAGCGTGGCATATACGGCGTTAATGCTTTCGTTCAGTTTGAAATGATTCGTAAGGTCCTGACTTCTTATGTAACCGTTGTAAGCGTAGTTAAGCGTGTCGTATGTGTAGTCGTTGTCGTTGCTTCTGTATGTTCCCTTGTAACCCGCTTCAAGTTTTGTGTTGTCGCTTATCGGGTTTGTATAATCTACCTGCAGGCGGAGATTGTAGTTCTTGTTCGTCGTTACGCTTTTCTGTTTGTTTGGAAGAGGCAGCTGAACGAAAAGAGAATCGTAATACTGCTGGTACTGCTCATTCGTGTTATCGTTGCCGTCATTTCCGTAAAACATATCCACATTAAGTTCGTGCCCGGGTTTCTTGAGTTTCCCGTTGTAATAAATACTGGCGCCGAAATTCGTGAAGTATCCGTTGCCGCTCGAACCGTTGTCGTACAGCGATTTCGGCAGTCCTGACGAGAAAAACTCACGGCTGTGGCCGTTCGAATTCTGGTCGTACTTGAAAGGGTTGAAGTTTATCTCCGTCCCTATCGCGTGACCTTTGCTTATTTCGTACTCGGCGCCGAGCGTGCCGAAGCCGAAATTGCTCGTGCCGCTGCCCGATGAATTCGATACAAAAGAGTAAACGGGATTGTCATAATAGGTTTCGGATATGAAATCGTTCGTCCTTTTAAAAATTCCGCCGCCGCCGTTAACGAAGAAACTCCATTTGTTTTTTCTTATGTTGACTCCGCCTCCGAGATATCCGCCGTTTAATTCACCTCGGATTCCCGTATAAACGTAACCGTTATACCCGAGAACGTCGTCCTTCTTCGGCTGCATCACTATGTTTATGATTCCCGTAACGCCTTCAGCTTCGTACTTCGCCGAAGGGTTCGTTATGATTTCAACGTTTTTTATCGCGTCGGCGGGAATCTGTCTCAGACTTCCGAATTTCATCGGTTTGTCGTCGACGAGTATCAGCACGTTCGTGCTCCCGCGCAGAGTTACGTTGTCGTCAGCGTCAACATCCACCATCGGCACTTTCTTCAGAACATCGAGAGCCGTGCCGCCTTTTGTCGATGTGAGTTTCTCGGCATCGAATACCTTCTTCTCATCCTCAAGGCGCATGTCGGGCGCGTCGCTTTCGACCTTTATTTCGTCAGTCGAATATCCGTCTGTCCTGAGTTTTATCGTATCGAGAGAAATATCGGATTTCTCCGCGAAAGAAATTTTTCTGTAATAATTTTTATAACCTATGTATGAAAGCGCCAGCGTGTATTTCCCGTTCTTTAATCCCGTTACCGTAAAAAATCCGCTTTCATCCGTAACCGTTCCTTTTACTACCGATGAATCTTTTACGTTAAGCACTCTTACCGTCACTTCCTTAAGCGGCGTTCCGTCCTTGAAATCGTAAACCGTTCCCGTTACGCTGCACTGGGAACGGGCTGAAGACGCGTACAGAAAAAGCGCGGCGAATATAACTAACACTCCTAATTTTAATTTCATCCGTTAAATATTAAATGTTCACTTACAATAATAATATAAATTTCGCGAATCAAAAACACATTTAGAGTTATAAATCCCGGTTTACCGGATATAAAAAAGGGGCGCCCTACAGGCGGCGCTCCCTCTTCGTCTTTTCGGATTATTATATTAGTTACCTGTCTGTTGAATTTCTGTTTCGATTTCCCTCTGTTTTCTCTGCGACGTCTTCTGCGCGTCGGTCCTTCCGAGGTCGCCGAAATTGAACGTTACAGTCAGGAATGCCGACCTTGAATTTGTCTTCTGGAATACCGACTGCGTGAAGTTGCTGCCTGAAGACGTCAGGTAAAACTTCTGCTGGTTGAACAGATCATTTACCCTGAAACCGATAATGAGTTTCTTGTCGAAGAATCCTTTTTGCACCGCAAGGTTGAACATCTGCATCGGGTCTATGGAGCCCTGTGAATTTTGCTGCTTTCCGAAGTAGAAATACGAAAGCGAAAAATCCGCGATGTCGGGAATCGACGCGTTCGTCGAGAATCTCGCCGTCCACGCGTCGTACGTCTTGTCAAAACTGTTAGCAGGGTCGTTGTTGAAAAGATTTGTATTGTAATAACTAAAACTGCCGTTTAGCGACCACCACTTCGCGAGATATCCCTGAAGTATGAGTTCCGTTCCGTATGTATTCGACTTGCCCGCGTTCTCAGGCTTCGACATGGAGACTCCGTTCGAATCTACATTTGAAACAAAGTTAATCATGTTGTTAAGGTTTCTGTAATATGTCGATATCGTTACAGAACCGAATTTCAGAAAACGCGTATACCCAAGTTCGACCGAGTTGATGTATTCGGGCTCAAGATACGGATTTCCCGAACGCTTTGTGTAAGCGTCGAACTGGTCCACGAATGGATTTAGAAGGAACAGGTTAGGTCTGTTTATCCTTCTGCTGTAACTCAACTGGAACTGGTTTGAGTTTCCTATTTTCTGCGACATGCTCGCCGACGGGAACAGGTCGAAGTAATTGCTGTTGTGCTTCTCAGTCCCCTTAAGTATTGAAAAATCTATGTATGTGTGCTCTGCCCTCAGCCCTGCCTGATAAGTGAAATCCTTGTACGCTCCTGAAAACGTCAGGTATGCGGCTGAAATAGCGTCCCTGTAACTCGCGTCGTTGTCCCTGCCTGGAATGGGAAGCCATCCGCCCGAAAGACTGTCGAGATATTTGAAAGTATAATTTCCCTCTATCGACCTGATGTTTGTCTTTAATCCTGTTTCTATCTTCGACTTTTCACCGAGCGGATGAACGTAATCGCCCTGCCCGTTCAGAAAATTGAAGTAGTATCTCGAAAACTTATCCTGATAAAAAGTCGAGCCGTCAAGATGGTTTATGTAATGTGTCGGACTGTCTTCTTTCCTCGTTGAATAATTCACAAACGCTGTCAGTTCCCTTTCCTTCTGTTCGTACTTTCTTGTGTAAGTAAGCGTCGCGTCGAGATTGTAGCCGTTCCTTCCGTCGTCCATATCGACAAGCAGGCCGGAGTTGCCGCCTGTGTTCAGCACGTCAAGATTGTTTGTTGATTTGATTGTCCTGTCATAGTAAAAAATGTTCGCGACAAGCGAAAGCGTGTTCTTCTTATCTATTTCGTAATCCGAGCCGAAAGAGCCGTAATGCGAGATACCCTTGTATCCCCAGAAGAGATTTGTGTTAACGTTCGAAATGCCGCCGGGGTTGTAAACCTGACGGTAAACTCTTGAAACGCCCGGAAGGTTGTAACTCCAGTAACTGTAGTTTCCGTTCATCGTCCATTTGCTCTTTTTTAAAGAAGCGCCTGTCGACAGATTATACTTGTCTTCCGTTCCGCCGTTTACCTTCACGTTTCCGTTGTAACCGAATTCGTTGCTCGGCTTCATTATAATATTAATGATTCCCGAAACGCCTTCCGCCTCGTATTTCGCGGACGGGTTGTTTATAACCTCGACCTTGTCAATCATCGCCGCGGGAATATTCTGCAGAACCTGCGTGCCGTTGCTTAAAAGCGCCGACGGTTTACCGTCAATAAGTATTTTCACGTTCGCGCTTCCGCGAAGGCTTACGTTGCCGTCGTTGTCGACTTCGACGGACGGAACGTTCTTGAGCATTTCAAGCGCGTTTCCGTTCTTCGCCGTTAAATCCTTCTTAACGTCGTAAACTTTTTTCCCCGCCTCGAAAGTCATAGCGGGCGCTTCATCCACTACGTCTATCTGCTGTGTCATTTCCGAATTCATCTCCAACTGCACTTTGCCGAGGTTTACTTCTTTTCTGTCCTTGCCGACTTTAACGTTTCGGGCAACGGCGGTAGTGTATCCTATATAACTTACTTTGATATTGTAAACGCCTTCAGTAAGACCGGATACGAGGAATGTCCCGTCCTTATCACTGGAACCTCCTGTGACGAGAACGGAATCGATTGAATTGAAAATCTGAATTGTCGCCGCTTCGAGCGGATTGCCTGTTGCCTTATCGGTGACCGTCCCCTTGACTACGGTTCCCGAAACGGACAGCTGCGCGAATCCCTGAACGGCAAACACTAACATGAATAAAACGGAAAATATTGTTGTTTTTCTTTTAAAACTCATAGCCCCTCCGGTAAATTATTTCTTTATTAATTTATACGAATCGGGACTTAAATAGGTTGCATCCGCGATTATATTTATGAAATGCGAATAAAAAAGTCAGGCGCGCATTCATAAAACAAAGCCCCACTTTCAAAGGGGGTTTTTGTTACCGCAAAATTGTAAACCGCTTACTTTTTCGTAAGCGCGCCGTAATAGAGCGCGTTCCTTTCGCATGTATTTAGACATACTCCGCAAAGGTGGCAGTCGCCGCGTATCAGTTTGTTGTCGAGTATTGATTTTACTGAAGGACAGGGAGAAACTTTTTCGCACAGTCCGCATGCGTTGCATTTGCTCTTGTCAACCCGCACCTTCAAAACGGCAAAATGCTCAAGCACCCATGTTACAAGCCCCATCGGGCAGATGAAATAACAGAACGGCTTGAAAAATATCACGCTCGCAAAGAGAATAATGGCGAGGAACAGAATAAACTCTGCCAGTTCAACCGCCGGCATGCTGAAATCCCAGTGAATAAGGTCGAACAGATTGTAATAAAAATAAGCCGATGTTTTCAGCGTCACGGCAACAACGATAAACAAAACGAAAAGCCCGAATCTTACCGAGTTCGAAACAAGAAAACTGAATTTAAACTTGCGGTAAAAAGGAATTTTGTGTAGCAGTTCCTGCAGACCGCCTACGGGACAGGCGGTCGAGCAGAATCCTTTCGAACTTATGAGAGAAAGCACACCGACGCTCGAAAGCGTCGCGAGAAACTGCGGCCTTAATCCGAATAGAAAAGGTTTCGTGACCGCGCATACAGGCGACGGCGAAAGAAAAAGATAATCAGCGGATAAAGGCGCTACACCGAAAAGAAGGAATGCGGACGCGGTTACCGCTACGCGTACTTTATCCGAAAATTTTCGAAACCAAAGAACAAACAAACTTAAAATCGTAAAACCGAATACGGAATAGTACTTTACCGAAAATAGAAAATCCGCTAAAGACTTTCCCGCTTTCATTTCACTGTGTTCCTGAGCAAGTATAACTACGGGGATTAGCAGAAACAAAACTGTAATAAAATTTTTTCTTCTGGATGACATAAATTTTTTGAATGTTAATATACTGAAATAATGACAAATTCCGTACCAAGGAAAATGCAGATTTAATGCCTGTTTTATCAATCCGATTCGACACTTTTCGTATAAAAATCGTCATATTTGTAAGCGGAATATTTCTAACTGTGTATGACTATGACTTAATCCGGCAACCATTTGAGGGCGTTCGTGAGAAATCCCGGAAGGTACGGCGTCACGTATTCGCCGAAACATCTATTCGCAGACACGTATTACGATATCATTAACTCTTAAGATTGAGTTTCATTTTTTTCAAAACATCCTTGAGCGTCTTGAAATTATCCGACAGGACTACTATCTGAACTTTGCCGCGGTCGAACACTTTTTTCGCGTTACTGCCTACGTTATAGGACATGACGGTAGTGACACCGCTTTTTACGAGAAAAGACGCGGCGTTTTTCCCGGATTTTTCTTTTTCGTCTATCCTTGGATTCTGCAGGAACCTGTACTTTCCCGATGCCCTGTCATAAACAAAAAAATATTCGCTCTTTCCGAAGCATTCGCTCAGCGGCGCTTCAAAATATTCTCCTGTCACTCCTATTGCCGTCATTTTTTATAAGTTTAATTTTTTTCGCTTGAGCCGAACAAACCGGACAGGAATCCGGAATCTTCTTTCCGGGCAGGTTGAAAACACTGCCGCAGGAAATACATTCGAACCATTCCTGTCCGGTCTCGACCTTCCCGCCGGTTATTTTAATCTGCCTGGACTCGACGAGAGCCTCGGCAAGTTTCATTCTCGCGCGCTCGTATATCCTTGTAAGCGTAGGTCTTGAAACGCCCATCAATTCCGAGGCCTGAAGATGCATCATCTTTTCGTAATCTACAAGAATGATTGACTCGAATTCGTCCTCAGTCATTAAAACGGGTTTTCCCGGCTTGGCGTTTTCCCTGAGGTTAACGATTTCGTCTGCGCGAGGAAAGAGTATCTTCCGTATTTTAACCGGCCGCGCCATAATCAGTGATTATGTCCTTTGCACGCTTTATTGTCGTCTACTGGAAGCGTTCCCTCGAGATACTGAAGAACCGCGGTTTCAGCCGCAGTCTCATCCGTAAGCAGTGTCATTATACCGTTCGCCGCGAGGTCAGAGATAAGGCCGGGTCCCGCGCAGCTACAGATAAGATACCTGCAGTCGGAAAGGCCGCTCACTATCCCTTCGTGAGAGTGGTGATGCCCGTGTTCGTGACCCTGATGATGGTCATGCTCGTGGTGATGTCCCTGTTTGTGCATTGTAAAGGTATTCGGTCTCTGCTCTACGTTTTTTATCGTGTTTCCGTCAACGTCGAAGACGAGAAACATTTCGCATCTACCGACATGACCAGTGAGACTTATTCCGTCGTCAGACGCTACCGCTATTTTCATTTGCATATATTTTCCTTTTGAGTTATTATGAACATACGTTCATAACAAAATTACACGGATATTCTTATAAAGTCAATGTATATTTGCAAATACAACATAACAAAATAGATGTATTACGAAAACATATTAGGATTAATCGGCAACACCCCTCTCGTCAGACTCAGCAGGCTGACAGAGGGAATCAGCGCGACTGTGCTCGCGAAGATAGAATTTTCGAACCCGGGCGGAAGCGTGAAAGACCGCGTCGGGCTTGCAATGATTGAAGACTCTGAGAAATCTGGACTTTTGAAACCGGGAGCTACGATTGTAGAAGCAACGAGCGGAAACACCGGTATCGGACTTGCTCTCACGGGACGCGTAAAGGGATACAGGGTTATACTCGTCATGACAGACAAGATAGGCGCGGAAAAAAGAAATTACCTCAAGGCGCTCGGCGCTGAAGTAGTAATAGTACCCAAAGAAGCGGCGCCCGATTCTCCCGACTATTACCGCAACAGGGCGAAATCGATTGCAGATTCAATACCGGGCGGCATCAACCTGAATCAGTACGCGAACATGTCGAATCCTGAAGCGCATTACAGAACGACAGGTCCTGAAATATGGAAAGACACGGAAGGAAAAATAACCCACTTCGTATGCGGAGTAGGAACCGCAGGAACAATCACCGGAGTTTCAAAATACCTTAAAGAGAAAAATCCAAACATACACATCACAGGGGTTGACCCTGTCGGCTCGAACTTCAAACTGTACAAAGACACGGGAAACATCGCGGAGACAACGATGCATCAGATAGAGGGACTGGGCACGGACATAATTCCGCCGATAACCGACTTCACGTACGTCGACGAAATCGTAAGCGTGAAGGATTCGGACTCGATAAGCATGTGCAGAAAACTTTCATACGAAGAAGGAATATTTTGCGGCGCCTCATCGGGCACTGCCTGCTATGCCGCTCTTGAAAAAGCGAAAACGCTCGGCAGCGGCGACATCGTTGTCTTTCTCGTATGCGACACGGGAGAAAGATATCTCTCAAAATACCACAACGACAACTGGCTGAAAGAACACGGGTTCTGACGCTTCGCTTCAATTTTAAGAGCAGAAGTTAGTAGTTAGAAGTTAGTAGTTAGAGGCTTCGAAAAACGACACCTTTCTCTGTTACCGAGAGTCCCCGGTTAAAACCGGGAGACTCCCGGATACGATTCTTTAGATTCTGAATTTTCGTAACTAATTACTTTTCATCTTACCGTCGAATCCGCGAGGAGGCTATCACTTATACGACAATATCTATAAACGAAGCACCTATTGTTACTGTTGTTCACAGTTTAAGTCAAAGACTCCGTATCAGATTTTTTCGTGTATTTGGGAACTACCGATATGTCACACATCACAGCCTATCATGGATTTTAACTTTTTTTTGTTCCTTTCGGCTTAAGTCAATGAGAAAACAAATTGGAGAAAATTTTTTTGTGAAAATCATATCATAAGTTATCATTACTTTTAAAGTTTGTTCTCCACATTTATAATCTCCGCATAAACGTGACACATACATATCAAATACACGACACCATCTGACACAAATGTCTCAGATAAGTTTCACCGAAGTATTGAAAAAACAATACGGAGCATGAAAATTTCCGAAATCGTATCAGAAAAGTGTCATACGAACAAATTTTTGACCATAAAAGAATAATAATCATGTATTTACATCTGATACCATCATATGACACTATAATCTTGTATATAAACTAAAGTGCGCATTGAAATCATTTCAGAAAATAATTCCGCACATTCTCCGTTCATATTATTTCTTAACAACACGACAATTTCAAAGAACAAATTACATACAAATATAATAAGGCGGGAGTATATCTGATTAAAAAAATGACCATTAGGCTCGTAAGAGATTGGAAATACAATATGATAAAAATTGGTTTTTCAAGTTACACCCGGACATGTCTAGCGGTTTCGGTTATTATTTTATTCCTTTTATGTTATTTAAGAAATTAATAAGATGGCAATGAGGAAACAGCCTAAACCCATATGAATATGAAAATCCGTTTTTATGTTAGCATTTCATTCCGCGTTTTACATACCCATAAAAACATTATTGGACATACGAAGAATTATTCGCTTACGAAACGGCTTCACGCGGATTTTCGAAATCAAAGTTCACCTTACTTAACATTTAAATCCGGAAAACTCACGATAAAACAAAAATCAATATATGAAGCGGGAAATTCAGACATCGGCGGCATTCATCATTCTATTCATCCTGTTTTTCAGTACCGGCGTTTTTGCTCAGGCCGTTGATTACGATTTTAGGTGGCGGCAAGTAGATTCACTGAATACATACGATCTGCCAAAGTCGGCGGAAATTATACTGGGTGACATTTACTCAACGGCGAAGAAAGAAAACAACACTATAAATTATCTGCGTGCCTGGCTGTACAGGATTAAAGAAATAGATTATTACAAAGGAGACGATTTTTTTAACATTCTAAGAGAAATCAAGAAGGAAGAAAGCGGATCAGAATTTCCGGCGAAACAGATTTTGAATTATTTAATAGGCGACATGTACCGGAGCTATTATTCGGCAAACCGATATACCCTTCTTGAAAGGACAAAAATGACTGTGGACAATGCCGATGATGTCAAAACCTGGGATGCAACTAGATTCATAGAAGAAATAATAAATTGTTTCAATAATTCGATCGCGGAACCGGAGAGGCTTCAGCAAATTCACATTGAGAACTACAACGAAATCCTAAACAATTACGTTTACGACGGGAAGATTCCTAACGGCAGAAAATACAGGCCGACGCTGTATGATTTTCTCGCATTTAATGCCGTGGAATGTTTTTCAAATACGGAGACAGGCATTATCAGACCGGCAGAACAGTTTTTAATGAACGATTCTGTTTATACGTCTGACGCCGGAGACTTTATCAAGAACAGCATTCTGACCAATGACCAATATTCATTAGAATATCACGCAATTAAAATTTTCAGGGAAATAATAAAATTTCATTTATACGACGAGAATCCGGAGGCTCTGGTTGATGCGGATTTAATGCGCCTTTTGTTTGTAAAAGAAAATTCAGGTAATCCGGCAATCGAAGACCTGTATATAAAAGCATTACAGAGGATGCACGACAAATATGAGGACAACCCTGTATCATCGATGATTGCAAATAAAATGGCGGTCGTTTATCAGGAAAGAGGCGACAAATATAAGCCCGGTGTGAACGACGAATATAAAGACGATCTGAGAAAATCTTACTCATTGTGTAAAAATTCCGCTGATAAATTTCCCGAATCCGATGGAGCGCAATATTGCCTGGCTTTAATGGATATGCTGAACCGAAAATATCTAGAATTAAAGCATGAGACATGTAACACACCGAACAAACCCTTTAAAGCGCTTGTAACATACAGAAACATAAGCAAGCTTTATATAAAAATCATTGCCGTCTCGCCCAAAGATGTTTTACAAATTGAAAAGGTATATCATAAAAGCAGATTCAACAGGCGGCAAATCGATTCCACGATAATCGAAATATTCAAAACCAAAAGCGGCGTAAGCAGGTTCAGCGTTGATATTCCAAACGACGGGGATTATATGGAACACTGCGCTGAAATTAAACTTCCTCCGTTACCCGCGGGCCTTTATATTTTACAGACAGGAACCGATGAAACATTTTCCGGAGTCAATAATATAGCCGGCTATTCTCTTTTAAGAATAAACTCAATCAGCTTTATAAGCAAATCAAATTATGACGACGAACTGGAGTTTTTCGTTCTTGACCGGGACACGGGTGTTCCGCTGGAAGGGGCGATAATAAAAGCAAACATAAAGCGTGAAATCACGAATAATGAAAACAAAGATGAAGACGATGAAGAAAGTATAAACACAAAAAATGAAACCAAAGAAGTAGAGGAAGTCAGAACATATATTTCAGACAGAGACGGTTATTTTAAAATTGAAAATACAGGCGACTACGAAAAATTTTATCTCGACATAGAATACAAAGATCAGTTTTTTTCTTCCAAAGGTTACGATTTCGAGCGCGCGTACACGGGTGACGAATTTACGCAATACGGGAAAAAAACACCCACAAATAAGACATATACATATTTCTTTAAAGACAGAGCTATATACAGACCCGGGCAAACTTTGTATTTTAAAGGAATCACGGTGAATACAATCAAAGGCAACGAAAGTTTGGCGGCAAACAAACAAATTACGGTGGAATTGTATGACGCCCGGGATTATAAAATCGCGGAGAAGGTATTTACTACAAACGAATACGGTACGTTTAACGGAAGTTTTGTTTTGCCTTTAACGGATGTGACCGGCAGACTGGAAATCAGAGTGCCAAACTACGAAGGCGAGAGCAGGTTTGATGTTGAAGATTATAAGAGACCCGCTTTTGAAGTTAAGTTTAATCCATTTAAAGGAAGTCCGAAGCCGGGGGATAGCGTTAAAGTAACCGGATATGCAAAATCCTATTCGGGCGCAGGCCTGAGCAACGCAAAAGTAGTTTACAACGTCGAAAGAAGCGTCACATATCCGAACTGGTATACATATTGGAGTTATAACGCTCATCGCTACAACGGCTCAAACTACACGTCAATATTAAAAGGAAAGACGACCACTAATAGTGACGGGGGATTTGAAGTATACTTTACGGCAAAGGCGGATGAAAGCATAAGTAAGGAAATCAGCCCATATTTTAATTATGAGATAACAGCTGACATTACCGATATAAACGGTGAAACTCACACTAAGAATACCAGCGTATCAGTCGGTTACAATCCACTGCTCCTTTACGTTGACGTAGGTAACTATGTTGATATTAACTCTGAGAAAACGTTCAAGGTTATAACATCCAACCATAACGGAGAAAAGACACCCGCGGCAGGAACCATCGAAATTTACAGACTGAAAAGCCCGACGAAAATATTCCGGGAAAGAATGTGGGAAAAGCCCGATAAATTTACGATGACAAAGGAAGAGTATTACGGATATTTCCCGTATGACGAGTACTGTGATGAAACAGATTATACAACATGGGAAAAGGAGATGAAAGTATTCGAGAAGAGCATAAATACGGCTCTTGATTCCTCACTGGTAATTAGCGGTATGGAGAATTGGCAACAGGGAAAGTATTATATGGAAATGAAAGTAAAAGATGAGCACGGGGAAGAATCAAAAGAATATTTCTATTTTACGGCATACAGCAGGACTTCAAGTTCCCTGCCTGTACCTGTTTTCTTCGAATATTTTACGAACGATAAATATGAATATGAAACCGGGGAGAATCTGGAAATTATGGTTGGTTCTCCTGTTCCTGGCTCAAAAGCATTGTTCGAGATAGAAGGAACGCACGGGCTGATTAAAAGGGAATGGATTTCTCTTAACAACGAAAAGAAATTTATCAAATTCCCAATTGAAGAAACAAGTAAAGGTAATTTAGTTTACAACATCGCTTTTGTAAACTCGGGAAGATTAATCTCGAAAGAAGAATTTGTCGAAGTAACTAACCCTGACAGTAAACTTGACATCAGCGTCAGTTCTTTCAGAAATAAAATACATCCGGGCGATAAGGAAGAATGGAAAATCAAGATAAAGGACAGAAAAGGCAGAATATTTCCGGCAGAAATGGTTGCAACCATATACGACGCATCTTTAGACGCGATAAGTGAACATGAATGGCCGGTCAGAGGCATATTTGATTATTATAATTTCCGGAATCATATTATCTGGGAAAACAATGTTTGCTTTAAAACAGACGCGCCGTGGATATATCCGGATAACTGGAGCAGCAAATCCGAATTCAGGGGGAAAAAATACGACGGTTTGAACAGGTTTTTATCCAACAAAGAAGAGGATAAAATATATTACTATTTATCCAGGGACAGAGACAGGACCAAACAAATAGGATACATAAGAAGCAGTACCGAGATTAATGAATCCGGGAATCTGACATACGAGAGACCCGGACAGATTCAGTATTTAATCGATTTGGAAAGATACGACCCGCCAAACCCGTTGGAAAGATTCCCTAAGAAAAAAGAAGAAAATGAAATTCCCAAAACAAGAAAAGATTTTCGCGAAACTGTTTTCTTCAAGCCTGATTTGAGGACAGACGAGAACGGAGAGATTACAATTAGTTTCGTGACGCCGGACGCGCTGACTAAATGGAAATTTATGGGATTCGCGCACACTAAGGATTTAAAACGGGGAATGATTACAAAAGAGTTTGTCACGCAGAAAGAACTGATGGTAACGCCAAATGTTCCGAGATACCTGAGAGAAGACGACAAGGTGATTTTATCTGCAAGGATTACAAATATCACCGATAAACCCCTGAAAGGAGAAGCCTTTCTTGTATTGACAGACGGCGTTACGATGAAGAACGCCGATACCGCTTTCAGGAATATAAATTCAATGAAAGTTTTTTCAGCGGATAATAATTCCAGCACGGTTGTCAACTGGGAAATATCGGTGCCGTACGGATTCGAATCGGTTCAGTATAAAATTACCGCGGAAGCAGATAATTTTTCTGACGGAGAGGAGGCGTTGCTTCCGGTTCTTTCCAACAGGATGCTTGTAACGGAAACAATGCCGATGAGCGTGAAAGGTGCGGAGACGAAAACATTTTCGATGAACGGTTTGCTGAACAATAATTCAAACAGTCTTACGAACTACAAACTATCGCTCGAATTTACTGGAAACCCCGCCTGGTACGCGCTTCAGAGTCTGCCGTATCTGATGGAATTTCCGCACGAATGCGCGGAGCAGGTTTTCAGCCGAATTTACGCGAACAGCATAGGCACTTTCGTAGTGAACGGCAATCCGAAAATAAAAGAAATATTCGGGAAATGGAAAAATGAAAATCCTGACGCTTTTCTTTCAAATCTTGAAAAGAACGAAGAACTAAAGGGTCTGCTTCTTCAGGAAACTCCCTGGGTAATGGATGCGAAGAACGAAAGCGAAAGAAAAAGAAGAATGGGAAATCTTTTTGAACTTAAAAAGATGGTTTCGGAACTAGACGCCTCGGTCACCAAACTAAAGAAAATGCAGGCAGGAAGCGGGGGGTGGCCGTGGTTCGAGGGAATGCCCGAGGACAGATATATAACGCAGCATATTACTGCCGGATTGGGGAAACTGTATAAACTCGGAATTAGGAAACAGGAGGACGACATCGGAATAATTGTAAGCGCGTTAAGTTTTATAAATAGAAGATTACAGGACGACTATGATAGGTTGAACACAAATGCAATAAAAAATAACGTTTCTATTAATGACGACAATCTTGGTTATGCGCAGATACAATATTTATATGCAAGAAGTTTTTATAAAGATATACCGATTGAGGGTTATTGCAAGGACGCGTTCGAATATTACAAAGGACAGGCAGCGAAGTACTGGAACGGGAAGAACATTTATTCAAAGGGAATGATAGCGCTTGCATTGTACAGGTACGGGGACAGTGTTACAGCAGGAAAAATAGTAAATTCTTTAAGGGAATATTCTACCAATTCGGATGAGTCCGGAATGTACTGGAAAGATAACTCGGGAGGATATTACTGGTACGAGGCGCCTATAGAAACACAGGCGCTCATGATAGAAGTATTCGATGAGGTCGCGCATGATGAAAAAAGCGTTGACGGCATGAAGGTCTGGCTTTTGAAGAACAAACAGACAAACAACTGGCAGACTACAAAAGCGACGGTTGAAGCGGTATACGCATTAATGCCGAAGGGAGAAAACTGGCTGGCTACCGAATCTCCCGCGGATATTATTGTTGGTTCGCAGAAAATCGACATGAGCGGAGTGGAACCCGGAACGGGATATTTCAAGACCAACTGGCAATGGGGCGAAGTGAAGCCTGAAATGGGAAAAGTGACGGTTTCTCGAAAACCGGAGACCGGAATCAGCTGGGGAGCATTATACTGGCAGTATTTTCAGGATATTGACAAGATAACGAAACAGGAAACGAGCCTTAAGGTGGAGAAGAAACTTTTCAAAGTTGAATACACTTCCGAAGGAGAAGTCATAAAACCAATAGACAGTACGTTGAAAGTCGGCGACAAGGTCCGCGTGAGGATTGAACTGAGGAGCGACAGGGATATGGAATACGTACACATGAAAGACATGAGAGCGGCGGGGTTTGAGCCTCTCAATGTGCTTTCGGGATATAAATATCAGGGCGGTTTAGGTTTTTACGAATCGACGCGTGACGCCGCGACAAACTTTTTCTTCAATTATCTGAAGAAAGGCACGTATGTATTCGAGTATGATTTGAGAGTAAACCTAAGCGGGGATTTTTCCAACGGCATAACCACGATACAGTGCATGTACGCTCCGGAGTTCGCGAGTCATTCGGAAGGCGCGAGGGTGGTGATTAGCAATTAACAATTTTAAGAGCAGAAGTTAGTAGTTAGAAGTTAGTAGTTAGAGGATTCTGAAAAACGAAATCCTTCTCTGTTACCGAGAGTCCCCGGTTAAAACCGGGAGACTCCCGGATACATTAGTCGTTAGAAGTTAGTAGTTAGTAGTTAGAGGCTTCGAAAAACGACACCTTTCTCTGTTACCGAGAGTCCCCGGTTAAAACCGGGAGACTCCCGGATACGATTCTTTGGATTTTGAATTCTTGTAAGTAATTAGAAACTTCTGAAAAACTCTTATTTGAGAAAACCTTGAAATCGAAAATCGTATTTCCGTAATGGATATCGGCTTTCGCCGGTACGACAAACACTAATTACATCGTTTTTCAGAAGTCTCTAATTGTTTTTTATCTTAAAGGCGAAGGCCGGTATAAACGAAAGGAAGGTTTACTGATCCATAAACGATTTTTGCAAGAGCGGACGTAAACAATATTAGAACGGACATAAAAAAACCGCAGGAGGAATCCCGCGGTTTTTTTTCGTATTGCTTCCTCATTAATTAATTATTTCTCCAACAATTTCCTCTTCCGTAGCCGTTGCCGTTTCCGTTATCGTTACCGTTTCCGTTGCCCTTCCCGCAATTGACGCAGTTGTTGTAGTTCGGACAATTGCCGCAGTTGTAGCCGCATCCGTTGTTGCTGTTGTTTCTCCAGCATCCGCCTTTTCCATATCCGCGTCCGTTACCTTTGCCCCATCCGTTGCCGTTGCTCCATTTCGGAACTCCGTTATCGTCAGCAATCACCATCTTTGTGCCGTTCTGTTCTATCGTGAACGGGTACAGATGATTTTTTCCGTCGAGGATTTTTACATTACCCTTTATTGTCGCGTCGGCAAGCGAAAGCATGTACTTGCTCTGGTTCCAGAACCAAACGGGTCCGAGATGAACAACGTATTCCGTGCCGTCGCTCGTTTTCAGTGAAACGGAAGGCCTCTGATTGTCCGTTATAGTTCCAGTAACCGTCTGTACATTGTCATTGCCCCACTGCCTGCTCGCAATCTGCGCATTTGCCAGTGACGCCATAAACAGAACAAACGCAAGAATAAATAATTTTTTCATGATTCCTTATAAATTTAAATTATAGATGTTATTTATCTTTTACCTATCAAATCCCGTACCAAAGAAAAGTTTGTTTTTCCTTCTTTTTGGAGAGGGATTTTGGGGGATTCGACAATTTTGTTTGATATGGTCGGCAGTTTTTCCGAATAATGGGATTAGATTAAATTGCTTTGTACTTACTTCATGGGTTCCCGCTTGCGCGGGAATTGCAAGGGGGGACGGATTCCCGTCCCGATAAAATCGGGATGCAAAGAACGCACTTTCGGGAGAGACAAGGGGGCGGTGCCGGTTTATTATTGGTTTATTACTTGCTAATAGCAATTATTGTACTTATTTTTGATAAAATCAAACATTATGATGGAAATTTATTTTGAAGGTAAAAAGCAGGTTATCGCGCTTCATAACGGGCACGAAATCAGAACCGACCAGCCGTATGAAGGCGGCGGCGATGATACGGCTCCAGCGCCTTTCGACCTTTTTCTTGCGTCCGTCGGCACATGCGCCGGCATTTACGTGAAGTCATTCTGCGACCAGAGAGGCATTCCCACGGAAGATATCAGGATAATGCAGTCAATGGAATTCAATCCCGAGAAAAGATTAATCGGAAGTATAAAACTTGACATTCAACTTCCTCGGGATTTTCCCGAAAAGTACAGGGACGCTGTCGTTAACGCGGCGAATCTCTGCGCCGTAAAGAAACATCTCCAGAACCCGCCGGAGATTAAAGTAGAAACTTCGATGTTATAAAATGGGCGATAAGATAAAGAAAAATATTATTACGATTATCGGTATACCTGTAGGCATGGCCGGCGGTTTTCTTTACTGGAAGTACGTCGGCTGTGCTTCCGGCACCTGCCCCATAACATCAAACTGGAAAATCATGCTTGTGTACGGCGCCGTAATGGGCGGCCTGCTTGGGAATATGGTTCAGGGATTTTTTGTAAAGAAAGAACAGGCCTGAACCGAATTAACTGCTTCGTAACAGGCGCTTCTTAACTGCCGTTTTATATGCCGCCTAAACATAGCCGCGTACTGAACTCCCGCGTTACGGTTAACGCGGCCGCAAACTCAATTATGCCGTACAAATCATTCTTCATGCCGGAACTAAAATATCTATTGTTTTCTTCGTTGAAATATTGCGGCAATAAATCTAAGTTGATTGACAAAAAATAATTCTCATTATTACATAAAATTAGTTTTTAAAATATTACCTCCGAGTTATACCGCCTAAACCGCAAGGCACGGCATATAACCGACAGGGTGTATCCGGAAACAGGTGCGCCTGCCGTTTTGCAAAGGAGTTCATGGTTTAAGACCCCGCATTATTGCAAAGCGGGGTTTTTTATTAAATGAGAATCACAAAAAAAGACAATTTATTTTATGTAACCGAGAGTCTCCCGCTCTTTGGGGACTCTCTGTTACAACTTTAAAAATTAAAAGTATTAAAATATTTTACAGAAATGAAAATATCTGTTTTACTAACTTTGCTTATTCTCCCGCTTCCCGTCTTTGCGCAGGACAGCGATTCCCTGAAAGATTATTATACAGGCGAAATTGTTGTCACATCTTCTAACGAAGCCGTAACAAAAACAGCGAGCACTTCGGAACTTAACCGCGAAGAGATAAACCGGATGGACGATTTTCAGGCGGGCGGTCCGCTGAAACTTATTTCGGGAATAAACACGACGCGCAACAGCAGGAACGAAATCCAGATTAAGATGCGCGGATTCGACCAGAGGCAGATAGGGGTTTTCTTCGACGGCATTCCTTTTTACGTAGCGTACGACGGAATTTTCGACCTATCGCAGTTAAGCGCCGCGTCGGTCGGAAAGATTACAATTTCCAAAAGCATGCCCTCTGTTCTTTACGGCATGAACACTCTCGGCGGCTCGGTAAATATAATTTCAGACAAACCATCACAGGGCATTCATACGGACATAAAGGGCATATACGGAGATACATACGGCGGCGTCCTAAAAAATACGGGGAGTTTCAGAAAATTCAACTGGCTAATCGCCGTTAATTACGATAAATCAGACGGTTTCAGGCTTCCGTCTTCTTTCAACCCCGCGAAGAACGAAGATGGGGACAAACGGGACAACAGCCGCATTCTGCAGAGAGATATTTTCGTCAGGGCAGGATATGATTTTTCCACGGACAATGATTTGAGCGTAGTGGCAAGCAAGTCATACAACTCGAAGGACGTTCCTGTGAACATTTACACGAGTTTCCCTCGTTACTGGCGATACACGACATTCAATAATTTTACACTCGGAGTGATTTCTAACAACAGGATAAGCCGCGGCATTAAATTAAGAAGCAGTATTTATACGGTCAACAATTTCAACATACTCAAAGCATACGACGACAATACATTTTCGACGCTGTTGAAAAACTCCTCTTTTAATTCGACTTATGACGATTACTCTACCGGATTATCTTTTATTCCGGAATTCAGTTTCGGAAGTATTCTTTCCGGCAGGCTTTCCGTAACTTACAAGCGGGACACGCATTACGAGCAGCCGTCATCCTTACAGGCGTATAAAAAATTCGCGGCGGAGAACTACACCGCGGGACTTGAAAAAAACTTTGCCGCGGCAAATAACGACATCAGCGCGGGTATTAATTACAGCATGCTTAAAATCATAAACGCGAACGGCAGCCCGCTGCGAGGGAACATTTCCAACGTAAGCGGCCATATCGGCACGGGCAGGAGCATCGGAAGCAGCGCGTACTTATACGCGAACTTATCGGCAACTAACAGGTATCCGACGCTGAAAGAGCTTTTTTCTGAAATGCTCGGAAAGTACATCCCAAATCCCGACCTGAAAGAAGAGAAGAGTCTCAACGCCGAAACAGGGATAAGATATTCGAATGAAAAGACCGGAAACATTAACGCGGCTGTGTTTTATTCGTACGTAAAGGACATGATTTTCCAGATAGCGCTGCCGGGAAACAAGAACCAGTTGCAGAATATCCCGAAAGTACTGCTTGCAGGAATAGAGTTGAATTATTCAAAGCAGTTCAGTTTTCTGAAAGCCGTTTTGAATTACACATATCTTTATGCGAAGAACAGGTCTGACGCGAATTCGGACAATCTCGAGTACAGGCCGGAACATACCGCGGGCGTGACGCTCTCGGGCATATATGACGCAGGTTTTGGCTGGCAGGCAGAAGCGTATTACACGGGTTCGCGGTACGCCATAGACGGTGACACGAGACTGTGGAGGCCGATGCCTGATTATGTGATTTACAATCTCAGGATATCACAGAAAATCGGAAAGAAGGCGGGCGTATTCCTCCGCCTCGAAAATATATTCGACAAGTATTACGAAACCGAGTACGGATTTCCGCAGGAAGGAAGAAACGTAAAAGCGGGAGTGGAACTTACTTTTTAATATCAAATATTAAATATCAAAAATCAAAAATACAAATTAAAAATATTCAAAGCTTATCTTTATATTCTGCTTCCCAAGCTCAGGATTGGGAAGCAGCAACACGGTAATTCGCCTTCCCAAGCTGGAGCCCGCCACGGCGAATCTTCGACTTGGAGAGGAGTAAAAGACGTGTCCCCCTTTGGAGGGGGTGGCAGCTTTAGCTGCCGGGGGAGGGTTCTGCAATTTGAATGCCCACCCCCACGGCTGAAGCCGCACACCCGCCAGCGGGGGACAAGAACGACAATATAAAAGTTGTCCGAAAAACTTCGAACAGCATATAAGATACGCTCTAATTGTTAACCGCTAATTGCCAACTGTTAATTGATTTGCAGGCCTCCGGCCTGCGCGTCAGGTGGTAACACCTGACGCCGCAGAAGAATACTGTTAACTGCTAACTGATAAAAGGTGTTGATTTTTGTTTTTTTTGTATTTAAGTTGCTAATAGCAATTATTTAACCTTTTTCCCCTAAGAACAAAGGTTAACCAACATATTAACAACTGATTTATTCAGATGAAAAAAATATTTTTTATTGTAATTGTAATCGCGCTGGTTATCATTTCTTCCATTATTCTGCTCGAGTCCAATCAGACAGAACCCAGCAATCTTGACATTCTCAAGAAAACAATGTCGAAGAAGGATTCAGCCTCTGCAGATCATTCTAAATTCGCCGTTCTGCAGAAGAAATTCGATTCGCCCCAGCAGGTGACCGAAGCGTGTCTTAGCTGCCACACCGAGCGTCACAAGGAAGTCATGCGCTCCAGCCACTGGAACTGGTCCAGAGAGCAATACATCGAAGGGCGCGGCATCGTCAACCTCGGAAAGAAGAACGCAATTAATAATTTCTGCATCGGTGTCGAAGGCAACGAGAAGAGTTGCGGGAAATGTCACGTGGGATTCGGCGTTTCCGACAGCGTTAACGATAACACCAACGCGAAGAATATCGACTGCATGGTTTGCCACGACAACACGGAAACGTACGCGAAGGCGAACGAAATGGGCGGTTATCCAGACAACAAACTTGACCTCAGTGAAATCGCGCGGCACGTGGGCAAGTCAAAGCGTTCGAACTGCGGCGTCTGCCACTTTTTCGGCGGAGGCGGTAACAACGTAAAGCACGGCGATCTGGACAAGGCGATGTTCGAGTCTGCGCGGGACATTGACGTTCACATGGACGTCAGCGGACCGGACCTGCAGTGCGCGGCATGCCACGTTACGAAGAAGCATAAAATGCTCGGCAGAGTTTATTCGCTTTCCTCAAACAATCAGGACCGTTCGACCTGCGAGCAGTGCCATACAGCCAGCCCGCACAACGAGACAATCCTGAACGAGCACACCGTCAAAGTTGCCTGCCAGACCTGCCATATCCCCGTTTACGCGAAAGCTAACTCGACTAAAATGGAATGGGACTGGTCGACAGCCGGTAAACTCAAAGACGGCGAGCCGTACGAAGAAGACGACAGTCTCGGCAACCACACATATCTCTCGATTAAGGGTACTTTCAAATGGGACAGAAACGTAAAGCCCGATTACATCTGGTTCAACGGAACAGCCGAACATTACCTTCTCGGAGATTCCATAAAGGACACGACAAAGCCCGTCGAAATAAACAAATTGAACGGTTCGTACAGTGACAGAGCGTCGAAAATTATTCCTGTGAAGATACACAACGCACTTCAGCCGTTTGACCAGGGCACGGGCATGCTAATTCAACCGAAGTTATTCTCCGATAATTACGGCGAGGGCGCGTTCTGGAAAGATTTCAACTGGAAGACCGCGGCGGCGGAAGGCATGAAGGACGTTAACCTCCCATTCAGCGGAAAATTATCGTTTATAAAAACAATTATGTACTGGCCGGTCAACCACATGGTTTCAACGAAAGAAAAATCGCTTCAGTGCGTTGACTGTCACACAAGAAACAACAGCAGGCTCGCGGGTCTGAAGGATTTCTACATGCCGGCAAGAGACTATAATCCGATAATAGAAACAGGCGGAACGGCAGTAATAATCCTTACGCTGCTCGGCACGGCGGCGCACGGCATTCTCAGAATAAAATTTTCGGGCAAAAGGAAAAAACAAAATGAAAAATAAAATATATATATACAGGGCTTTCGAAAGATTCTGGCACTGGACTCAGGCATTTCTGATTTTCATACTGATGCTTACGGGTTTCGAAATCCACGGTACGTTTAAGTTTTTCGGTTTTCAGAACGCCGTTTCATACCATAAAACAGCGGCATACGCTTTTATAGTTCTTATCGTCTTCGCGATTTTCTGGCACCTGACAACGGGCGAATGGAGACAGTACCTCCCGACGACGGAACACATCAGGGCGCAGATGAATTATTACATATTCGGAATTTTCAGAAACGAGCCGCATCCGACAAAGAAGACCGTGCTAACAAAACTGAATCCCCTGCAAAAACTCGTTTATCTCGGGCTTAAGGTTCTTGTAATTCCGATTATGGTCTTATCGGGGCTTATGTACATGTTTTACAGGTATCCGCAGCAGAACAAGATAGAGACGCTTAACCTTGAATCACTCGAACCCGTGGCGCTGCTTCACACAATCGGCGCGTTTATGCTTGTCGCTTTTGTGATAGCGCATGTGTACCTTATAACAACAGGCTCGACGGTCACGTCAAACCTTAAGGCAATGATAATAGGATACGAAGACGTTGAACAGGACGGGGAAGAAAGCGCGGAAGAAACAAAACTCAATCAGCAAACAAAATAATTTTCTATAAGATGGAAGAAAAAAAATATATGAATCCATACCTGGCGGGTTTCCTGCTGGGTCTGCTTCTTCTTGTAACCATATTCATAACGGGCAGGGGTCTCGGAGCCAGCGGAGCGGTCAAGAGCGCCGTTGTCGAAATCGCGAACATCATCTCGCCTTCGCATGTCGGGTCCTCGAAATTCTACAGTGAATACATGCAGGAGCATCAGGACGGACCTTTGAAGAACTGGCTCGTATTCGAGGTCGTCGGAGTTATAATTGGAGCGTTTGTATCCGGATTAATCTCCAACAGGCTAAAACTGAAATTCGAACTCAGGGGACAATCCACCAGAGGCATCCGTATTTTTACGGCGCTTCTCGGCGGAGCGCTGTTCGGACTCGGTTCGCAGTTAGGCCGCGGATGCACGAGCGGCGCCGCTCTCAGCGGCATGGCGGTGCTTTCAACGGGCGGACTGATTACAATGGCCGCGATATTCGGCGGCGCGTATGCTTTCGCGTTCTTTTTCAGAAAATTATGGATAACGAAAGGATAACATTATGGCACCATTAGTCCCTGATTTAATCGGCAACGAACTTAATTTTATAGTAGCGCTTTTAATCGGCATCGGGTTCGGGTTCATTCTCGAGCAGGCAGGTTTTTCAACCTCAAGAAAACTCGTGGGACTTTTCTACGGTTACGACTTCACTGTTCTGAGAGTATTCTTCACGGCAGGAATCACCGCGATGTTCGGAGTTGTTCTGCTCGGACATTTCGGGCTTCTCGACCTGAACATAATATACATCAATCCGACATACCTGCAGTCGGCTATCGTCGGCGGGCTTATCATGGGTCTCGGTTTCGTAATTGGCGGGTTCTGCCCCGGCACCGGCGTTTGCGCCGCGGCAATCGGTAAGGTTGACGCTATGTTTTTCGTGCTTGGCTCGCTTCTCGGCGTTTTCGCTTTCGCGGAATTTTATCCCTCGTTCGAAGGTCTTTACAAAGCGGGATTTCTCGGAAGCCCGAGGATTTTCGAATCGCTTAATATGTCGCAGAGTCTTTTCGCTTTTCTGCTGATACTCATCGCCGTGACCGCGTTCATAGTGGTTACGAAGATTGAAAGCAAGGTAAACGGAAAGCCTGACCCCGAACTTCAGCCGGAAAAGAAATATCTTTTAATAGCGGGAATTGTGATTCTGATAGGACTCAGCGCTTTCCTTCTGCCCGAGAAACAGAGTTCGGTTCTGAATAACGCGAAAGATCCCGCGGTTGTATCTAAGATTGATTACAAAAAAATGTCGCCGGATGAACTCGCGTACAGGCTGATAGACCAGAACGATAACATTGTTCTGTTCGACCTCAGAAGCAAAGAAAACTTCAAGGAACTTGCTCTCCCGCAAAGCGACAACGTAACATACGAATTCCTTTTCGGAAAAGACGCGAAGAAAAAACTATCGCTTAAGAGCACGCAAAAAATATTCATCGGCGATACGGAAGCGGATGAAATGAAAGCCGCGTATATCGCAAGAGTACTCGGCTATCAGGATATATCGATTCTCAAAGGCGGATTCGGGGAGTTCAAATCGACAATACTCGATTTCAAGATGCCTTCGGGCGAAATTAGCAGGAACGACGCGGACACGTATAAATTCAGGGAGAAAGCAAGTACGGTACTCCCGGCGCTTATACAGAGCGCGAAGAAACAACAGGGAAGCGAAACCACGAAGACAAAGAGAGTGGTAGGCGGCTGTTAACATTTCCGCAAAATATTTAAGCGCTTATTCCTTTCGGAGTAAGCGCTTTTTTATTTGGCATTAATTTGTATCCGGAATTTCTCCGGTTAAGGATATTGAAGTATCAGATAATCCGAATTATCCGACACGAACACATACCCGGAATACTGCGTGATTCCCACGGCGTTTCCGGAAGTGACATAATCCGCAATGTAAGATGGGTTCGACGGATTCGATATGTTGAAAGCCTCGACTCCGCTGTCGTCTTCTGCTACATATACCGTATTGCCGTCAACTGCTACCGCGATTGCCACGTCGTCGGTATTCAGGAAACTCATCTGCACCGGACTCGACGGATTGCTGATATCGAGTATGAGCACGCCGTTGTTGTCGTTGGCGATAGCGGCGATGTTGCCCGTTATCGCTATGTCGTAAGCGTAATGGTCTGACATTCCCTGAGACAGCCTTGAAGGCGACTGAGGATTTGAAACAGTGACGATATCAATACCCTGGTCCTGAACCACGTACGCGATACTGTTCTTTACCGTAATTTTGTTTATGATGCTGAAAGTCTGATACTGGCTTATCTTCGTCACGTTCGGCAGGTTCGAGATATCGAAAAGATACATGGTTTTGCCGTTGCCGCCCGCGTAAAGGATTTTCGCGGATGTATCGGCGAAGACTGTGTTGAAATAATCGCCCTGAACCGAAAGAAGAGTATCCAGAACCGCTGCGTTCATATCCGACATGTCAAGAACGCTGACTCCGCCCGAGCCGCCCGCTATAAAGACGTACGGAGTGTTTCCGAATTTACATGAATACGTCTCTTCAACGAATCCAGTTATATTGTAACCCACGACCGGCACAGGCTGTGATTTATTCGTAACGTCAAATATCTGCAGTCCGTTATTGCCCGCGGCAAGGAAGGAATAATCGGTACTGCCGATTTTCATGATGAAGGAATTCAGGTATGTACCCTGTCCGCCGTATCTGCCGACAAGCGTCAACTGGTTGTTTTCATACGATACAACGTCGTCGCGTTCGCAGCCGTACATAAACGCGGACAGAAAAGGAAGAAGCAGCAATAAAACACGCGCTATTGTGTTTTGTTTTTTCATAATGTAAAGATATCTTTATTCTTATACTTCCGAAACGCAGAAACGTTCCCTTTGTTTCGCATTTTTTAAATTTCTCAGGGGAGAATACAACGCAGGTTTAATCGAAATGGCAGGCGGATTTTCTGCCGTCATCCGTTATCCTGAACGGCGGCTGAGTTTTTAGGCATATATCGGCGGCGGACGGGCAGCGCGCGCAAAACACGCATCCTTCGGGCCTGTGAATAGATGAAGGCATATCGTCTTTCAGAAGTTTTCTTTCCTTTCTCGCTCCTTTGTATTCCGGAACCGGAACGGATGCTATCAACGCCTTTGTGTACGGATGTTTCGGGCTGGAAAAAACGCCTGCGCATCTGCCCTGCTCCATTACTTTTCCCATGTACATAACTGTAACTTCGCCGCAAAGGCTTTCAATTACGGAAAGGTCGTGCGAGACAAAAATCAGAGTAAGGTTGAAATCTTTTTTCAGTTCATTAAAGAGTCCGATTATCTGCGCCTGCACTGTAACGTCGAGCGAAGACAGCGGCTCATCGGCTATAAGAACGCGCGGTCCGGATGCCAGCGCCCTCGCGATTCCCGCTCTCTGCTTCTGTCCGCCGGAAAGTTCGTGCGGGTACCTGTAATACATATCCTCATCGAGTCCGGTTTTTTCGAGAAGCGACATCGCGCGTTTTATCCGTTCGGCTTTTCCCGCTTTCGTGAAATACCTCAGCGGCTCTTCGATTATCCGTCCGACGTTGAGCCTCGGATTAAGGCAGCTGTTAGGGTCCTGAAAAATAAACTGAACGGACTTTCTCAGTCTGTTCATCTCCGACGTTTTCATGTTCAGGATATCGTATATTTTCCCGTCTATGTTCATGTTAATGCTTCCGGATATTTTTATTCCGGGATTGTTGAAGCGCAGAAGGCTGCCGATTGCTTTAGCGACGGTGGTTTTTCCGCTGCCGGATTCGCCTGCAAGCCCGTGCGATTCCCCGTCAGCGACGCTTATGCTGACATTGTCAACGGCGGTAAACTTCTCTTTAGAGAAGAACCTGCCGTGTCCCGAAGGATAAGCGACGGAAAAATTTGATATTTCAATCAGGTTACTCATACAAAAAACACCTCACGCTATGCTCTCCTGATATTTCTTTCATTGACGGCTCTTTAATCCCGCACACTTCCATCGCCGACGCGCATCTGCAGCGAAACACACAGCCTGTATTTAAGCCGGTATTCTTATCCGATTTTGCCCGGACGGGCGGAGTTGTAACGCGGGCGGGTTTTCCCAGAACCGGAATTGATTCAAGAAGATTTTTCGTATAAGGATGCAGCGGGTTTTCAAATATTTCTTTAACGCCCGCCAACTCTACAATGACGCCTCCGAACATTACCGCGACACGGCTGCACATTTCCGCAACGATGCCCATGTTATGCGTTATCAGAATTACGGACGTAATTTTATTTTCATCTTTAAGGGACTGTATTAAATCAAGTATCTGCGCCTGAACTGTAACATCGAGCGATGTAGTCGGCTCGTCCGCTATCAGCAGAGACGGGTTGCACGCGAGCGCCATCGCAATCATTACCCTCTGCTGCATGCCGCCGCTAAGGCTTCCGGGATATTCGTTTATTCTTTTTCCGGGGTCGGGAATGCCCGCGCTCCTCAGAAGTTCTACGGATTTAGCCGGGATTGTTTCTTTGTCAAAGTCAGTATGCGCTCTGAAGATTTCCGTCATCTGCGACCTTATAGTCATTACGGGATTCAGAGAGGAACCGGGTTCCTGAAACACCATTGATATTTTGCGTCCCCTTATCTTTCTCATTTTTTCGAAAGACAATTTTCTTAAATCTTCGCCTTTATAAATAATTCCGTCCGATTCCGTTTTGCCGGGAGGTTCGGGTATAAGACCGAGTACGGAATAAGCGGTTACGGATTTGCCCGAGCCTGATTCGCCTACGATGCCGAGTATTTCGCCCTCATAAACTTCGAGGTTAAGGTTTCTTACCGCTTTAACCTCATTCTTTCCCGGGTTAAAACTTACGTTAAGGTTTTTTATTTCAAGCAGAATTTTTTTCATCGTCCTCCTATCCTGTAATATTCACGCGGGTCCATCGCTTCGCGTACGCTCTCTCCGATAAACACGACCGCGAGCAAAGTTAGGAACTGAGTTCCGAGAGGGAAAACGGTGAGCCACCAGTAGTTAAGATTGCCCATTCCCTGGCTAATCATTTCTCCCCAGCTCGGAGTCGGAGGCTGCAGGCCGAAACCGAGAAAGTCCAGGGCTACGAGCGACATAATGTTCGCAACAATCGCGAACGGAGCGAAAGAAATTACGGATGTAAGCGAATTGGGTATAATATGCCTGAAGATTATATGCCTGTCAGGCGCGCCGCCGGATACGGCGGCAAGGACATAATCTTTTCCTTTTTCCCTGTAAACTTCCGCTCTTACATAATAAGTTATGCCTGTCCATCCGAAAAGAATCATGATAAAGCAAAGCGTAATAAAACCCGGAGCGATAACCGAACTCAGTATCATAATAATATAAAGCAGCGGCAGAGTAGACCAGATTTCAATTATCCGCTGTCCGAACGCGTCGAACTTTCCTCCGAAATAACCGAGAAGCGCGCCCGAAATAATCCCTATAAGAAACGATACGGCTGTAATCAAGAGAGCGAAAGAAATTGAAATATTAAAACCGTAAGCAAGCCTCGCGAACACATCCCTGCCCCTGTCGTCGGTGCCGAGAATATGCACGGCGGAAGGCGGGTGCGGAGGAGCGCCCTGCAATTCATCGAGAAGGTTTTCATTAGGCCCGAAGGGATAGAGCGGCATGATTACGTAATTACCGGTTTTGGAATCACTGAAAGTTTTTTTCAGTATTCTGTAATTCGCTTCGCCGAATATTTTCTGTCCGAATGTTTCGGAAGCGTAAAATTTGAAGACCGGAAAATAATACGAACCGTTGTATTTCACAAGGAGCGCGTCCCTGCCGACGAATAGAGGAAGAATAAACGAAAGCAAATACAGTGCGCACAACGCGAGAAAGGAATAATAACCCCGCTTCAGGCCGCGGAATCTTTTCCAGCGCCTGCTTAATATTGAGTTATATTTTTCCTTTTTCTTTTCTTTCACTTTATTTGTATTTAACGCGCGGGTCAACGACGGCGTACAACAGGTCGTTTATAATATTACCCGTAAGAAGTATGATGCTCTGAAACACGAGCAGGCCCATGACAACGGGATAATCGCGGTTGATTATGGAATCATACGCGAGCAGACCCATGCCGGGAATGTTGAAAACTTTTTCAATGAGAATGCTTCCAGCGAGAAGAATTCCGAGAAAATGCCCCATGCCTGTTACGATAGGTATGAGAGAATTTTTCAGAGCGTGAACATACACGACTCTTTTTTCAGAAAGGCCGCGCGCATAAGCGGCGCGTATATAATCCTGGTTGAGATTTTCGATTACCGCGTTCTTCGTCAGAATTGTAAGAGTCGCGAAACTTCCCACAAGGTACGAAACTACGGGCAGAACAGTGTGCTTTATAATGTCAGATGACTTTCCTAAAAAAGACAGGCTTTCAAAATTATCCGAATGAAAACCGCCGAGAGGAAACACGTCGAGAAAACTTCCGCCGCCGAGAAGCACGAGAAGCAGCGCGCCGAAAGCCCAGCCGGGCGTGGAATAGCCGAGGAATACGAGAAAAGACGAGACAAAATCAAAGCCTGTTCCGTTTCTCGCGGCTTTCATGACGCCGAGAGGCACGCAGACTATATAGGTAAGAATAAAACCGATTAGACCGAAATAAACCGATACGGGGAATCTTGATACGATGACGTTTACCACAGGTTCCGAATACACATA
>JAJTBN010000122.1 GCA_021286895.1 Bacteroidota bacterium | reverse complement strand
CGCTTCCATGCTTTCCGCGAAGAACCCGGTGCCGGCAGATAAAGATTCAATCGTTCAGGAAGTCAAAGAAAAGGAAACGAAGACAGGAATGCATTCGGCAGGCAATACGGATAATCTGAAGTGCACAACATGCCATGACGGCGAATATCCGACGAAAAACGACCCGCTGCTGAGAGCCTGCCCGAGAGAAATTATGCTCAGGGATTTTAAGTATCAGGACAAAGGTCCGGATGAAGTGGTTATCGATTACATGAAGGAAAATTACGAGGGCGTCGTCTTTTCTCATAAACTTCATTCTGAAATGTCCGCCATGTCGACGGGATGCACGGGATGCCATCATTACAATACATCAGCGCCAATACTGAACTGCAGCGAATGCCATGATAAAAACAGAAAACGTGAGGACGTATCCGTACCCGACCTTAAAGCCGCGTTCCACCGTCAGTGCGTGACTTGCCATCAGCAGTGGAGCGGAGAAACAGGCTGCAACAACCAGTGCCACGCGCGGAAAGGCGGAACTTTGCCCGAAAGAAAAATTAGCAAAGGCTCCTCGCATCCGCAGCTTAAAGAACCTGCTAAACTTGTCTATGAGACGAATTATGACGCGGGTAAATTCGTTACGTTCTATCACGACGAGCATAATAAACTGTTCAGAATTGACTGTTCATCCTGTCATAAGAAAGACAACTGCAAGAAATGCCACGATAAGACTAAACAGCCTGAGACGGAAGGTATACTGAAAGTTCAGAAATCGCTCGATGAGCATCATCAGCCGTGCATGAACTGCCACAAAGGAAATACCTGCGACAAATGCCATAAGAACGGCGAAATGCCTCCTTTCAATCACGGAAGAACTACCGGATGGACTCTGAAATCCTACCACAGCAGTCTGGCTTGCGCCAAGTGCCACGGAAATCAGACGCCCGTTAAGAGGCTCGACAGAAACTGTACATCCTGCCATAAGAATTTTACGACGGGATTCAATCACAGTTTGACCGGTCTTGCGCTGTCAGATGTCCATAAAGAAATAGACTGCGATAATTGCCATACCGGAAAGGATTTTTCAAAACCACCGGTCTGTTCAAACTGTCATGACGATAAGTCATTCCCAGCGAATACACCCGGGAGCAAAAACAACAAATAATTTTTCCCTTTATGTATAAAAGCGGGTTTTAAATACCCGCTTTTTTATTATACAATTATATTACGTCGTAATATGTGTATGATTATAACAGATTTCTGTAAAACGATACTAGCAAACTATTTTTGTGACCCGGCTTTTAAGGCGGGGCTTTCAATTACTATAATAAATAATTATCGGCGCTTTCATAAAATTTATAGACTTTCTATTGAATCGTTCAAAAATTATTTTGGATAAGAGACGCCGCAAAACGTCTCTTATTTTTTATACAAAACAATATGGATTTGAAAGAGTGGAAACATAAATCAACCGCGATAAAATTCACAAACCCGTGGTGGGAATACAGGCTTGACGAATGTTTTATCCCGAACGGGAAAGAATATAATTACCATTATGTTCATACCGGCGGCTCCGCTATGATAATACCTGTCATGGATGACGGCAGAATCATTATGGTAAAACAATACCGCTACCTTAACAGGCGGTTCAGCATAGAATTCCCCGCAGGCGGAATAAAAGACGGACAGAACCCCGACACTATCGCGAGAAAAGAACTTATAGAAGAAACAGGCTACGACGGCACGCTCGAGAAAATCGGTTACTTTAATCCGTACAATGGTGTGGCAGACGAAATTTGCCATGTGTATATCGCCCGGAATCTGTTTAAATCCGATGCCGAAACACAGGACGAACAGGAAGAATTTGATTACTTGTATCCCGATTTTAATGAGATTCAGACGATGATTTCCGAAAATAAAATTTACGATGGAATGTCACTTGCATCGTGGACTATTGTAAGCGGTTATTTACTGAAAAAATAGCATTTTATATTAAATAAACGATTAAACTTTTTTGTAATTATATTTGTCTAATTTGTAATAGATTTTTAAACCTTGAACCATTAATGCATGAAAACTAAGTTTTTGTTACCCCTTTTGTTTTTATTTCTAATAGCGGTAGTTTCCAATGCGCAGGAAGAAAACAATCAACAGCAGAAAAAAAGAGATTTTTCGAACGTTAAAACGAAATTAACAGGCAGAGTACTTGATAACGAATCGGATAAGCCGCTCGAATCCGTCAACATTCAGATTTATTCGATGAGGGATACAAACAAACTTGTGAAAGGCACGGCAACTGGTTCGGACGGTACTTTTGAACTTAGCGGATTCAGACCCGGAAAATACCAGTTGAAGATTTCTTTCATCGGTTATAACACAGCCGTGAAAAATAATCTTGCTTTTACGCCAACGGAGCCGGAAATGGCGCTGGGCGACGTAAGGCTTAAAATCGGCAGCGAAATGGTAACTGCGGAAATTGAAGTGACTGCCGAAAGAAACATGATGGAAATGGGCGTCGACAAGAAAGTCTTCAACGTCGAAAAAGATATTAACAGCCAGAGCGGAACTGTCACGGATGTTCTCAAAAATATTCCTTCTATCACAGTTGACAGCGACGGGAAAATCAGTCTCCGCGGCAGCGGCAATGTTAAGATACTTCTTAACGGCAAGCCGTCAGGACTTCTTACCTCCGACCCGAATGCCGTACTCGACCAGATTCCCGCGAACACCGTTGAAAGAATTGAAGTGATTAATAATCCGTCCGCTAAATATGACCCTGAAGGCATGGCAGGCATAATAAATATCGTTCTTAAAAAATCTGCTTCCGAGAAAACAGGTTACAATTACAATCTCAACCTGAACGCGGGAACGGGTGACAAGTATAATATCGCTACGGGACTGGCTTTTAAAACCAGGAACATGAATATTTACGGCAACTACAGCCTAAGGATAGGCCACATGGGATTTAACGGCGATAATTCAAGGACGAATTTTCTCAGCGATTCGCTTTATTATACGACGGGTTACTCGAACATGACCAACAAAATGCTCGGCCATATCGGAACGCTCGGACTTGACTACGATTTGTCGAAGGACGCGTTTCTTGGCCTCTCTCTCAGTTACAGCAACAGGGACAGGGACAGGAACGAAATCGGGAGCACGAAGAACTTTTCAAGAGAGGGTAATCCCAATAATTTTTATAACGTGAATAACGATGAAGACGAAAGTTCGCAGGGCGTTGACGCTAACGTGAACTTCAGGCAGAAGTTCGCGAAGAAATTTCAGGAACTGAACGCTTCATTCCAGTACTCGCATTCTTTTGAGAAGAGCATTCAGCACAACAACACGTTCTATCAGGATATATACGGAAATCCTTCGTCATTGGACCCGACGAGGTTTAACGATTATACGAACGAAAAATTCGATTCGTATATTATTCAGGCGGACTATACGCACCCGCTTAAAGAAGACGAAGAAGTATCTTACAAACTCAAGAGCAAGTTTGAAGCGGGCATGAAAAGCATGATACGCAGGACCGATAATTATTACAGGGCGGAAAATTACGACTATTTAATCAATCAGTTCGTGGAAGACCCGCTTTTAAAAAATAATTTTCTGTACAACGAGCAGATACACGCGCTTTACGCTACATTCGAAAACAATTATAAAAAATTCGGGTACCAGATAGGCCTGAGAGTAGAACAGTCGTTTACGAAATCGGAACAGATGGAGACAGGCAAGAATTTCGAAAATAATTATTTCAGTTTCTTCCCGAGTCTTTTCCTCAAGCAGGGGCTTACGAATACTCTCGAAGCGCAGGTAAGTTTTACGAGGAGGATAAACCGCCCGAGACTCGGCGCTCTTAATCCGTTCGTTGACCGCTCCGATCCGCTCAACCTCAGAGTCGGTAACCCTTACCTGAAACCCGAATACATAAACGGCGTTGAAGTCGGACTTGTGAAGTATCTTTCCACTTTCGCGCTTACAGGCTCGACATTCTACAGGCTTACTACAGATGTCATTACGAGATACGCCACTATAGATTCGAACGGCATTGCCACAATGAGCCAGGCGAACCTTTCTCAGGCGAAAACGTTCGGCGTGGAACTCATCGGTACAGGCTCGCTATTGAAATGGTGGTTCGTCAACGCGAGCGCCAGTTATTTCAGAACAGACCTTACAGGAAATATAAACGGCGACCTTGACAACAGCGGCTATTCATGGACTGCCAAATTCGTGTCAAATATGTCACTGCCTAAAATTCTTGATATTCAGATTTCGTATTTCTATCAGGGAAAAAACGTGTCTGCGCAGGGATATAACGACCCGATGCAGTCGTGCGATATCGCGGTCAAGAAAGATTTTATGAACAAGAGAATAAGCGTCGGATTCAGGGTGAGCGATGTCTTTAACACACAGAAATTCGTTGTACACAATACAACAACCACTTACAACGCTGACGTTTACCGCAAGCGTGATTCAAGGGCTTTGTTCCTAACATTCAATTATAAAATCGGCACCGATGAAAAGAAACCGAAGAGAGAGAAAAAGAAAGAGGATAATAATCAGGACCAGGATATAGAGTACTAAATTTTAAAAGGGTTGGTAACGGAATGGGACGCTTCGCGTCCCATTTTTATTTTCTTATCTTTTTGTAGAATTCAAGCATAGTTTCCGCCGCGGCGGGAGGGAGCGCGCTTCCTTCAAGAACTTTTCCGGATATTTTTTCAAGTTCCTTCCTTATCTCACCGTTGTCATAGAATTCGGAGAGAAGTTTTTCCTCAATCATTTTATTCATCCATTCTATTGTCTGGTTCTTTCTCCTTTCGGAAAAAACCCCGTTAGCGCCGGTTATGTCCCTGAATTTTTCGACCACATCCCAGATTTCCTTAATGCCTTCGCCCGTTGCTGCCGAACAAGTATGTGCCTCGGTTCTCCATCCTTTCGTTGCAGGCTGAATGTAATGCAGCGCCATAGAAAAATCAGTTTTCGCCAGCAAAGCCCTCGGTTTGTTGTCTCCGTCGGCTTTGTTTATCAGCAGCGCGTCTGCAAGTTCGATTACACCCTTCTTGATTCCCTGAAGTTCGTCGCCCGCGCCCGCTATCATCAAAAGCAGGAAGAAATCTACCATAGAGCGCACGGTTATTTCGCTCTGTCCGACTCCGACAGTTTCAATGAGAATGACGTCATACCCCGCTGCTTCGCATACAAGCATAGTCTCCCGCGTCTTTCTTGCTACTCCGCCAAGTGTACCGCCGGAAGGGGAGGGGCGTATGAAACAGTTTTCCTCGCGCGCGAGATTTTCCATACGCGTCTTGTCGCCGAGTATGCTGCCTTTTGTTACGGTGCTTGACGGGTCAATAGCCAGCACCGCTACCTTATGTCCTTTTGAAATAAGATATACGCCGAGAGTTTCGATGAGCGTGCTTTTCCCCGCTCCGGGAACGCCCGTAATACCGATGCGCAGCGAATTGCCTGTATTCGGAAGTATTTCCTTCAAAACTTTCTGCGCCGTTTCGTTGTGCGATGCGGAATTGCTTTCGATGAGCGTGATAGTCCTCGCAAGAATTACCCTGTCGTTACCGAGCACGCCATTAACGTAATCCGCTATCTCAAGATGTTTGCGTGTCTTAACGGATTTCTCAGTTTTCTTTATATCCTTCGGATTAACGCCTTTAACAACGCTCGTCGCGAATTCCTTTCCCGCGTTCTCGGGCACCCAGTCGGGTTTGTATGTGTTTGATTTCTTCGTCATTAGTGCAATATCAGAAAAACTATTTATACCTGAAAGGCGAAAAACATAACGGCATTCTGTATTGTTTAAATTATACCGTAACGCTAATTTTATAACAAATTAATTACTGTATGAAAGTTCTGAACAGGGTCCTCGCTATTATCGGCTTCTTATGTTTTATTACTACATGCGTTCTCGCGATTACGTACATGGGATTCTTTAATGACCCGAATATCAAAGTGAAAGTCGTGCTTATCCCTGACGCCGCGACACTTTGGCTCGTTAATGCCGGTTTCGGAATTATTGGAGGCGCTTTGTTGCAATACAGCAGATTGTTGACTTCAATTCCGGCAGGACTCATGACCGCGATGGCAATTACAGGCACTTCTCTGCTTTATGTTTCCTGGCGCTCGTCGATTCTCAACATCGAGTTGCTTATTCCTCTTGCTATCGGTGCTTTCGTATGGGGCTTCTTCTTCAACGGTTTGAGCAAATTATTTTATCCGGTTGACGACGCGTCTAAAATGTCGAAAATAGATATTAACGCCCGCTGAATATATCCCTTTTATTTCTTTTTTTGGAATTTCTTATACCCGTTAGGGGTTATATTGAAGTACCAATAAACTGTATATTAATCATGAAATCAAAGGGGAAAAAATGAAAAAACTGCTGTTTCTTATCGCAATTGTAGCGTGCGTTTCTTTGTTTACATCAAAGAACTCGTCGGCGCAGGAATTAACCTATCAGGTTACAAACAATACCGGCGTTACGTTAGTTGACGTATTCGTATCGCCCGCAGAGCAAAATCACTGGGGAAATGACATTCTTCCTAACAATCTTTTTGAAAACGGCTCGACAATTACCGTCACTATCCCGGCCGAATACGGTCAGACCTGCATGTTCGATATGAAAATCACTGACGCTGCAGGCGGACACATTACGTTCACAAATATCGATGCCTGTAAACTCATCGCGCTTCAAATTAACAGCGACGGAACTTTCCAGTATCTCGCAACTAAGTAAATAAGTTTTATATTCAAATGAAAAAGGCGGGTGTTTGCCCGCCTTTTTTTATGCTTTAAATATTTTCTATCCGAATCTCTTGTTCACTTCCTGCATTATCGCTATAGCCGCTTCGGGTATCTTTGTGCCGGGTCCGAATATCGCCGTCGCGCCGTGCTCGTAAAGATATTCGTAATCCTGCGCGGGAATTACGCCGCCGACTATCACGATAATGTCTTCTCTTCCGAGTTTCTTAAGTTCTTCAATCAACTGCGGAAGCAGTGTCTTGTGTCCCGCCGCAAGCGAACTCATGCCGATTATGTGCACGTCGTTCTCGACCGCCTGCCTTGCTGTCTCTTCCGGAGTCTGGAACAGGGGACCGACGTCAACGTCGAAGCCCATGTCCGCGTATGCCGTAGCGACAACCTTCGCGCCGCGGTCGTGTCCGTCCTGACCCATCTTCGCTATCATAATTCTCGGCCTGCGCCCTTCCTTCTTCGCGAATTCGTCGGTAAGTTTTTTCGCTTCGGCGACTTTGCTTTCGTCGTCCGACGCGTATTCCGAACTGTAAACGCCCGATATTGTCCTTGTCACTGCCTGGAATCTCCCCCATTTTTTTTCTAATGCAAATGATATTTCTCCGAGTGTCGCTCTGTTTCTCGCCGCCTTTATAGCAAGGTCAAGAAGATTGCCTTCGCCTGTTTCGGCGCATTTCGTCAGCGCTTCGAGCGATGCCAGAACGTCGGCTTCGTTTCTCTTCGATTTCATTTCGTTGATTCTCTTTATCTGAGAAATACGGACCGCTGTATTGTCGACTTCGAGAATTTCTATCGGCTCCTCTTTTTCGAGACAGAATTTGTTCACGCCAACTATCGTCTCTCTGCCCGAGTCAATCCTTGCCTGACGTCTTGCCGACGCTTCCTCAATTCTTAATTTCGGAATGCCCGCTTCGATAGCCTTAGTCATGCCGCCATACGATTCGACTTCAAGTATATGCTTCCATCCTCTCTGCAGAAGTTCGTTCGTGAGGCTTTCTACGTAGTACGAACCGCCCCACGGGTCGATAACTTTGCAGATTCCCGTTTCGTCCTGTAAATATAACTGTGTGTTACGCGCGATTCGAGCGGAAAAATCGGTAGGCAAAGCGATTGCCTCGTCGAGCGAATTCGTGTGCAATGACTGAGTATGTCCGAGCGCCGCTGCCATTGCTTCCATGCATGTCCTGACGACGTTGTTGAACGGGTCCTGCTCCGTAAGACTCCAGCCCGATGTCTGTGAGTGAGTTCTCAGCGCCATCGATTTCGGATTCTTCGGATTGAACATCTTAATCAGTTTCGCCCAGATTACTCTCGCGGCGCGGAGTTTGGCTACTTCCATGAAGTAGTTCATTCCCTCTGCCCAGAAAAACGAAAGCCTCGGCGCGAATGTATCAACGTCCATTCCCGCTTTTATACCTGTCCTGACGTATTCGAGTCCGTCCGCGAGCGTGTAAGCCATCTCCAGGTCGGCCGTCGCTCCGGCTTCCTGCATATGGTATCCCGAAATGCTTATGCTGTTGAACTTCGGCATGTTCTCCGAAGTGAACTTGAAAATATCGGCAATGATTCTTATCGACGGCTCGGGCGGATAAATGTATGTGTTGCGCACCATGTATTCCTTCAGAATGTCGTTCTGAATCGTGCCCGTTAACTGCTCCCATTTGACTCCCTGCTCTTCCGCCGCGACGATGTAGAACGCGAGTACGGGAAGTACCGCGCCGTTCATAGTCATCGACACTGACATCTTATCGAGGGGAATACCCGAAAACAAAATCTTCATGTCTTCGATTGAATCGATAGCAACGCCGGCTTTGCCGACGTCGCCCACGACTCTGTTGTGGTCCGAATCGTAACCTCTGTGCGTCGCGAGGTCAAACGCGACCGAGAGCCCCATCTGTCCCGCCGCTAAATTCCTGCGGTAGAACGCGTTGCTTTCCTCGGCAGTCGAAAATCCCGCGTACTGCCTTACTGTCCACGGTCTCTGAACGTACATCGTTGAGTAAGGGCCTCTGAGGAACGGGGGAATGCCCGCAACGTATTCGATATGTTCGAGTTTGTCGGTATCTTCTTTTGTGTAAAGCGGTTTAACGTCTATCTGCTCCATTGTCTGCCAGATGAACTCGTCTACCGTCTTGCCTGTTTCTTCTTTAAACTTTTTCTCCCAGTCTTTTTTCGTGACCTTAGCCGAAGATAAATTTAAATCAATTTTTGAAAAATCCGGTTTCATTTTTTATTATGTAATTGTTGAATTATAGTTTTAATTTTACCGCAAAGTCCGCAAAGAGCGCGAAGCTCGCAAAGATTTCCTATTTATAAGAACAAGAGCTTATTGTATCGTATAACCTTTATTACAAATTCTTTTCGTCTCTTTCCCGCGGGCTATCAAAAAACCTTTGCGGCCTTAGCGTCCTTTGCGCCCATTGCGTTGAAAAAAAACGTTGAAGAA
>JAJTBN010000121.1 GCA_021286895.1 Bacteroidota bacterium | reverse complement strand
GGCCACTCCTACCGTCACCGATATCAGCAGTAAAATAACGATTACTATTACTCTTCTGAACTGCGGAAAGCCGGATTTATAGTAAGCTATTAGGTTCAAGGTAAATGAATTATATTGTCATAGTAAAAGAATCTTTTTAAATTAGTATTAATAAAGTATTATTTCAACAAATAATTATCGGGGAACTTCAAAGCCCGTATATTTATTGTATCTTTTGGGAATTTGAAAAATTAAATAATATAATAATGCAGGAATTTGATATAACGGTAATCGGAAGCGGCCCGGGGGGCTATACGGCGGCAATCAGGGCATCGCAGCTCGGTTTTAAGACGGCGATAATTGAAAGGGACAGGCTCGGAGGCGTATGCCTGAACTGGGGCTGTATCCCCACTAAGGCGCTTATAAAGAGCGCGGAAATGATGAATAAAACCAAACACATGTCGGAATACGGAATCAATGTCGAAGGCAAAGGTTTCGATTTTCCGAAGATAATTCAGCGGTCGAGAAAAGTCGCTGAAGCCTCTGAAAAGGGCGTGCAGTTCCTTATGAAGAAAAATAAAATCACCGTGTTAAACGGCACCGCGGAGTTCAACACGGATAAAACTATCGCCGTGAAGGATAATGACGGGAAATTGCTGGATACGGTGAAATCGAAACATACAATCGTCGCGACAGGCGCACGGGCGAGGACTCTTCCGGGAATTAAATTCGATGAAAAGAAGATTCTGTCATCGACAGGCGCGATGCTGCTTCAGGAAGTGCCGGCGAAGATGACTATCGTAGGAAGCGGAGCGATAGGAATGGAGTTCGCTTATTTCTACAGCGCCTTCGGTACGGAAGTGACTATTATCGAAATGCTCCCGCAGATTCTTCCCGTCGAGGATAAGGAAATATCCGAAGTCGTAGCGAGAGAGTTTAAGAAACTCGGAATTAAAATCTTTACCGATACTAAAACCGAAAGCGTAGAAGTGAAAGACGGAAAAGTGTTCACCAAAGTCAGCGGTAAATTAAACGATACAATAGAATCGGATGTCGTGCTCCTTGCTATCGGCGTTGCGGGCAACACGGAAAATCTCGGTTTAGAAAAAGCGGGAGTCGAACTTTTTAAAAATTCAATAAAGGTCGATACGGATTACAAAACAAACGTTGACGGCATTTACGCCATAGGAGACGTTGCGATTGTAAATGAAAAAGCAAAACCGTGGCTTGCGCACGTGGCTTCGGCGGAAGCAGTTAACTGCGTCGAAAAGATTAAAGGGCATGAAGCAGGCGATATAGACTACGGAACTATTCCGGGATGCACTTACTGCAATCCGCAGGTCGCTTCTGTCGGAATGACTGAAGAAAAAGCCAAAGCCGCGGGTTATAAACTGAAAATCGGCAAGTTCCCGTTTTCGGCTAACGGCAAATCAAGAGCCGCTGGCGAAACAGCGGGAATGGTTAAACTTATATTCGACGAAGAATACGGCGAACTTCTCGGCGCGCATATAGTCGGAGCGGAAGCCACCGAACTTATCAGCGAACTCGTAATGGTGAAATCGCTCGACGGAGTAGGGGAATCGATTATTAAGACTATCCACGCCCACCCGACGCTTTCTGAGTCGATACTCGAAGCCGCGGGAGTGGCGTACGGCGAAGCGATAAATATCTAATAGCATTTTATAGCAAAATGAAAACCGCCGTCAGGCGGTTTTTTTATTTATAATTCTTACGCATCCAATTAATCTGATTCTCAGGCTCCGGCTCGGGAATCACGAAATAAAAATGCTGCAGGCGGGTTTTTATTTGTGAAACAACAAATCTTATATTTCCGAAAACTCCCCGAGGTTCAGATTGAGTTTCTTCTTTATTATCTTCGAGTTTCTGCCGACGAGCGAATCCGTCACAATAGCGTTCTCTAAATGACATCCGTTGTCGATAATCGAATTATCGACAATGCTGTTTCGAAGTATACATCCGTCGTTTATAGTAGCATGCGGTCCGATAATGCTGTTCTCAAGTGTAACATTCTTCCCTATGTAAACAGGATTGTTGATTTTACAGCCCCTGATGCTGTAATTATTAGATTTCTTGTCCAGCAGATACCTGTTCGTTTCAAGCAGCGTTTCCGGTTTTCCGCAATCGAGCCAGCCGTGTACATTATACGTTATCATCTTCTCATTCTGCCTTAGCATTATCTCAAGCGCGTCTGTCAGCTGGTATTCGCCTTTCGTAGTTACCTTGTTCCTTATGATATGCTCGATGGAATCGAAAAGCAGCGTCGAATTTTTCAGGAGATATATGCCTACTATGGCTTCGTTCGAAGGAGACACTTCCTGAGACGCGGGTTTCTCAACCAGACGTTTTATAAACCCTTTCTTGTCCTTCTCGACAACGCCGAATCTTCTCGGGTCTTCGACTTTCTTTACTCCGATTACCGAATATTTGCTCTTTACCACGTCTTTAAGGTTTACGTCGAAAAGCGTATCTCCCAGTATGATGAGCACTTCTTCCTTCTTAATCGGGTCGAACTTTCCTTTCGCGCACAAAATCGCGTGACCGAGTCCGAGAGTCTCTTTCTGCCTGACGTAATCGAACTTGAAATTGAATGTGCTGTTCAGGTAATGCTCGATTTTTTCGCCCTGATGTCCGGTAACAAATATGATGCTATCCGCGATTTTCTTTCTTATCAGTTCATCGACTATATAATATATCATAGGATGGCCTGCTACGTTCAGCAGCACCTTCGGCTGAGTAATTGTGTGCGGGCGCAATCGAGTGCCGACACCTGCGACAGGGATAATAACCTTCATAAAGTAATTATTTTATATATCAAATATCAAAAATAAAAAATCAAAAATACAAATGAAAAATCAAATATTTCCGCTCGAAATATTGTTTGTAACCTTGAAATAAAGATAACTATTCAGCGTTTATTTTTAAGTGTAATTATACTTGATGCAAAAATCCTCGACAGCTCGATTAGTTCCTTCAATATCATATCGGCCTCAGTGATAGGTATTTGTCTGCTGTCTTTTATAAGAGACACCCAGAGCTTGCTTTCGTTAGCGGATTTCAGAGAGATAGTCATAAAATTCGTGAAATCCTTCCTGCTGCTTGCTGCCTGACCTTCGATATAGTTGGCTATGATACTTGTACCGCTTCGCAATAACTGATCGCCAAGACGTCTTGAAACATTATCGTGCGGCAGATTGTCAATGAACCTTATAAGTCTTAACGTAAAATTGTACAACCGTTTCTTGAAAAGGCTCTTTTGTTTTTCTTTGCTCTCCTCCAAAGCCTTTCCCCCTTTGCATTGTTGTTTATTTGAAACTCCTTACAAAATATCATATATCCGAAATCAGATAATTAGATATATAAATAATGTCAGATATCATAAACTTTTAGATTTTTAATTTGTATTTTTGAATTTTTATATTTGATTTTTGATTTTTTCAACAAAATATGCAAGAGCAGAGTCGATACCTTCGATGTTTTTTGCTCCCGCCGTCGCAAGCTGCGGCCTACCGCCGCCGCCGCCGCCGAGTTCTTTCGCGGTTTCGGATATGAGTTTTCCTGCGCTAAGTCCTTTTTCCTTAATCAGGTTATCGCTTACGGCGCATACCAGATTTATTTTGCCGTCTATGACCGCAGCGAATAACGCGACTCCGTTCTTAAGAATTTTACGGGTCTCGTCGCCGATTTCCTTAAATTCGTCCGAAGTGCCTATGTCGAGTTTTCCGGTCACGATAGCGCTGCCGTTTACCTTCTCGGACAACTCTATCAGCGATTTTATATGTTCTATATGCTTTCCGATATTCTGCTTCAGTAGTTTCTTCTGCTCCTGCTTCTTCTCTTCGACGTACTTCTCGCGCAGTTCCATTAGCGATTTGTATGTGCTGTTCTGATAATCAAGCATCAGTTTCATCATTGCCGTATCCCTGAAATCGGCTTCCTTTATTCCTTCACGTATTTTTTCAAGCCCGTCCTTAATCTTTGCCGCATATTTGTCGGGCAGTTCGGATACGATAGTCTCAATGTCCGTAATTTTTTCTTCTATCAGCCTGAGAATCCCTTCGCCTGTTCTCGCGAAAATTCTCCTTACACCCGATGATATGCTTTCCTCTTTCACTATCTTGAAAAGCCCGATATCCGAGGTATTCTCAACGTGCGTTCCTCCGCAGAATTCCGCGCTGAAATCCTTATCCATCTTCACAATGCGGACTTTGCTGCCGTATTTATCCCCGAAGAATTTCTTCACCCCTGGAATGTTGTTGGCTTCATCCAGAGGAATGTCGGCAAGCGTTTCCACCTGAATGTTCATCGCTATCTTATCGTTGACGATATCTTCGATACGTTTAATCTCTTCAGCCGTTACTTTCTGGAAATGCGGAAAGTCGAAACGAAGATACTCTTCGGAAACAAGCGAGCCCATCTGCTTTATGTGGCTGCCGAGCACTTCTCTCAGCGCTTCGTGAAGAAGATGCGTCGCGGAGTGATTTCTCTGTATCGCGCGCCTTCTTTCGTAATCGACATAAGCCGTAACTTCTTTCCTGAAAAGGTTTCTGTGGTCGTAATTTTTCACGTAAACGAAATGGCTGTTCTTGACGTCAATTACGTCAAGCGTGTATCCGTCAGAGAATACTATCTTTCCCGTATCGCTGACCTGTCCGCCCGATTCAGAATAGAAAGGATTTTCTTTCAAAACAAGAACTTCGAGGTCCGAGCCGGCTATCCTCTTTGCCTGAAGAAGAATGGTTTTTATCCCTTTCTCGGTCACTCCGTACGGATTGTATACAGGATTCTCGGATTTAAGTTTCTCGTCAAGTTCGAATAATTTAGTGTCCGCGAGTATAACTTCATCTTTTCTTGCCGCTCTTGCTCTTTCCTTCTGCTTCTTCATTTCCTCGCCGAATTTCTTCATGTCGACGTCGAATCCCTTTTCACGCGCCATTACCTGCGTAAGGTCGACAGGGAAACCGTAAGTATCGTATAACTTAAAGGCGTCATCACCGGGGAAAACCTTGTCTTTATTGTCTTTAACCCTTTCGTAAACTTCGCGGAAATGTTCAATGCCCCTGTCGAGAGTGAGGTTGAACGATTCTTCCTCCGCTTTTATAACGTTTACGACGAAATCTTTCTTGTCTTTAAGTTCAGGGAATACGCCGCCGAAATTCTTCACAACCGTTTCAACAAGTTGATGAAGAATAGGATCGTTGTAATCGAGTTTCCTTGCCAGTCTCAGCGCTCTTCTTAAAATCCGTCTCAGTACGTACCCGCGTCCTTCGTTCGAGGGAATCGCCCCGTCGCTCACTGCGAATGTAAGAGCGCGTATGTGGTCGGCAATCGCGTTGAATGGCGATATGTATTTGCCTTCGTATTTCTTTCCGGTAATCCTGCCGATTTCATCGAGTATGGGAGTGAATAAGTCCGTTTCGTAATTCGATTTCTTTCCGTTCATTACTCTCACTACGCGTTCAAGTCCCATTCCCGTATCGACATGCTTCTTCGGCAGGGGATGGAGTTCGCCTTTCTCGTCTCGGTTGTACTGTATGAAAACAAGATTCCATATTTCGATTACTTCTTCGTGCCCCGCGTTGACGTCTTCGGGCTTGCATCCGTCTTTAGTCAGGTCAACGTGAATTTCCGAGCACGGCCCGCAAGGTCCCGTCTCTCCCATTTCCCAGAAATTATCTTTTTCTCCGAACTTAAGTATATGTTTCGGGTCAATATCGGTTTCGGTTTTCCATAAATTAAGCGCTTCCTCGTCTGTTCTGTAAACAGTAGCCCATAACCTGTCCTTCGGAAGTTTCCATACCTCGGTCAGCAGTTCCCATGCCCATGCTATCGCTTCCTTCTTGTAATAATCGCCGAAAGACCAGTTGCCGAGCATTTCAAAAAATGTATGGTGGTAACCGTCTACCCCGACTTCCTCGAGGTCGTTATGCTTGCCGCCCGCGCGTATGCATTTCTGCGTGTCCGCCGCGCGTTTGTATTCCCGGGTTCCAAGCCCGAGAAAAACGTCTTTGAACTGGTTCATACCCGCGTTCGCGAAGAGCAGAGTCTGGTCTTCAAACGGTACGACAGGCGATGAAGGTACTATTGTATGCTTTTTCGATTCAAAAAACTTTAAAAACGAATCCCTTATTTCTTTTGATTTAACCAAAATATCGTGAATAATTTATGTAATTATGAAAAATAAAGTTTATCGGCGTCAATTTAAATGGAATTGAGAGGGGAGATATATTGTTTTTGGCAATCCCGTTAAGAATCCGCCGCGGCGATGTGATGATAAATAATAAAATTTCCCATATCTAAGATGTGCCGTTGCGTTCCGGCGATTGGGAAGAAGTTGTTATAAGATTTAAGAATGAATTAAATATCAGAAAGTTAATCTCAAACCTGTGCTAACGGCTATTGTCCTCATATCCTGTGAGAATGTGTTGAGACTTTCTTCAGTGGTTCCGCCGTGATATTTTGTTGTCTTGACATCCTTGAAACTCGCGCTGCCGCCGAGAAAATCGAGTGACATTACCCAGAACAGTCCTTTTGTCAGGTGGTATTTCCCGTTGAGCGAAATAATGTACGCGAATGACGAGGCGGTTTTCTCGCTCTGAATATAATAGTCGCCGCCGTTTGAGACTTTGAGTTCCGGAGCTTTTGAATTCAGAAGCCCTGAATAAGCCCTGAACCCGAGGGAAACTTTTCTGTATATGGGATAAGTAAATTCAAATCCTATAAATCCGCCGTAAATGTTCCATGTTCTCGAGCCGGCTGTCCATGTGCCGCCGTACTCGCTGCTCAACGCGTTTTCAAGGTTTGAAAGGTTTGTGCCGTTTGAATTGTAAACTCCCATCAGATATACATCGATGACGTCGATAAGATGATACGAAACGTTTGCTTCTACTTTGTATCCGAGTTTAGCGAAACCCGCGCTTACATTATAAGCGTCCTTGCTGCCAAAATCTCCGTACGGAATGCTTGGTCCCGCGTTTATCTCGACACCGAACTTGTTCGGATTAATCTGATAATTTCTTTCCTGCGCCTGCACTGTAGCGGCGATTGCGATAAGGAAAACTACGATAAGATAATTCTTCATACAGGTAAATGTTTCTTAAATCTATGAAAAAAGCGTAAAAGATTAAAGAATAAAAAAATAGAGTGTATATCTTTTGTGGCGTCAGGTGTTAACTGACGCACAGACCGGATGCCTGCATACTTGCTAACAGGATTATATTAATCATTCCCAAATCGGAGATTGCTAAGCAGGTAAAAATTAGTAATTGATATGCATGGTCAGATTTTGTCTGACCATGCGTCAGGTAAATACCTGACGCCACGGAAGAAAATAATTTTACTTATTGTTCACCCTCGCAAAAGCGATGAAATCAGTTACCGGCGGTGTGTGTCCCGATGCTTTGATAATCGCGGATATCTGAGCGCGGTGGTACGTTGAATGATTCATAACGTGCGAGACTATATCGATTAGTTTGTTTTTAAACTTGTCGCCGGAAGTGTTCTGATACGTTATCTCGGCCTCAAGCCCCTTTGGTTTCAGGCCGTTAAGGTATTCCATCCAGTCTTTGTGAACGTTTTCGAGAACGTCGGTAAATTCCGAAGGCTCTATAATGTCCCAGGGAGCGACATCATGCGACTTAGACGTTATTCTGAAATACCATACCTGCTGTGAATTCAGTACATGCGCGAAAAGCAGTTCCACTCTCGTGTTCTGCGGTATCTTGCTGATTACTTCCAGTACGCGGTCGTTCGCCCACTTGTCGTACGTGAAAAGACGTTTGTAGTGATTTATTAGGTCCATGTCAGGTTTGAATTACCCCCGTATTAAATTTTGGAATGTCAGGATTGTTGTCAGCCAATTCTATGCAGTACGAAATCGTCTCTCTTGTCTTCGCGGGGTCGATAATTCCGTCAATCCAGAGTCTCGAGGCCGCGTAAAGAACGTTCGACTGTTCGTCGTACCTGTTTTTTATTTCTTCGAGAAATTTCTTCTTGTCGTCTTTGTGAATTTCCTTCCCGAGTTTCTTCATCTGCCCTATCTTAATGTCAAGCAGCACATTCGACGCCTGCGCGCCGCCCATTACCGCTATCTTCGCGTTCGGATAAGCGAAAATGAATCTCGGGTCGTAAGCCTTGCCGCACATAGCATAATTTCCCGCGCCGTAACTGTTTCCTGTTATGATTGTAATTTTCGGAACCGTGGAATTCGCTACCGCGTTGACCATTTTAGCGCCGTCTTTGATTATTCCGCCGTGCTCGGACTGCGAACCGACCATAAATCCTGTAACGTCCTGAAGGAATACGAGAGGAATTTTTCGCTGGTTGCAGTTCATTATGAATCTCGTCGCCTTGTCAGCGCTGTCTGAATAAATCACTCCGCCGAACTGCATTTCTGTGCCGCCCTTCGGCATTTTCTTCTTTACAATGTCGCGCTGGTTCGCGACTATACCTACAGCCCAGCCGTCGATGCGGGCATAACCTGTGATGATTGTCTGACCGTAAGTCGGTTTATATTCGTCGAAATCGCCTCCGTCAATAATTCGAGCGATAAGGTCGTATGTGTTGTAAGGCTTCGATGAATCTTCCGGAAGAATTCCGTAAATATCTTTCTGCTCGTAGTGAGGCGCTTCGGGTTTAATTCTGTCAAAACCCGCTTTCGCCGTACCGCCGAACTTGCTGACGAGGCTTCTGATTTTTTCTATCGCTGTTTTATCATCGGGGACTTTTTCGTCCGTGATTCCGGAAATCGAAGTCGAAACTTCGCCGCCGCCCAGCGCTTCGGTTCCTATGACCTCGCCGATTGCTGCTTTCACAAGATGCGGTCCGGCAAGGAATATACTGCCATTGCCTTCAACGATGATCGTTTCGTCGCTCATTATCGGAAGGTACGCTCCGCCTGCCACGCAGGGACCCATTATCGCGGCGATTTGCGGAATGCCCATCGAACTCATTATAGCGTTGTTGCGGAAAATCCTGCCGAAGTGTTCCCTGTCAGGAAATATTTCATCTTGAAGAGGAAGGAAGACGCCCGCTGAGTCGACGAGATAAATAATCGGCAGACGGTTTTCCATCGCGATTTCCTGAGCGCGCAGGTTCTTCTTGCAGGTGATAGGGAACCATGCGCCGGCTTTAACCGTAGCATCGTTCGCGACAATCACACAGTTGCGTCCCTGGATTTTCCCGATACCGAATACAGTGCCTGATGAAGGCGCGCCGCCG
>JAJTBN010000120.1 GCA_021286895.1 Bacteroidota bacterium | reverse complement strand
GTCAGGAGATATTCAATTTAAACTGCTCTTCATTGAAAATTTATTATTGAAAATTCAAATTGCTCTCCAGTGGCGTCAGGTGTTTCCACCTGACGCGCCGGCGTAGCCGGCTGAAAACCACTCCGTATCCGGGAGTCTCCCCAGATGTACATCGGGGGGACTCTCGGTCTCAAGTCAGGAGATATTCAATTTAAACTGCTCTTCATTGAAAATTTATTATTGAAAATTCAAATTGCTCTCCAGTGGCGTCAGGTGTTTCCACCTGACGCGCCGGCGTAGCCGGCTGAAAACCACTCCGTATCCGGGAGTCTCCCCAGATGTACATCGGGGGGACTCTCGGTCTCAAGTCAGGAGATATTCAATTTAAACTGCTCTTCATTGAAAATTTATTATTGAAAATTTAAAATTGCTCTCCAGTGGCGTCAGCGCCCGTCCCAAGAACTCGGGATGTTCACCTGACGCGCCGGCGTAGCCGGCTGAAAACCACTCCGTCTCCGGGAGTCTCCGCCGATGTACATCGGGGGGACTCTCGGTGCAGAACAAAGAATTACCCCTAAAATTCGCAAAATATCCTCATCATTTTTAATATTTGCTTTGCATTTTTTATATTTGATTTTTGATTTTTAATATTGCTTGCCCCCGTTAAAAGTATTTACAATTAAAAAACAATTTTGTTTATATTTACTTAAATACGGTTTTTCCCGTTTTTATTCAGTACAACCGGATATATCTCGAAGTTTGTATAATAGCGAAAATAGTAATTCAACTTTCATAAATTTTACATTAAAGCTATGAGAACTTTTTCACTGACTATCTCGCTTCTGCTTGCCGCGCTCTTTCTCTCCTTCGGATTTCAGGGAGACAAATCCGACAAGCTTCTTGTCAACAACGTCGTAATACAGTTCGAAGGCACTAACGCTAACGGCAACAACCTCTGGCTCGACAACTTCTCGTTCGGTACACGTTACCCGAACGACCTTACAGTCCGGACAATGTCTCTTAAAGACAAAAACTATTTCATGCCGGGCGTTTCATCTGCCTCGATTACTCCCGTTGTTACTGTACTCAACGCCGGAAGAAACCTCTCTTCCGACGCGACTATTACACTGACCGACCAGGCGTCGTACACTTCGACGAAAAACGTCGGCTCGGTCTCGGGAGGCGCGACGATTAACGTTTCGTTCGACCCGCTCACGTTCAACGTCAATACGACTAAAAATCTAAAAGCCTATATCAACTGGGCGGCCGACCAGAACCACAACAACGATACGCTCACTCAGGCGACAGTTTTCCTCGCAGGCGTGCAGAAGAAAATTCTCTTCGAAGCCCACACCGCCACAACATGCGGTCCCTGCGCTTCTCAGAATCCGTATCTCGACGCCTTCATTCAGAATCATTTTGACTCGATAGTTCCGATTAAATACCACGTCTGGTGGCCCGCTCTCGGCGACCCGATGTACAACGCCGATATCCCGCAGCAGCGCGTAAGAACGCTCTATAATTCCGTCAGCGCAGTGCCGACTCTGCAGATTGACGGCGTCATGCAGCAAATCAGCAACTACTCGACTGAATCAAACCTGCTTAATCCGTTCAATACAAGACGCGCAATGGGCTCGCCAATCGCGCTCTCCGTCACGGATACAAGGCTTACAGGCGATACGATTAAAGCGACAGTTACAATCAACGTCGTCTCGGCGCTTCCTTCTAACATCGACTACCGCCTCAGAATCTGCGCTGTCGAAAGAACTATAATCTATCAGACAGCCCCCGGCTCGAACGGCGAAACAACTTTCCATGACGTGTTCAGATGGATGTACCCGAACTCCGACGGTATTTCTATAAACTATACTCCCGGCACTTACACCGTCGAATATAAATATAAACGCGACGCCGCGTGGCAGGACACCGCGCTCTATACAGCCGTGTTCATTCAGGATGAATACACTCACGAAATTATTAACGCCGCGAAATCAAGAGTTACATACTTCGACGACGTGAAACTTCCGCCGGTTACCGATAACTCGGTTCCGTCCGCGTCATTTGTCTATGAAGGCAATAACGTCCAAAGCGCCGAAAACGGATTCGCCGTCGAAAATATGGAAGGCACATTTCCGCCCGTAGGATGGAAACTGATTAACAACGATTTCAACTTTACTTTCTGGCAGTACATATATGCCGCGATAGGCGGACCTTCGTTCCCCGGCTCGCGTGCGATAAGAATCAGTTATTACACCTATGCCGAAAACATAGGGAGCACCGACGTGATAAAATCAAAAGTCTATAACAACGTCAGCCCTTCCGACACAATCAGTTTCGACTGGGCTTACGCGAACCGTCCCGGCTACAGCGACAGGCTTACTGTGAAAATATCCACAGACGGCGGAACATCATTCCCGTTCACGATATTCGACAGGTCTGGTGCGACCCTCGCGACGGCAGGCTCCTCGACATCCAGTTTCGTGCCTACATCGGGGCAGTGGGGGACTTTCTCGATATGTTTCATGAACGCCACGAGCGCGGGCAATCAGGGAGAATTAATCGCGAACGAATACAGCCTCAGACAGAACTATCCAAACCCGTTCAACCCCGTGACTAACATCGAATTCAACCTGCCGAAATCCGAATACGTCACTCTCAAAGTCTTTGACGTATCGGGCAGGGAAATCGCGAAACTTCTCGGTGAGAAAATGGGAAGCGGACTTCACACGGTAAGTTTCAACGCCGCCGGACTATCATCGGGCGTTTACTTCTACAAAATCGAAGCAGGCAATTTTGTCTCTGTAAAGAAAATGATATTACTCAAGTAACACTATTTTCCTTTCAAACCAAAAGCGGCCGTTTTACCCGGCCGCTTTTTTTATTTTAGCGTCTTTGTTTCGGAAAGCGGATTCTTATCAATGCCGCTTTTCTTTTATCAGCGCCGTAGGCGCGAAACCGAATAGAAAAAATAAATTAAAATATTAAAGCCCCGTAGGGGCGGCACAAATTGTTTACCCATTTCCATGTTAATCATATTTTTAAAAGAAACACAAAATAAAAAAATAAATTTTTTTATTAATATTTATTTTATATATTGGTTCGGGGTCTGCAAGTTCAATCTATTTCCCTCGGGTTATAATCGGGCTTATTCCGCTGATATCGTAAGTCATTAGGGTCGCGCAATGAACCTTATACTTATTTAGTGAATGGATACTGAAGAAATTAACCTGTTAGAGTTTCTTGAAGACAATAATCTCGTTATGCTCGTCGTCGACAGTGAAACCATGACTATCGTCAAAGCAAATGATTCGGCGATTAAATTCTACGGCTACTCTCCCGATAATCTCATCGGCATGAATATCAACGATATAAATTCTTCTGACGCTGAAAAATTCTCGGAGATTCAAAACCTTGTCCGCGAATCGAAACAAAACATTCATTTTCTCAGCCATAAACTCGCGGATGGCAGTATAAGAGACGTTCAGGCATATATGCAGTGCATTTCTCACCGGGGAAGACCTTCCGTCTTTGCTATTATCAAGGATATTACTTCATATAAGTTCCTTCAGAATGAACTTAGAGCCAAAGAAGCGATTGAGTCCGTTCTCATAAAAAACCTTCCCATAGTTTTTTATTCAACCCCCGTGAATTTTGAGAAAGATATTATTTGGATAAGCGATAGTGTCGAAAATGTCACGGGATATACTGCCCGGGAATATATGTCCCATCCGCATTTCTGGAGGGACAGGATTCATCCCGACGACAGGCAGAAAGTCTTGGACTCTTTCACGTCTTCAGAGGATGCCCGGAATATTAGGCTGGAGTACAGATGGAAAGTGAAAAACGGAGCATATAAGTGGCTCTTCAACGCTACAAATTTCGATAAGGATGATAAAAACGGAGTGTTCTCAGGATTTTTTATTGATATTACGTCGCAGAAATTTAACTTGGAAAAAAGATATGAATCAGAGGAGAGGTTCAGAAAGTTTTTCAGGTTTTCAGAATCGGGAAAGGTTTTGTGCGATTTGAACGGAAATTTCATAGAAACGAATCCCGCATTCTGCGAGTTCACCGGCTATCCGGAAAATGAACTTAAGGATATGAATTTCAAAGACATTACTCATCCGGATGACCTTGAAGAGAGTGTTTCTCTTACTGAGTCCCTTAAAAACGGCGGAATTGAATACGCGATTCAGGAAAAAAGATATATCAGAAAAGATAAGAATATTGTCTATGCCAATATTAATCTTTCAACGCTGAAAGATATCCAGGGACAGCCGAAATTTCTTATAGCCCAGATTCAGGATGTGACGGGCAGAAAGAATCTTGAGGCGCTGCTTGCAGAAAGCGGAAATATTTACAGAACAGTAATCGATTCGACCGGCGAAGCGGTAATTATTCAGGAGAGAACCGGCAGACTTATTATGTGGAATAAAGGTGCGGAGAAAATATTCGGGCTTACGACAGATGAGGCTGTGGGATTGAATGCCCTTAAAGTTAACTGGGATACCGTAAAGGATGACGGCTCATTCCTTCCTCTTAATGAGCACCCTTCTATGGTGACTTTCCGCACAGGGAAGCCCTGCCACGGTGTAGTCGTGGGGGTCAGGAATAAATTTAACGGGGTTTTCAGATGGACGTCGATAGATACTACTCCTCTGTGTAAATCTGATGAAAGCCTTCCGTACGCCGTTATAATAATCGTGTCGGATATTACAGAAAGAAAAAAGTTTATAGATGAGATTAAAAACAGCGAAGAACGATACAGGACTCTTATAGATAACGCCGCTGAGGCGATATTTGTTGTACAGAATGATAAAATTGTGTTCGCCAACGGAACGTGTTCTCAATTCTCGGGCTACCCGCTCGATGATATAATCGGAAGTTCGATTTACGAATTTATGCTTGACAGTTCGGATAAGGAATTGAAATCGGAAATTGCAGGACTTTTGACCGGAACAATCGATAAGGTCAACAGGCTTCATAAAGTAAGAGTGAAAAATAAAGCGGTGAAATATTGCCGGATTAATTCCGTAAAAATTAATTACGGCGGCGCTCATGCGCTTCTAAATTTCCTTTCCGACGTGACAGAAAAATTGCGGACCGAAGAAATATTTAATTCGAGACTGCGTCTGCTTGAAGTCTCCGAAAAATTGACCGCCGAAGAATTCCTTGAGGTAACACTCAATGAAGCCGAAAGACTTACTGACAGCAGTATCGGCTTCTTCCATTTCGTGAATGATGACGACGATACTCTTTCGCTCAAACAGTGGTCAACCAATACTAAAAACAAGATGTGCAAAACGGTGCCTTCCGAAAGCCATTATCCGGTTAAAAGCGCGGGTGTCTGGGCGGACTGCGTGAGGATTAACGGGCCTGTCATCCATAACGACTTCCCAAATCTTCCGGGAAAGAAAGGCTATCCCGAAGGGCACGCCTGTGTTTTGAGAGAATTGACTGTCCCTGTCAATAGAGGAGGTAAACCGGTCGCGATTATAGGCGTCGGTAACAAAGAGTTGGATTACACTGATAACGATGTGAATTCCGTGACGCAAATTGCCGACCTCGCCTGGGATATAGTGCAGAAAAAACTTTTGGATGAAAATCTTAAAATCAGCGAACGGAAACTGCGTAAGTCAAACGACGAAAAGGACAAACTTTTCTCGATTATCGCCCACGACCTAAGAAGTCCGTTTCTGGCATTCCTGGGGATGACAAATTTAATAGCGGAGAATATCGGCGAAATGAATACGACGGAAATAAATGAGTACTTGAAACGAATGAATATCGCCGCCGAAAATCTTTTCAGCCTTCTGAATAACCTTCTTGAATGGTCCGCCGGCCAGAGAGGCCTCGGTGAATTCAGGCCTGAGGTTTATAATATTTCATCGGTAATTGAGGAAACTCTCGGCGCGTTTAACGAAAACTTTGTGAAAAAGGATATTAAACTTTCGCAGGATATTAATGAAAACGCGACTGTCTTCGCGGATAAGCCGATGATTCAAACTGTCTTTAGGAATCTGATTTCGAATGCGATTAAGTTCAACAAAAGAGGGGGCGGACTCAGGATTATAGCGAAAATTAATTCTGAGAAACGTACCGAGGTTCGCTTTGAGGATGACGGAATCGGTATGGATGAGGAAATGATTAACAGCCTGTTCGATATCTCGACTAATAACAAGAGGAAAGGTACCGAGGGCGAACCGAGCACGGGATTGGGGTTGCAAATCTGCAGGGAATTCGTGGAAAAAAACGGAGGCACGATTAAGGTCGAAAGCGAAACAGAAAAGGGAACAAGAATTTCTATAATGCTCCCTTCCGAAAATCATATTTCAAAACCTAAACTCTAATCGTTCAGTCCGGCGATGCTCTCGCTTCCCGAAAGAAGATTCTGTATGTTTAAAGCCGGCGCCTTTGTCTTCGATGCAAGCGAAACATACGTCCTCGCTAGATTGTCCTTGCCCGCCCCGAGTATAGAACTTACCAAACTCAATGAAACGGAAAGTTTTTCCGGCTTCGTATGCTTGAAGATTTTCTGCCATATCAATTCCTCAAGACTGTTTATTGCCGTCTGCACTTCGTATAAATCATATCCGCTGTTGTACCTGTCCTTCGCGATTTTCTCTGTGTAGTTCAGCATCGGAATCAGGTCCCGCGTTTTTACGCATTCTATAAGTTTCTTGTACAGATTCGTCAGTTTCTGCTTCGTCAATGTACTGCCGACTTTCGTGTATCCCTTAAGTTTTACTTCACATATCTGTTTGCAGGATTTTTCGACTATCTCGTCGATGTTCTTTTCGAGAAGGGTTATCAATTCCATAACTTTTTATGAATATTTTACGTAAAATTAAGCAGGCCCTTAAGGGCTATCAAGGATAATTTAAATGCACATTTATGGATACAATTTTTCTCGTACTCAGTCTTTTTCTGCCGAGAATCACTTTACTGATTTTTTATTTCACGCACCATATCCCGGCGAATAATGTTCCCTTTGTCGGAGATTTCCTCCTTACGGTTTTTCTGCCCAGAGTGCTCGTGCTGATTTATATAGTTGATAACCTCGGGACGTCAAGCCCCTGGTTCTGGATTCATTTAATAGCGGCTCTTATGGTTTTCTCTGGTTTCGGAAAATATTCGCACAAGAAATATAAAAAGTACCGTTAGAAGTTCTCGTAATCAAGCCTCGGCCTCGCGTGCGTGGAAAGGGATTCTTTATCTAAAAATTCCTTATTTTTTTCTGTAGTGTATTTGTAATACGCCGTAATTCCTATCATGCCCGCGTTGTCCGTCGTGTATATGAAATCGGGTATGAATATGTTGTAGCCTTTCCCGTTAAGCGCGCTGAAAGTCTCTTTCAGACTGCTGTTAGCCGATACACCGCCTGAAATCGTGATGTCCCTGACTCCGTACTCTTTTGCCGCAAGCATGACCTTGTCGTACAGCGTTTTTATTATGGCGTGCTGGAATGAAGCGCAGATGTCGTTTATGAGTTTATCGCTTTTGTTCTGCTCGAAATTGTTGTTGCGAAGATAATATAATACCGAGGTCTTGATTCCTGAAAATGAAAAATTATACTTTGAATCTTTTAATCTCGATATCGGGAATTTATGAAAATCCTTGTCGCCTTCCTTCGCGCGCCTGTCTATTATAGGCCCGCCCGGATATCCCAGCCCCATCATTTTCGCTACCTTGTCGAAAGCCTCTCCGGCCGCGTCGTCTGCCGTCGTGCCTAATATCTTATGCTTGAAAAAATCCTCGACCAGAACTATAAGCGTGTGCCCCCCCGAAACTATTAATCCGATGAAAGGGAAGTTAGGCTTGCGCTCGTTGAGAAACGATGAATATAAATGCGCCTGTATGTGATTGACGTTGACAAACGGTACGTTCAGCGTGGCTGCGGTCGATTTTGCGAAATTTAACCCGATAAGTATCGCGCCTATTAACCCCGGCTCCGATGTCGCCGCGACAAGATTTATTTCAGTAATCTTTTTTCCGGCTTTTTCAAGCGCTTCTTCCGTCAGTTCCGCTATTTTACGCAGATGCTCCCTCGATGCTATCTCAGGCACTACGCCTCCGAAATTTAGATGATACTCCTGTGAAAGTATTATGTTCGAAAGGACTTTTCCGTTTTCAAGAACCGCTACCGACGTTTCGTCGCAGGAAGTCTCGAATGCAAGTATGTTTATCGCCTCAGACAATTATTTCATTATAACATTGAACATTTATAACGGGTAAATTAATTTGATATTATGATTAAAAACAGTTTAAAATTAATACTGTTCTCCTTTTTCGTCTGCGTAACGGGCTTCAGCCAGACAAAACTGCTGATTCCCATGGATAACGGTTACCAGACGAATCATCTCAAAGCCTACGGCATCGCCTATAGGCACCTGCTCGAAGGCGGCGAACTCGACTGGCTCCTGAATTATCGCAGCGGCTCTTTTCTCTTTGGATATACTTCAAAACTCGAGAGCGAATGCAAAGAAAAAGGAGTAAGTTATGAACTCCTCGACGGCACCCAAACCGCGCAGGTTTACGCCGAAGTGAAAGATGAAAAAAATAACATGGAATTAATCCGCCTCGAAAAAGTAGCGAAGATTGCCGTGTACGTGCCGCCTAACGCTCTTCCGTGGGACGATGCCGTGCAGTTAGTGCTCGATTATGCGGAGATTCCTTATGAAAAAATGTGGGACGAAGAAGTGCTGTCGGGAAAACTTAAAGGCGTCGACTGGATACACCTGCATCATGAGGATTTTACAGGCCAGTACGGAAAATTCTACGCTACGTACGGAGCGTCGCCCTGGTACCTTACTCAGAAGACTACAAACGAGGAGATGGCGAAGAAACTCGGTTTCTCGAAAGTCTCTAAACTCAAACTTGCCGTCGTTAAAACTCTGAAAGAATATATAGCGAACGGCGGATTCCTTTTTACTATGTGCAGCGCCACCGATACTTATGATATATCACTCGCGGCGCAATATACGGATATCTGCGATGTCATGTACGACGGTGACCCTTTCGACCCCGATGCGAATAACAAACTCGATTTTTCCGAAACAATCGCTCTTCAGAATTTCAGCGTTGAATTGAATCCTATGGTTTATAAGTATTCAAACATAGATATAACGCAGGACCTCCTCGCGATAGGGCAGTATAACGATTATTTTAAACTCGTTGATTTTTCCGCGAAGTATGACCCGGTGCCGAGCATGCTCACACAGTGCCATACCGCTCTCGTGGCGGGCTTCCTCGGACAGACGAGCGGATTCAAAAAGGAGTTCCTG
>JAJTBN010000119.1 GCA_021286895.1 Bacteroidota bacterium | reverse complement strand
GGTGCAGGTTTAATTAAATGCAGTTTTCCAAAAACACAAAATACTTTACAGGATCCGTAATAATCCGTTCTCCGAAATGCGGAGTCCGCGGATTGTTAAAAAATTTCTGTGCAGCCCATTTGCAATTCCGGCTCCGGTAAACGCTCCCATCGAATACCCGAGTCAACCCGGAATTTACATACGGATAAACCCCACTGAAAAGATTTTTAACCTTTCAGAAACAAGGTCAGCAAAAAACTATTTCTTCTTTTTCTTAGCTTTTTGCTTTTTGAGTTTTTCAGCTCTTTCCTTTGCCCGCTGTATCGTCTTCTCCCTGTACTCGGGATCATTGTAATACCTGTTCCGGGCGTTCTCCAACGTCATCTGTTTGTATTCAGGGTCGTTGTGGTACTTTTCCCTGTAATACTTCTTCAGCTTCTCCCTGTATTCTTTATCTTTTCTGTACTTCTCCTTCACCTTCTTTCTGATCTCTTCTCTGTTCTCGTAATAATAATTCTCGACCATAATCAAATAATATATAAGAAATATTTTAAAGTTGTGAGGTATATTGTATTAAAAATTTTAAATTAATACACAGCACAATGATTTTTAGGTGTTTAAAAATTAAACGCAAAAAGTTAGTTTAAGTTTCATTTAACGCTTTCGGTACAAAAAATGGATAAAACATACTGGAATAGAAAATATACTGAAAACAGTCTTACATGGGACATCGGGTATGCATCCACACCGCTGCGGGAATATTTCGACGGGATAAGCAACAGAGATATCCGTGTGCTTGTGCCGGGCGCCGGAAACGGATACGAAGCCGAATATCTTCACAAGGCGGGATTCGGGAATGTTTTTATTATTGAAATCTCGTCAGCGGCCATTCGGAATTTCAGAAAAAGAGTGCCGGATTTTCCGTCTGACCGTATTATCGAAGGAGATTTTTTTGAACACAAGGGAAAATACGACTTGATAATCGAGCAGACTTTTTTCTGTTCAATAGAAAGAGAAAGGCGAAGGGAATACGCCAAGAAAATGCACGACCTTCTGAACGCAGGCGGAAAGCTAATCGGGCTTCTGTTTAATCACGAGTTTGACGGAACGGAGCCGCCGTTCGGAGGAACGAAAGAAGAATACGAGACGCTGTTCTTCCCGTATTTCAACCTTGATATTATTGAGACCGCTTACAATTCGATAAAGCCGAGAAGAGGGAGGGAGTTGTTCCTGAAATTCACCGTAAGGTGAATTTCAATCTTCAATTTTTACTTAATCTGTACGGATGCCCTAATTTCATTTCCGTATAATATAAAAATCTATGGCGGGAATCTCTTCATTATTAAGGAGGTTTTAATCCAGAAGTTAAAGTTAGTGTACCCGGACGTGCCTTTTGGAAAAATTTTTATTAATATGCGGATTTTTGCGAATTTTAATAATTAAGTTTTTGTTAAAACAAACACAATGACCAATCTTTGTCTGTTTGGTTTGAAAGATGTTTTATTATTTACGTTCGTATGTATTAAAATCTGTGTTTACAGTTACCGGCAGTAATTATTGAATTCGAATTACACATAAATCAATTTTATATTTCGTCTTTTTTGTATACATTTTTTTATGGATAAACATCTGCTCGATTACAACCTAAAGGTGCGTTTACCGATTATCCTGTTTGTGGTAATCGCGGTATTCGCCGTTACATACTACTCTACTTATGCCGAAAGAAACGGCATCGGCTACTCGCCGGAACAGCCTGTAAAATTCTCTCACAAACTGCACGCGGGCTCTATGCAGATAGACTGCAAGTACTGCCACACGGGCGTTGACAAATCGCGCAACGCGAGCATACCTTCTGTCGATATCTGCATGAACTGCCATACGCTTGCGAGAAAAGACAGGCCCGAAATACAGAAACTGACGGACTATTACGAGAAAAACCGGCCTCTTGAATGGAAGCGCATCCACAAAGTGCCGGACTTTGTCTATTTCAATCACAGCGCGCACGTCAACAAGGGAATCGACTGCGCCAACTGCCACGGCGACGTGAAGCAGATGGAGGTTGTAGGACAGGTCAACTCGTTCACGATGGGCGCATGTCTTGCCTGTCACAGGAAACCCGAAACAAAAATTTCAAACTACGAAGAAATAAAAGGCAGCCTGAAAAAAGGTCCGGAATACTGCGTGGCCTGTCACCGTTAAATGAATTCAAAAAGTATAAAAATACGATAATGAAAGCGCTCGAAAAACTTAACGAAGTAAAAATCGAAAGAAAGAAGTTTATACTGACCGCGGTTCTCGCCGGGCTTGGCGCGTTCCTGCTCGCGAAGTTTCCCGTGAGGTTTATTTCGAACCGCGCGGAAAAACTTTTTTCTTTCGGAAGCAAACTGAAAGTAAGGGGCAATCCCGAATCCGTTAAAAGAAATAATGTACAGGTATGAAAGGAGATAAATTGGAAGATAAGGACAACAAAAAAGACGTGAACTACTGGAGAGGATTCAGGGAACTTAAAAACGACCCTGAATTTCTTGAAGCGAAGAAAAACGAATTCGCGGAAGAACTTCCGCTCGATTCAAATGAGCCGGGAATGTCAGGACTCAGCAGGAGAAAATTCCTTACGCTTCTCGCTTCATCGGCCGCGCTGGCAGCCACGGCATGCTCTGACTACCGCGATAAGGGCGCGATAGTGCCTTACAACAGGAAACCCGAAGAGGTTACCGTCGGCGCTCCGTCTTTCTACGCGTCAACATGCACTTCGTGCGCGAACGCCTGCGGAATACTCGTCAGGACGAGAGAAGGCAGGCCGATTAAGATTGACGGCAATCCCGATCATCCCGTAAACAAAGGGAAAATCTGTGCAACGGGACAGGCGAGCATACTTGACCTGTACGAGCCGTCGAGAATAAAAGACGCGATGCTGAAATCAGGCGCGGGTTTTATAGCGTCCAACTGGGCTGACGCCGACGCCAAGATTATTGATGAACTTAAAAAGACCGCGGCGTCCGGAAAAGAGATAGCGGTAATAACGCACACGGTTAACTCTCCTTCACTGAAAATACTTTTTGAAGATTTCTCGGCAAAATATAATACAGCGAAATTTTATTCATACGAACTTATAAACGATACGAATAAATTCAGCGCGTTCAAAAAATCGTTCGGACGCGAAGGTCTTCCAGTCATAGACTGGAAAGAAGCGAAAGTTATTGTCTCTCTCGAATCGGATTTTCTCGGCAAAGAAGGAAACCCTGTCGAGTCGATGAGACTGTACGCTGAGAGCAGGGACGTGATGAAGAAAGACGGAGAGTTCAACAGGCTTTACGTTGTCGAGGGCGGATTCTCGGTAACCGGAGCGAATTCCGATTACAGAATCAGGTTAAGAACCGACGCTATCGAAGAGTTTGTTTACGCGCTTATCGCGGCGGCGGGAGAAAACAAATCCGACATTAACGGTCTTATCAGTAAATACAATTTAAAGAAAGAAGCGGCGCTCAGCCTTGTCGAAGACCTTCTCGCGAACAAAGGCAAGGCGATTGTTCTTGCCGGAAACGCTCTTCCGGAATCGACTCACATTGCTGTAAACAAATTAAACGACATACTCGGAAACACTAAACTGTACTCGAAAGAATCATTCGACGCGCCGGTAATGCCGCTTACGCCGCGAGAGGAAATCGAAGCGCTTATCAGCCGTATGAATTCGGGAAGCGTGGGGATGGTAATTCATTTCGACACAAACCCCGTATATCATTTTTCTTCGGATTATAAATACCCGGACGCGCTAAAGAAGGCAGGCATGGTAATTACAATGTCGGAGCAGATAAACGAAACGGCCGAATTAAGCAATTACGCGCTCGGTATAAGCCACAACTTCGAGGGCTGGGGCGATTTCAAGCCGAGGACAGGAGTGTACAGCCTTCAGCAGCCGGTTATCGCGCCTCTTTACAAGACGCGCCAGAAAGAAGCAGCGCTTCTCAACTGGATGACAGACAATCCCGGGAATTACCATGAGAATGATTACATGAATTACATCAAGACGAACTGGGAGAAGGGTGTTTACGGAGCGGCCGGAGCAAAATCTGATTTTAAGAATTTCTGGTTCAATTCGCTGCATGACGGAGTCGTCTTGTTCAATGAAAAAACGGACGGAACATTCTCGTTTAAGAATGAAGCGTTCATGCCGGCTCCCGCGTTCAGAGCGTCATCGGACGCTGTGGTTATTCTGAACAAAAGCGCTTTTCTCGGAGACGGCAGGTACGCGAACAACGGCTGGCTTCAGGAGATACCGAACCCGATTTCAAAAGTCGTCTGGGACAACTATGCCGCGGTATCGCCCGCTTACGCGGAAAAACTCGGCGTGAAAACAAACGATCTCGTTGAAATAACGACAGGCGGCAGGACGCTGAAAGCCGCGGTGTTCGTGCAGCCGGGGATGGCGGACGATGTTGTCGCTATGGACCTCGGTTACGGCAGGACAGGAGCGGGGGTAATCGGAAACGGGGTAGGTTTCAATTCGATTGAACTCATACAGAAAAACCCGAAACTTTCGGACAGGCTTTATGCGGACGGAAAAATCACAAAGGCGGGCGGAACGTATGAATTGATAACCACACAGGAGCAGTATCCGATTGACCACGAAAGATACAACGATATTCATTTCAAGAGAGAAGTAATACGCGAAGGGGTTTACGAAGAATACAAAGAGAAGCCGAATTTCCTGAAAGAGGAAAAAGGCGAGACAGCATTATTCAACATTGTTCCTTCGTACGAATTCACGACGACAAAATGGGCGATGTCGATAGACCTCAACAAGTGCGTCGGCTGCAATTACTGCGTAGCGGCGTGCAACGTCGAGAACAACATACCCGTAGTCGGCAAGGAGCAGGTCGGAAAGCACCGTCACATGATGTGGCTGAGAATCGACCGTTATTACGGCGGCAAGTCAGACGACCCGAAAGTCAGTTTCCAGCCGATGCTGTGCCAGCACTGCGACAACGCGCCGTGCGAGAACGTCTGCCCTGTAGCGGCAACAAACCACAGTCCCGACGGTCTCAACCAGATGGCGTACAATAGATGCGTAGGCACGAGGTACTGTTCGAACAACTGTCCGTACAAGGTAAGAAGGTTCAACTATTTCAACTTCAGGAACAATCTTGCCGACGGTTATTACGAGCAGACATCGCTGAGCCTCATGCATAATCCCGAAGTGACCGTGCGTTCGCGCGGCGTAATGGAAAAATGCACGTTTTGCGTCCAGAGAATCATGGATGAAAGACAGCACGCGACTCAGGAAGGGCGTCCGCTGGACGGGGACAGAGTCAGGACTGCATGTCAGGACGCGTGTCCGACAAACGCGATTGTTTTCGGCGACCTGACGAAGAAAGATTCAGAAATCGTAAAACACAGAAATCACGAACTCGGTTATCACGTGCTTGAAGAAATTAACGTGAGGCCGAATGTAACATACATAGCAAAACTAAGAAATATTAAACCGGAGAAGAAATCGTAGTGAGAACATTTGATTACACACAGGAGATACCGGTCGTTGACGGGAAACCGCCGGCGAAATCGATTGACGAGGTAATATCGAAACCACTCGGAACGAAACCCGGAAAAGTATGGAAGGCGCTCATAACGGTAACGACGCTGATGCTTCTTGTCGGCGGCGGCGCGCTCGGATGGACTTTTTACAAGGGTATCGGCGTATGGGGAAACAACCAGCCTGTCGGGTGGGGGTTCGACATCGTCAACTTCGTGTTCTGGGTCGGTATCGGTCACGCGGGGACGCTGATTTCAGCAATCCTTTTCCTTTTGAGGCAGAGATGGAGAACGGGCATAGCGAGGTTCGCGGAAGCGATGACGATATTCGCGGTCATGTGCGCGGGGATTTTCCCCGCAATTCACACCGGACGCGCCTGGCTTGACGGGTATCTGTTCCCGTATCCCAACGCCAACAACATCTGGGTGAATTTCACTTCGCCGCTGCTCTGGGACGTGTTCGCGGTTTCGACGTATTTCACCGTATCGCTGGTTTTCTGGTACATCGGTTTAATACCCGACTTCGCGACATTGCGGGACCATACGGACAACAAGTTAAAGAAAACAATTTACTCGATGTTCAGCCTCGGATGGAGACATTCGACGAGACACTGGCAGCATTATGAAAAGACGTACATGATACTCGCGGGATTCGCAACGCCGCTGGTGCTTTCGGTGCACACCATAGTAAGTTTCGACTTCGCGGTTTCGGTTATACCCGGATGGCACACAACAATATTCCCGCCTTACTTCGTAGCGGGAGCGGTTTTCTCCGGTTTCGCGATGGTGCAGAATGTTTTAATATTCGTGAGACAGGCATTCGACCTTAAGCATATAATTACAATCAATCATCTGGAAAAGATGAATCAGGTTATTATTGTCGTGGGAACGATGGTCGGATACGCGTACGCGATGGAGTTCTTCACTGCATGGTACAGCGGAAATCAGTTCGAAACTTTCACGTTCATCAACAGGGCGCTGGGACCATACGCCTGGGCATACTGGACAATGGTAACGTGCAATGTCATACTGCCGCAATTATTCTGGGTTAAGAAAATCAGGACAACAATATTTTCAATGTTCGTAATCGGTGTTATAGTAAACATAGGAATGTGGTTTGAAAGGTTTGTTATAATAGTAACGTCGTTGTCGCGCGATTTCCTGCCTTCAAGCTGGGGGATGTACACGCCCACGATATACGACTTGGGAATACTCATGTTCTCATTCGGTCTGTTCTTTACGAATGTTTTATTGTTTGTGAAGACACTGCCGTCGGTATCGATTGCCGAAGTAAAGGCGGTCGTAGACGGCGCGCAGCCTTCGCATAAGGGAGGGACGCACTGATGGACGCGAAGAAAATTTATTCCATAGGCGGACTTTTCGATACGCCTGACAGCATAACTCACGCCGCAGAAGCGGCAGTGAAGGAAGGCTATACAAAGTTTGACGTCAATACTCCGTATCCCGTGCACGGAATGGAAAGGGCGATGAAACTTAAGCCGTCGCTTATCGGATACGCGACTTTGTTTATCGGGCTTTCGGGCGCGGCGTTCGCTTTTCTTTTCATGTACTGGGTTTCGGTCATGGACTATCCTCTGATAATCGGAGGAAAGCCGTTCTTCTCCTGGCCCGCGTTCGTGCCTATAACATTCGAGGTTACGGTTTTATCGGCCGCGGTAGGGACTGTCGCGGTGCTGATTGCTTTGTTCTTTAAATTTCCGAACAACGCTCATCCGCTGCATGACACAAATTACATGAAGAATGTTTCTTCGGATAAGTTCGGTCTGAACGTCGCAGTCATCGACCCGCTTTTCGACGAGAATAAAATACGGGAATTCCTTTCGCGTGAAGGGGCGCATGACATAGAGGTTTTTTACGAACCCGAAAAGAAACCCGTAAATGTTTTCGACAAAAGATTCCTCGGACTGCTTGTTGTTGTGGCGATTGTCACGGCGGGTGTAACGTACTTCACGCTGAATAAACTTATATACATGCAGCCGTTCACATGGATGGGCGTGCAGGACAGGCTTTCCGCGCAGTCGCAGAACGTGATGTTCGATGACGGATTCGGAATGAGGACGCCGGTTGAAGGAACCGTCGCGAGGGGATTTACGCCTTATGAATTCAAGGGGCAGCCCGATTCGGTGGTAAAGAACATGTCCAATCCGCTGCCGTTCACGAAAGAGGTAATTGAAAAAGGCAAATCAAGATTCGATACATACTGCAGTCCGTGCCACGGTTATTACGGCAAGGGGGACAGCAGGCTTAACGGACAGTTCCCGAACCCGCCAACGCTTCACAGCGATAAGGTGAGGAACTGGAGCGACGGAAATATTTATCATGTGATTACGAACGGACAGAATGTAATGCCCAGTTACGCCAAGCAGATTTCAAGGGATGACAGATGGGCAATCATTCATTATATAAGAGTATTGCAGCGTTCGCTCAACGCGAAAGACACTGATTTAGAAACGAAAAAATAACGAAGGCTTTTATAATGGAATATCAAAAAAAGGAATTACCGGCAAAAGTACAGAAGACGGGCCTGCTGCTTGCGGGCATAGGACTGCTGCTAATACTGGTGTCGTATTTTATCGACCCAAGGCGCGAAGCGTTCAATAATATTATCGGACTGACTTTCTTCGCGAGCATCGCGATTGGGGCGCTCGTGCTTGTGGCTCTCGAATACATATCCGGCGCGGTATGGAGCGTGCCGTTCAGGCGCGTTAGCGAATTCATTTCATCATCCCTGCCGCTCGTTCTCGTTTTCGCGGTACCGCTTTTTCTTATGATGGGAATGCTCTTTCACTGGACGCATACCGACGTTGTTTCAGCGGACAAGATTCTTTCCGGAAAGACTTCTTATCTTAACATTCCGTTCTTTATAGGAAGAACTATAGGCATAGTACTTGTTCTTTACATATTCTATGCCGTATTCACAAGGAACTCCAGAAAACAGGACAAAACAAAAGACCAGGGGTTGACGAAGACAAACGTGAAACTGTCGGCGCTGTTCATGCCCGTAGCCGGCATCGGATTGACTTTTCTCGCGGTTGACTGGATAATGAGTCTCGAGCCGCACTGGTACTCTACGATATTCGGAGTTTATTACATATCCGCCACGCTTCTCGCGGGACTTGCGGCGACGACTTACGCGGCGGTATCTCTCAACGAGAACGGTTACCTCATGCCGGGAATAAACAAGGACCATTACTATTCTCTCGGCGCGCTGATGTTCGGCATGACGAACTTCTGGGCGTACATAGCTTTCAGTCAGTTCCTGCTTATCTGGTACGCGAACATTCCCGAGGAATCGGTGTGGTTCGTAATGAGATGGGAAGGCGGATGGAAATATATATCCGTTATCCTAATTTTCGTGAGATTCATAATTCCTTACGCCGGACTGCTTTCGCAGCCTTCGAAATCGGACCCGAAGAGGTTAAAAAATGTTTCGATATTTATTCTTGCGGCGCATTTCTTCGATTTATACTGGCTGATAATGCCTACGTTCAGCAAGACAATAGTTTTCAGTTTCTACGAACTAGGATTCCCGCTGTTTGTAGTCGGAATAATAATACTCGTATTTTACTATCAGGCGAAGAAGCACAACCTCGCGCCTGTGGGAGACCCGAAGCTGCAGCGCAGCCTCGATTTTCATTTATAATTTTAAATCATTTATCGTATGATAGGTCAGAATGACAACATAAATCTTGAAGTAAACGACAAAAAGAAAATCATACTTGGATTTTACGGTCTGTTTTATGTTGCTATTAT
>JAJTBN010000118.1 GCA_021286895.1 Bacteroidota bacterium | reverse complement strand
GCACCGTTATTGTGTGCACGTCGGGCGTGTTTAGGTTTCCCACCTGATTTAAAGGAGTGGGCGTTCCGTAATAATCAACCTTGATTCCTTCAAGCAGCCCGACCGAAGCCTTGCCTGTTCTTACTTTTACGAATTCAGCGGTCAGATGCTCGACCGCCTTCGCCATTCTGTCTTTCGTTAATTTGAGAATATCCTTAATCATAACTTTTCGATTTAATTAAGAAATTATCGTTCCGATGCTTCCGCCGTTTAGAAGTTTCTTAAGGTTGCCCTTCTTGTTCATGTTGAAGACGACTATCGGCAGTCTGTTCTCGCGGCAAAGCGTTATCGAAGTCAGGTCCATTACCCTCAAATCCCTTTCGAGAACTTCGCCGTATGAAAGTTTGCGGAAAAGTTTCGCTTTGGGATTCTTCTCGGGGTCCGAATCGTAAACTCCGTCAACCCTCGTGCCTTTTATGATAACATCGGATTTTATTTCTATCGCTCTCAGCGCCGCCGCGGTGTCGGTCGTGAAATATGGCTCGCCCGTGCCCGACGCGAATATGACGACTCTTTTCTTTTCAAGGTGCCTTGCCGCTCTGCGAATCAGAAGAGGTTCCGCAATCTGGTCCATTTTAATTGCAGACTGAACCCTCGTATAGACGCCTCTTTTTTCGAGAGCGTTCTGCATGGCAAGGGAGTTTATGACGGTCGCTAACATGCCCATCATATCCCCCGTCACCCTGTCAACACCCTGCTGAGAGGCGGAAAGGCCGCGGTATATGTTGCCCCCGCCGATTACAATGCCAATTTCAATTTTCATTCTGGCCGCTTCAGCGACCTCGCCGGCTATACGCTCGACGATTTCCGAATCTATGCCGAAACTCTTCGACCCCATCAGGGATTCTCCGCTGAGTTTCAGCAAAATCCTCTTAAATTTTGCAGGCATTATTTTGTATGTTAAATTATCCTAATTGGAACCTTGACATCTCTGTTACGTCGAGCGGCTCGCCCGTTCTCTTCGTGTATTCTTTCAGAAGGTCGCCGACCGATTTGTTCGCTTCCTGAATAAACTCCTGCTCTAACAGGCAGTTTTCCTGGAAGTACTTTTCTAACTTGTTCATCGTAATCTTCTCGATAATGTTCTCGGGCTTCTTCTCGTTTCTCGCCTGAGTCTGGTAGATTTCGAGTTCCTTTTCGATTACGTCGGGAGAAACTTCGTCTCTTCTGACCGCTATCGGCGTCATCGCGACAGTCTGCATCGCGAGTTTCTGTCCGAGCGAGTTCGACTCTTCAGTGAACTTGCCTTTCAGGCCGACTATCGCGCCGACCTTGCTGCCGAAGTGAATGTACGTGGAAACAAATCCGCCTTCAACGCTAATAATTTTCACTCTCTTAAGTTCAATCTTCTCGCCGACGCTCGCCATCATGCTGTCAATCGTTTCCTGTACCGTGAGTCCGTCTTTGCCCTTCGCCGAAAGAAGATGCGCCGCGTCCTCGATGTTGTTCATCAGAGCCGTGTCCGCTATCTTCTGCGCGAAATTCTGGAATCCGTCGCCTTTTGCCACGAAGTCGGTCTCGCAGTTGATTTCGATAATCGCGCCCGTAGTCTTGTCTTCGCTTATGCTCGACTTGACAGCGCCTTCCTTTGCTATCTTGTCGGCTCGCTTCGTCGCCATCGCCGCGCCTTTCTTGCGCAGGAACTCGATGGCTTTGGGAATGTCTCCGTTCGTCTCGGTAAGCGCTGCCTTGCAGTCCGCCATACCGGCGCCGGATTTCTCCCTCAACTCTTTTATTAATTCTATTGTGATTGCCATTATAATATTATTTTAATTTTTATTTTTTTCCATTTTTTCTTTCATCTCTTCAGACTCGTCTTCTTTTCTCGTCTTCGCCATCTGGTTTCCGTCAACAATCGCGTCCGCGAATGCCTTCGTGATGATTTCAATCGATTTCACCGCGTCGTCGTTCGCAGGTACGGGATAATCTATGATTTCGGGGTCGCAGTTAGTATCTACGATAGCGTAAATCGGAATGTTGAGTTTTCTCGCTTCGTCAATCGCGATGTGTTCCTTCTTTATATCGACAAGGAAAAGCGCTCCCGGAAGTTTCGTCATAGTCGAGATACCGTTGAGTACTTTTTCGAGTTTTTCCTTTTCGCGCATCATGATGAGTCTTTCCTTCTTCACGAATTTCTCGAGCGTTCCGTCCGTTTCCATCTTCTGAAGCGACGTGAGTTTCTTAATGCTCTTCCTTACTGTGTTGAAGTTCGTGAGCATTCCGCCGAGCCATCTTTCCGAAACGTAGAATGAATCGCATCTCTCGGCCTGTTCCTTGATGATTGCTTTCGCCTGTTTTTTCGTTCCGACGAATAGAACTTTCCTTCCTTCGGCAGCAAGCCTTGATACTGAGTTGCAGGCTTCTTCAAGAAGTCCGAGACTCTTTTTTAAATCGATGATATGAATCCCGTTTCTTTCCATGAAAATATATTTTCTCATCTTGGGATTCCATCTTCTTGTAAGGTGTCCGAAGTGCGAGCCTGCGAGCAGCAGGTCTTCGATTTGTACTTTTGCCATTAATTTTTTCTCCTGAAAAAAAGCCGGCGCTAACCTGAAAAGCGGTAGTTCGAAATGAGTATAAACCTTCCCGGTTTATGCGGCTTTTGTTTTTCTTCTATTCCCGTCATCTCCCTAAGCGCATCCCGTAAAGGGACACAGGCGCTTCGGAATCGGAGAATATGTCTTTTTAAAAAATAGTTTATTAAAAAAATCTCTGTTATCTCTTCGAGAACTGGAATCTCTTCCTTGCTTTCGGTCTTCCGTATTTCTTTCTTTCGACCATTCTCGGGTCTCTCGTTACGAATCCGCTCTTTCTGAGCACGGGCTTGAGTTCCTCGTTGGTAGCGATTAAAGAACGCGCTATCGCTAACTTTATCGCGTCTATCTGGCCTCTGAATCCGCCGCCAACGACTTTAATCTTGGCGTCGAAAGTGCCTTCCGTGCCCGATACCTTGAAGGGCTGCATAATGTTCTGTACGTGCTCTTCCTTCTTCAGAAAATTAAGAGCCGGTTTTCCGTTGATTGTAACGGTGCCGTTTCCCGCTGTAAGATGCGCTCTCGCAACCGCGGTTTTTCTTCTTCCTACTTTTATTGGTGTGCTTATAGTCATTAAAAATATTTTTTTCCTGTTATTAGATGTTTAATGCTACGGGTTTCTGCGCTGAATGCGGATGAGCGGCTCCCTTGTAAACTTTCAGTTTGTTGATGAGCGCGCTTCCTAATTTTGTCTTCGGAAGCATTCTCTTCACCGCGAGCGTAATTACCTTCTCGGGATTCGTCGCCGCGACTTCCTTGTAACTTTTAATCTTCTGGCCGCCCGGATATCTCGAGTGCGTCTTGTATTCCTTCAACTCGGGTCTCTTGCCTGTGAGTTTTATCTTCTCGGCATTGATTACAACTACCCAGTCGCCGACGTCGGCGTGGGGAGTGTACTGAGGACTGTATTTGCCCCTTATTCTTTTCGCGACTTCACTCGCAAGACGACCGAGGACCTTTCCATCGGCATCAACCACAAACCAGTTACCGGGATTTTGTTCCCTCGTGGCGAATTTGGTTGTCCTTACTGATTTTTTTATCGTTTCTTTCATTTCGATTTTCATTAAAACGTTAAAATTAACTGATTTATACCACATTGTCAATGTAAAGAAAATTCATTCTGACATTTTCCTGCGGTCCTCCCCGCCTTAAACACCATCCACATGCCGAAATTTACCAATAACAGCCAAAATTGCCCTAAAATCAGCATTATGCAACCAGCAATTTGAGCAAATCCGGCATCTGAAATCAAGAATCATGAAGCACTTTAAGAATTTAAAAACTGAAATTAAATATTTATAATTGTATCAAGCTACTCTAACTGTCAATCGTTAAATCTAAACTGCTAATTGAAAAAAGTGTCCCCCTTTGGAGGGGGTGCTCCGACGTATGCCGGGGCGGGGGAGGACCGTTGAAAGACAAAAAATATTCCAATAAGGAATATAACAGGATATTGCAACCTTACGCTCACAACTTGCGAACCGAAATGACTAAGTCGGAATCCTGTCTCTGGAAATTCGTTTTGAAATGCGGCAAAATGAGAGGATATAAATTTAAAAGACAACGCCCCGTCCTTAAGTATATTGCTGATTTCCTGTGTCCTGAACTCAGCCTTATCATCGAACTTGACGGTTATACTCATGAGTTTGAAGAAGTCGCTGAACACGACAGAGTCAGGCAAAAGGAACTGGAGGATGCCGGATTTACAATTATAAGATTTTGTGATGCTGATGTTCTAAACGCAATTGACGGAGTCGCTTACCGTATTGAAGAGAAGATAATTGAAATTGAGTCAGGAAAATTAAATGTTTGATTTCCCGGTCCTCCCCCGCGGCTAAAGCCGCACCCCCTCCAAAGGGGGACATTCTTTGCGATTTGCTTAGTACTAATTGCTAAATTCTAACTGATAAACTCTGACGTTAAATGCTAATAATCAGTTGAAAAAGCCGGGCTGTGCCCGGCTCTTTCATGTGCCGCTTAACTAGTATGAATCCTCAAACTAATTTGTTATGCAGCGCTATTCCGGCGCCGCATTCCCTCCGATCGGATACCGCTGTGTTGCTGTTATGGTAAAAAATAACTAAATCTCTTTTCAATTAGCGGTTAACATTTAATTGAAAGTTGAAAGTGCAAAATGTAAAAGTACAATTCAAAATTCAAATTTGCTTTCTTCTAACTATTAAATACCGCGTTCAGACTTTTGCCTCTCAGCCGCCATCGATGTTCTTGATCCCCGACAAGAGCACTCGGGGATGACAATCCGGAATATGGATCCCGGCCTTCGCCGGGATGACAATCACGAATATGGATCCCGGCCTTCGCCGGGATGACAATCACGAATATGGTTCCCGGCCTTCGCCGGGATGACAATCACGAATATGAATCCCGGCCTTCGCCGGGATGACAAAAATTATTTTAGATTCCGCTCTTAAAAGTTTTTAATTATTAATTACTAATTATTAATTATTAATTACTAATTATTAATTACTAATTCGTTACAGTACGCTCTTTATTCTCTTTATCGCTTCCTTGATGTTTTCTCTCGAGTTCGCGTATGAGAATCTCAGATAGCCTTCGCCGTATTCGCCGAACGCCGTGCCGGAAAGGGCCGCGACGTTTGCCTTGTACAGCAGATGGTCGTTAAGTTCTCTTGAGTTGTATCCCGTCTTCGTAATGTTCGGGAACGCGTAGAACGCGCCGTCGGGCACGATGCACGAGAATCCCGGTATCGAGTTCAGACCGTCCACGATGATGTCTCTTCTCGCGAGGAACTCCGCTCTCATCTTGTCCACAGATTCCTGCGGTCCTTCAAGCGCTTCGATACAGCCCTTCTGCACAAACGTGTTTGTGCACGATACGCTGTTAGTCACGAGTTTCGCTATCATCGGAGCCAACTCTTTGTTCATCACGCCGAATCCCGCTCTCCAGCCTGTCATCGCGTAGTACTTCGAGAATCCGTCAAGTATGATGGTTCTTTCCTTGAATCCCGGAATCTGCGTTATGCTGAAATGCTCGCCCGTGAAAATCAGACGGCTGTAAATTTCATCGCTCAGCACCCAGATGTCTTTATCCTTTATAATTTCCGCAATCTTCTCGATGTCTTTCTGAGTAAGGATTCCGCCCGTCGGGTTTTGCGGCGTGTTTATAATTAAAAGTTTTGTTTTGTCCGTAATCAGTTTCCTTAAATCCTCGGGGTCGAACGCGAATCCCTTTTCTTCCTTTAAAGGAATCGGCACGGGCTTGCCGCCCATGAACTTAATCATAGATTCGTAAATCGGGAATCCCGGGTTCGGATAAATTACTTCGTCGCCTTCATCGACCAGAGCAATAATCGCGAAGAACATAACCGGTTTTCCTCCCGGCATCATCACGACTTCATCCGCTTCGAAATTCACGCCGCGCGTGCGCGTCATGTACTTCGCTATCGTCTCTCTCAGCTGGGGAATTCCCGGCGAGGGCGTGTAATGCGTATCACCCGCGAGTATAGATTTTACTGCCGCCTGTGAAATGTTCTCGGGTGTGGGGAAATCTGGTTCGCCTATTTCCAAGTGTATGACATGCTTTCCTTCCGCTTCTAACTTTTTCGCTTTTGCCAGAACCTCGAATGCGGTCTCTGTGCCGAGGTTTGACATCCTTTTTGCATACTTAAAATTCATAATAGGTTATGTTTAATTTTGTATAACGGTTATTTTTGAGGTATCGTAAAAATAGTAAAAAAAATCGGTTTATTCGCCCAAATAAGCTTTCCTCACTTCCGGGTTCTCCGCAAGCGATTTTGCCTCGCCTTCAAGTTTAATTGTGCCTGTCTCAAGTACGTAGCCGTAATCGGATACAGAAAGCGCTATGTTCGCGTTCTGCTCTACAAGAAGTATCGTAACACCCGTCGCTTTGTTCAACGCGACTATCTTTTCGAATATCTGCTTCACCAGTATTGGCGCGATTCCCAGCGACGGCTCGTCAAGCAGAAGAAGTTTCGGCTTCGACATCAATGCCCGCGATATCGCCAGCATCTGCTGTTCTCCTCCGCTAAGCGTTCCGCCCGGCTGTTTCAGCCTTTCCTTCAGCCTCGGGAATAATGAAAATATAAATTCAAGGTCGTACTTTATGTTGTCTTTGTCCTTCCTCGTGTACGCGCCCATGTCGAGATTTTCCTGCACTGTGAGATTCGAGAAAATCATCCTGCCCTCGGGCGCCTGGCTTATGCCCAACTCCACTACTTTGTGCGAAGGCATTCCGATAATTTCTTTGTCCATGAATTTAATCGAACCCGACGCGGGTTTCAGCAGAGCCGATATCGAACGAAGTATAGTAGATTTCCCCGCGCCGTTCGCGCCGATAAGAGTTACAATCGAGCCTTCTTTCACCCCGACGTTGATTCCCTTAATCGCCTTAATGGCGCCGTAGTTCACTATTAAATTCTCTATCTTCAGCATTTATTTCGCGTCCCCCAGATATGCTTCGATTACCTTCGCGTCTTTCTGAATTTCAGACGGCTTTCCTTCCGCAATCTTCTTGCCGTATTCAAGCACGAATATTCTTTCGCACACGCCCATCACAACCCTCATGTCATGCTCAATCAGAAGTATCGAAATCTTAAACTTGTCCTTAACGTCCTTAATCAGTTTCATCAAATCCGATTTCTCTTTCGGGTTCATGCCCGCCGCAGGCTCGTCGAGAAGCAGAAGTTTCGGCGAAGTGGCAAGCGCCCTTACAATTTCGACCTTACGCTGGTCGCCGTACGGAAGCGATGTGGCGTACTCGTCTTTCACGTTATGAAGATTGAACATTTCAAGAAGTTCGTCTATGCCCGCGTCGATTTCCTTTTCTTCCTTGTTGAACTTTCCGACCTGCGCGATTGAAGTGAAGAAACCCGATTTCAGACGCACGCCGCACGAAACGCGTATGTTATCTTTCACTGAAAGGCTCTTGAAAAGTCTTATGTTCTGAAACGTCCTGCAAATTCCGAGATGCGCGATTCTGTTCGTCTTATAGTCGAGCAGATTCCTGCCTTCGAACATGACATTGCCTTCCGTGGGTCTGTAAACGCTCGTGATGATGTTGAACACTGTCGTCTTACCCGCGCCGTTGGGACCAATCATTCCGACGAGTTCGTTCTCATCGACGAAAGCGTTGAGTTTGTCGATGCAGAGAAGTCCGCCGAACTTCATTGTTACATTATTTATCTCCAGTACGTGCAATCTCTTTTTCTTTTTTCTTCTTTTTGCTGACGTTAAGTTTCACGCCGAAGAGACCCTGCGGACGCGTGAGCATAATTATAATAAGGAGCAGGGCGTAAACAACCATCCTGTATTCGGAAATGCCGCGCAGCATTTCGGGCAGAATCGTGAGAATCGCCGCGGCTATTATAACACCGGGGATGCTACCCATTCCGCCGAGAATTACCATCACGACAATTTCGACCGACTTAAGGAAATTGAAATCTTCGGGGTTTAAATATAAATTGAAATGTCCGTAGAGCGAGCCGGCGATACCGGCGAAGAACGCGCCGCTCACGAACGCGGTAACTTTGAATTTGGTAGTGTTGATGCCCATCGACTCGGCGGCGACTTCGTCGTCCTTAACGGCGATGAATCCTCTGCCGTAGGTCGAGTTGATGAGATTGTAAATGAAATAAATCAGGAAAGCGGCGATGAAGAACACCCAGAAGAAATTCGTGTACTTCGGAACGCCGTAGAACATGAAACCGTTCTGCGCGCCTTCAATCATCTGCAGGCTCTTCACTCCGTTATCGTAAATGTAAACGCCGCGGTAGCCCTGCGACGCGCCGATAACGTCCATGCCCTGAATAAGTACTCTTATGATTTCGGAAAAACCGAGAGTGACGATAGCGAGATAATCACCTTTCAGCCTTAACGACGGAACGCCGACGAGCAGGCCGACGAGCGCGGCGGCGATGCCGCTTATAATCATAAGAATCACGAACGTCATGTTCTGACCGAAATCGCCGGTGCCGAAAGTGCTCTGGAAGAACGGACCGAAATAAGTCGCGAGGGCGATAGAAAGATAGCCGCCGATAGCCATAAAGCCGGCGTGGCCGAGAGAGAACTGCCCGGTGAACCCGTTAATTAGATTAAGACTTGAAGCGAGAATGATATTGATGCCGATATAGATGAGAATCGTGTAATAATAAGGGTCTATGCTGTCTTTGATAAGATTGACAAGGAAGAGAACCAGTATGGTGGCAATGAAATAGACCTTACTTTTCATCAGTCGGTTTAATTTTCAAAGGCTCTTTTGACAGCAATTTTAGATTTTAAATTTTCAATTTTAAATAAAATCCTTTGCTCTTCATTTAAAATTTACAATTTAAAATCTACAATTCAAAAACCGCTATGCGGTTTTTGGCAGTGGGCGATTAAGGATTCGAACCTCAGACCCCTTCGGTGTAAACGAAGTGCTCTAACCAGCTGAGCTAATCGCCCGTAAAGGTATCAAAAATAGGGTTTTGGACTCAAACAATCAAACCAAAACAATATGAAAATAAGAATCTTGAATCGAATTTTAAGAGCAAGAGCGTCAGCCACTAATTAACACGGATTATCACGAATTAAGATCAAGAGCGTTTTCTATAGCCCGCGGGATAACGCAGAAAAAAGGATACCGCGAGATTATAAGAGCAAAAGCGATTAACCACTAAGACACTTAGAACACTTAGAAGAGCAGGAGTTAGGAGTTAGTAGTTAGGAGTTAGAAGAGAGCCGTCCGGAAAAGAATCTAGAATCTAGAATCTAGAATTTAGAATTTAGTTTAAGAGCAAAAGCGATTAACCACTAAGACACTTAGAACACTTAGAAGAGCAGGAG